>JACAFJ010000001.1 GCA_013538675.1 Candidatus Nitrosocaldus tengchongensis
CATGCTAACATACAAGAATCATGGTGTATCCTCTACACTAGATAGGCTCTTAGCAATCAACAGGAGTGTAGTTAGGGTATTTGCAGATGTTAGCATAGTTGCTGGAGCGATAATGATGGTATTTGCAGTATGGTTCTTGCTCAACAACCTTGTACATTTCTTTGCAGATAGTGGACAGTTCTCAGAGGTAACACTGCTCATCCCTGGTGTAACTATAAGGAGTGTGCCAAATCTAGTGTACTTCCTTCTAGCAGCGCCAATAGTGCTTGTTGTGCATGAGGTAGCCCATGGTATAGTTGCTAGGCTTGAGAGGATAAGGGTAAAGTCTGGAGGGTTTGCTATAATAATCGCCCTTATAGCAGGGTTTGTAGAGCCAGATGAGGATGAGTTCAATAGGGCAAGGAGGGTATCTAGGGTAAGGGTGATAGCAGCAGGATCAACATCAAACATACTACTCTCATTCCTTGTTGCTTCCTTGCTCATGTTCAACCCAGCATTCGGGAACATACTTGAGTTGCTCTCTCCCCAGGTTAGGAGCATATTCTACAATGATCCCATAGGTGTGCCAGTTGTACAGGTTATAGAGGGTAGTGGAGCAGCACAAGCAGGGATGCGTGCAGGGGATATAATAACTGCAATAAACGATACACAAGTAAAGACACCAGCAGACCTAGCAAAGGTTAGACTTGTGCCAGGGGAGCAGGTAAGTGTTAGCATACTAAGGGATGGAGAGCCTATGAGGCTTACAGTTACTATCATGAGCGCTGAGGATGATCCCAATAGAGGTATGATAGGGATAGTAAGGGATGTATTCCCTCACATGCCACCAAAGGTTCCATTCTGGATACCATGGCCACATGAAGTCTTCATGTTCCTGCTCTGGCTCTGGATGCTCTCATTCTTCATAGGTATATTCAACATGTTACCAATGATCCCTCTTGATGGGGAGAAGTATGTAAGTTCCATGCTAGAGAACAGGGTCTCAGCACGCTCGCTGAAGGCAACAAGGATAGGGATAAATGCTCTAGGCTTTGGGCTTCTAGGGGCAAACATAATAGCTACTGTGATAAAGTCTGGGTTCATAACCATATGAGTTTTTAGATGGTAACCCCATTGATATATAGGCAGTGATACATTATTGATGGATATAAGAGGATGACAAAGATGAGGGATAGATGTAATATATACATGGTAAGTATGATATCAGTGAGATGCTAAAGGTAGCAGCTCAATAGTTATATAAATAGTAACTACGATAACGAGCATATTGATTGTAGTAATTCATACCAAAGCAAAGCTTATTTAGGGCTTATACATAATCTAGCATGCTTGGAGGGTTGTTCTTGCATAACAATAGGTATGTTGAGTCAAACAGGCTGCACGGGACAACAACAGTAGGGTTACAATGCAAGGATGGTGTGGTCCTTGCAACTGATACAAGGGCTACAGCTGGATATCTCTTCATTGCTCACAGGCGTGTAAGGAAGATAGCAAAGATAGATGAGCATGTAGCATTGACCATAGCAGGGAGTGTTGCTGATGCACAGAACATGATAGATATACTTAGGTACCATGCAAGCATCTACAAGTTGGAGAATAGAGTACCTATACCAACAAGATCTGTTGCTAGACTAGCAGCAAATGTATTCTTTGCACAGAGGTTCTATCCATTGATAGCAGAGATACTCGTTGGAGGTTATGATAGTGAGGGTCCAGCAGTATACATGGTCGATCTCTTCGGCTCAGTGAACAGGGAGGTGTTTGTATCAACTGGCTCAGGCTCACCAGTTGCATACGGCATATTAGAGAGCGAGTTCAGGCCAGATATGAGCGTTGATGAGGCAGCAAGGGTTGCAACAAGGGCAATAGCAGCAGCGATAATGCGCAACGCCGGCACTGGTGATGGAATAGATGTTGTAGCAATAGATAAGAATGGCTATAGAGAGTTGAGCAGAAGGTTCGTAGGTTTAAGGCTAAATGAGTAAGGTTAGAACAAATAGTGTGCAGAGCATAATAGGGGTTATACTGCAGAATATGCCTAGCGATGCTGCTATAACCAAGATAGAGTATGAAGGCCCAATGATAGCAATATACACCAAGAACCCTAGATACCTACTTGAGAACAATGCTATAATCTCTGGCATAGTGAAGAGCATAAAGAAGAGGATAGTGGTTAGGACCGATGAGTCGATAAGGAAGAGCGAGGAGGATGCAAGGAAGATAATAATGCGTATGATGCCCAAGGAGGTTGGCATAGTTGGAACGTTCTTCGATACAGCACTAGGAGAGGTTACTGTAGAAGTGAAGAAGCCTTGGATACTAACACAGATAGAGGAAGGGGAGGAGGATGAAGAGGTAGATGATAGGGAGAGGGATGAGGCATCATCTGAGGTGGGCATACCTGATACTGGGGTTGGTGCTCATGCCCAGACCCAGGCACATATGCAGAAGCAGAAGCAGATACAAGCACTCATAATAGATCTGATAGACTCAACTGGGTGGAAGGTTAGGATAAGGAAGGCATCACATATCACATCTGAGAGTATGAAGCAGGTGAACTATGCAAAGAAGTTGTTTGCAAATGAACGCTATAGACTGCTAAGGAGTGTAGGGGAGAGCATATTCAGACCCAGGCTATTTGAGAGCACTGAAGCAACCCTGATGACCTTAGGAGGATTCTCAGAGGTAGGTAGATCATGCATGCTGCTAATGACCAGAGAGAGCAAGATACTCCTCGACTGTGGTATAAACCCTGGAGCAAGCGATCCTATAAACGCATTCCCAAGGCTAGATATACTTGGTTTTGATCTTGAGGAGTTAGATGCAATAGTGATAAGCCATGCACATCTAGACCATACTGGCTTCCTTCCATTGCTCTTCAAGCATGGGTATAGAGGTCCTGTATACTGCACAGATCCTACACTGCCATTGATGACACTCATCCAGATGGATATGATCAAGGTTGCTGCAGGGGAAGGGGAATTGCCACTCTACACTGAGAGGGATGTTAGAGAGGTTATAAAGCATACAATAACCCTTCCATACAAGACAGTTACCGATATTGCTCCAGATATAAAGCTGGTATTCTCAAATGCTGGGCATATACTTGGCTCTGCTACAGTACATCTTCATATAGGGAATGGAGATCACAACATAGTCTATACAGGGGATCTGAAGTATGGGAGGAGCCAACTCTTCGATAGTGCATCATGGAACTATCCTAGGGTTGAGACTCTCATAATAGAGAGTACGTATGGTGCAAAGGAGGATGTCATGCCATCTAGAGAAGAGGTTGAGAGCAACTTTGTGAGTTCAATAAACAAGGTCCTCATGGAAGGGGGTAAGGTGCTGATCCCTGTACCTGCTGTTGGTAGGGCACAGGAGATACTCATGGTCATAGATCATCATATGAAGGCGGGGAACATGGTTGAGGCCCCAGTATTCATAGAAGGGATGATATCTGAGGCAAGTGCAATACACGTTGCACACCCTGAGTATCTAACAAGGGAGTTAAGACAGAGGATACTTGAGGTTGATGACAATCCATTCACATCTGAGTACTTCACAACTGTAGAGCACTCAAGCCAGAGGGAAGAGGCATTGAGGGAAGGACCAACCATAATAATGGCAACATCTGGCATGCTTGAAGGAGGACCTGTTATAGAGTACTTCAAGGGCATAGCAAAGGATCCTAGGAACAAGATACTCTTCGTCTCCTATCAGGTTAATGGTACTCTAGGCAGGAGAGTTCTAGATGGTTCAAGGCAGGTATCCCTTATGAGTAGGGATGGTAAGATAGAAGTTATAGATATAATGGCACAGGTTGAGAAGATAGAAGGTTTCAGTGGGCATAGCGATTACAACCAACTTATGGCATATGTAAACAAGCTTAAACCAAAGCTGAGGAGGGTCATAGTAAACCATGGAGAGAGGAGGAAGGTTGAGAACCTTGCAAGTTCCATCTACAGGATATTCAAGGTACCTGCAGCAGCACCAATGGTAAGGGAAGCGATCAGACTGTATTAATTAATTAATTTAATTAATCTAATGATGGTTGTAGTATATTGATTAGTTAGCCTTTATTCATCATCTATTATCCTTCAGATTATCATATATATTCTTCCATATCTTTACCCCAGGAGGGGTTATCACAAGCCTCTCCTCTCCGAGCCTTGCTATATCACCATTGATGGATCTTACGAACTTGTAGATCTCTTCTACAACCATCTTGAGATCCTCAACGCTCTCCTGTGCTAGAGGTGTTACCCTTATGATGAGTATGTTGTTATTCCTTATATCATCAAGTATAACATCAAGGTCATCAGTATCCCTAAGGGTAACTGTCTTTAGGTACAGGGATATCCCATGCTCCTTTTGCATATAGAGAGATGCCTTGCATTTTCATATATCCTTATTTATTAATAATGATTTACTTAGAGGTAAATTGAGAGTATTTATAAACTCCATTATGATAACATTTTATTAATTACTATACCATGTTATATTCTGTAACTTTCTAGCATATCACTAGCAAGAGGTTCACTTTTAATCTCTTTTATGGTAACATCATCGCTTACAATAACTATACATGAACCATCTGCATCTGAGTACCTGCATACTATGGATGCTGCAAGTGATACAATGCTCCCATCAACCTTATCCTTGTTACTACACCTAAGCAGCGCCTTTGGTCCCTTCACATCCTTTGCCTCAAGCATGATATCGCCATCCTGAATTAAACTCTGTATGATCTCATTCTCATCCTTGTTCCTCCCAACTACCAGCTTTGCATCCCTGCTTAACCTGAAGTGCCTCCCAACCTTGAGCAGTTCAACATCGTTGAGTGTTGGGTTAGGAAGATGCTCCAGCAGATCCTTAACCCTTCTAGCAAACTGCCTATCAGTTAATAGGCACCCACCAGCAGCATTTGGTGCATCTAGCCCCAGTTGCCTTGCCAACCCCATCTGAACCTTCCTTGATCTACCCTTTATGTCTAGCAGCATATCCCTCTTGATAAGCCCTTTCAATTCAGCCTCTGTAGGCTTCAGTTGCTTTGCTGATAACGGTCTGAGTACTTTACCCTCAAGGTTACTCTCCCTCTCTATTATCCTTAACGCTCTCATATTCTGGCTCATGGGTCTCTGGTTCAACACCTCCCCAGTAACTATAAAGTCAGCATTGCACTCCTCCATGTACTCTTTTGCTATTCTATACATCATTGCTCTACAGTCTATGCATGGGTTCATACCAGAGCCGTAGCCATGCTTTGGGTTCTTGAGCATCTCTATATACTCTTCGCCAAGGTATACAGTCTTCAACTCAACCCCTAGAGCATCTGCAACCTCTTTAACCCTGAATCCACATCCCTTGCCACAGTCGAAGTCGCAGAACGGTGTCTTTATCGCCAATGCCTTGACATCAACACCCATATCCTTCATCAGTTTAACTGCTAGAGTACTATCTAACCCTCCTGAGAGCAGGGCTACACACCTTACCCTCTTGCTAGCCCCTTCACCATCCATTGTCCATCTTACCCCTCCCTAGCATTAATGCAGGCAGTAGAATAAATATTAAAGTTATGTTATAGATATATGGCAGATTCGGTATTGAGTATAGAGGGTAGGAACAAGAAATTGCTGGATGAGGCATATAGGATAGGCTGTAGTACAATCGTAGCATTTGAGCCAGAGGATGTATTCTATATCACTGGCTTCTGGGGCGAGGGTATAGCAGTAGTGCTCAACCAATCTGATACAAGGCTAATAGTACCATCGCTAGAGGCTGAGAGAGCAAGGAGCGTAGCAAGATGCGAGGTTGTTGAGGCAGAGAGGGGCTCTAGTATGCTTGATAAGGCTCTATCCCTTGTAGCAGAAGATGCAACAAGTGTATGCACTGACTGCACTGACTACTCCCTATTCGAGAGGATGAAGGTAAAGTTAATAGAGAGTAGCAGGTTGAAGTACAGCAAGGATGTATTCTACAACGCAAGGAAGGTTAAGGATGAGTATGAGATCAAGATAATAGAGGAGGCATCAAGCATATTGGATGAGCTCTTTAAAGCATGCGAGTATGTTATAAGGGCAGGGATTAGTGAGAGGCAGATACAAGCACTGTTAATGTATGAGGCTATGCTAAGAGGAGCGTATCCTCCATCATACAGGCATACACTCTCTCCATTGATAATAGCATCTGGCATGAACTCATCGCTTCCTCACGCTGAGCCTAGCGATAGACTCATCTCAGTAGGCGATCTCATCACTGTTGATCTAACTCTAAGGTATAAAGGCTACATAGCAGATGCAACAAGAACTTTTGCTTTAGGCAGCATAGATAGGGAGAAGGAGTATGTCTACTATACTGTAAGGGAGGCACAGCAGAGGGCATTGGAGGCTGTACGTGAGGGTATACAATGCAGGGAGGTAGATGGTATAGCAAGATCATACATAGAGAGCAATGGTTATGGTGAGAGGTTCATACACTCCACTGGTCATGGTATAGGGCTTGATGTACATGAGCCACCATGGATAAACCGTAACTCTCAGGATAGACTTGCTAGAGGGCTGTGTATAACCATTGAACCAGGGATATACATCGCTGGCAGGTATGGAGTGAGGATAGAGGACTCTGTAGCAATTCATGGCGATGGTAGAGTAGTTGTAATGAATAGATACACAAAGGATCTGGTTAAGTTATAAGAAATAATTAATAACTACTCTATGTCTGGAGGAAGAATATTATAATGATAGCCATGAAATACATACAATAGCATTAAATCTTTACACTTTTCGTAATAAATAAGGTATTTATAGGCTAAAATAGTAAATATATCTATGCTGAAGAGAGGTAGGAAGCCCAAACTACTGGATGAGATAGATAAGAGTATACTATCTACACTCCAGGAGGATTGTTTGATACCATTCGTAAAGATAGCAGATATACTAAATGTCAATGAGGGTACGATAAGGCATAGGGTTAAGAGGCTTGTGAGGAGTGGGATAATAAAGAAGTTCACGATCAAGGTCGATCCAGTCATGCTTGGATTGGGTACACTTGTACTGGTTATAGTGGTTGTAAACCCTGGTAGTGTAAAGCATGTTGCACAGGAGTTAGCCAGGGTTCCCAACGTGCTTGAGGTTCTGGAGGTTCACACTTACGGTGATCTACTACTCAAGATAAGGGGTAGTAGCATGCAGGAGATAGCAAACATACTAGCAAACCAGATCAAGACCATAGAGGGGGTGATAAGTACTCAAGTGGTCTCAGTGCTTAATGTATGGAAGGATGAGCATTCATTACTGCTAAGATAGTTACTATTACTATTATCATCATCACCATCGCTTATGTTATTTTTTATTAGATGTAATCATCCTACCTGCTACTACATCTGCAAGTATCCTCCTAGCAACATCATCCTTTCTACCATGTATATCCATTGTAGAACCATCCTTGCCTACCATTACAACATCACAGGTATCATTACCCATGCTCCTACTTGCATAGTTTGCAACTGCCATATCTCCATTACACTCCTGCAGCTTTGCTCTAGCCTTTGCTATCAACTCCTCCCTACTACAGTCATCTGCCTTGAATGCTATTAGGAATGTATCTGGGCTTAGTCTCTTCACAACATCTACTATCTTCTCAGTTGGTTCAAGTCTAAGCATGAATCCATCATTACCCCTCCTACTCTCAATCTTGCTACTGCTCATCTTAGAAGGTCTAAAATCTGCAACTGCAGCATTCATTATAACCAGATCATAGTGCTTGCTCCTCAACTCACTTGTTACAGCATCGAGCATATCCCTGCTAGTATTAACCCTAATGAGCCTTACACTAGCAGGTGGCTCACTACTCCCATGACCATAGATCAGCGTTACATCAGCACCCATGAGCATAGCTTCCCTAGCAAATGCTGTACCAAACCTGCCAGAGGATAGGTTTGTGATAACCCTTACGTTGTCTATATGCTCTACAGTTGCACCAGCGGTTATAAGAACGCTCTTGCCCTTAAGAAGTGCTCTATGCTTGAGTACTTCTATGGCCTTTGTAAGCACATGCTCAGGCTCTGCAACCTTAGCCTTGCCCTCCTCTATGACTGGATCAACGAACTCAACCAAGCCTTGTAGTGCACTTATATTCCTTATAACCATGGGGTTATGGTACATCACCTCATGCATTGCTAGTGCTACTATGGTTGGTATCCTAGAACCTAGGGCAACTGATGCTACAGTTGTAACACTTGTATCATCTATTCCATTTGCTATCTTGCCCAATGTGTTTGCCGTGCAAGGGTATATTATGATGAGATCTGCCCTGCCTTTATCTGCAAGCTGTATATGCTCCAACTCCCATGTTAGATCAACAACTGCCCTATTCCCAGTTGCCCATGAGAGCAGTTCACTGCTAACTAGCCTGGTAGCCTTTCTAGTAAGTACTGGGTAAACATCAGCACCATGCCTCATGAGGAGCCTAGCAAGGTCAACTGCCTTGTATGCAGCAACGCTAGCAGTTACACATAGCACTACCCTCTTACCTCTCAACTCATCTCCATGTGAGCCAGTTATATCCTTGGATGGATGCATGCACACATCACCTTACCTTATCTCTGAGCCTCCCCTCTCATCATACCTAATACCCTTGTTCATCATCATCTTAACCTCTTCCTTGAACCTCTCATACTCTTGAACATCCATGTGGAATGTATGCTCATCTCCTGGGAATCTAGAGTTCAGTACATCATCCCTATACCTTGTTAGTGCATCAAGCATCATGCTAGATAGATCAGCATACCTCTTGACGAACTTGGGGCTATGCTCATACAGACCAAGGATATCATGGAGTACAAGTACTTGGCCATCGCATGCAGAGCCTGAGCCTATACCTATCGTAGGTATCTTGAGGGTATCGCTTATGGTCTTTGCAACCTCATAGGTTACCTGCTCAAGAACTATTGAGAAGACACCAGCCTCCTCAAGTGCAATAGCATCCCTCATAAGCCTACATGCCCCATCGCTGTCTCTACCCTGTACCTTGTATCCCTGCCAGAGCGGTGAGGTTTGAGGCTTCAAGCCTACATGCCCCATCACCGGTATACCAGTACCAACCATAGCCTCAACAACATGCTTGAACTCCCTCCCTCCTTCAACCTTCACAGCATCCGCATTACCCTCCTTTATTAACCTGCATGCGTTGTATAGGGCATCATCAACACTAACATGATAAGACATGAATGGCATATCAGCAACTATCATCGCATGTTCCCTTGCCCTAGATACTGCCTTGCAGAATACAAGCATCTCATCCATGCTGATCGGTATAGTACTCTTGTACCCTAGCATGACCATTGCAGCACTATCCCCAACCAATATGATGTCTACACCAGCCTTGTCGCATATCCTTGCTGTTGTGTAATCGTATGCTGTAATAACAGCTATCTTCCTCTTACCCTTCATACCCATTATGCTATCAACAGTTACCTTGCTACCCATCATCATCCATAACACCTACTACTTGCTTACCTCTTGAATCCAGTGTTATGTCATCCCCTCCTCTCCCTCTATCTGCAACACCAGATCTTATCATTGCTAGTGATCCCTCAAGGTTCCTTGCATTGGAGAATGATTTAACTATCCCATTGAGCCTATCCCTTGCTGCGTTCTTCAATTCTCTAGCAGTCTCAACCATCAAAGGCATTGCTCTAGTTATGTTATCAACTATAGTTATGGTAGCGCTCCTTGCTGTTCTTGATAATGGGTTCAGATCAACTGCTATGACCTTCTTACCCATCCTTACAAGGGCTTCAGTCCTATCCCCATCCTCCAGTGGTACTAGCACAACATCAGCACTGTATATCCCATCCCTATCAACCCTTCTCCTCTCGCTCATGAGTTCTGGTATGCTCATGCTTGCCCTATCTCCTACCCCATACACTGTATGCGCACCATGCTCCTTGAGTAGCATCTCTATTGCCTTCTCACGCTCATAAGATCTGTAGAATAGGTTAACCTCTATCCTTGCGTTCAGGAGCGATGCTAACCTTACCACATCCCCTGCACATAGGCATGCAACGTTCCCGTTAACGGATACAACTGGATGCTCAGCAAGGAGCATAATTGCTACTGAAGCCCTTATAGCCTCCCTAGCATATACCGTTGTACGCTCTCCAAGCAGGTAATCGAATGCTTCTCCCCTCCCATGTGCTATAAGCCCTTGCTCAACTACTATCCCCTTCCTTAGGCACTCTACAAGCCTCTCCCTTACCCTCAACGACTCTGCTCTAGGATGGTTCTCTGGTATAATCAAGGACTCTTGCACCCCTTGTATCTATGCTGCATGAGAGTAGATGGCACTGAGAGGTTGGAGAGGAGTATAGATCCCTGTAGTATGCTAGTAGACTCTTAACATCTTCAACCTTATCATCCCTGACTATGGTGAATACGGTCTCTCCAAAGAGTGCTACCGATGCCTTGCAGCCTATACCATGCAAAGCATCTATAACCCTTGCTACTCTTTCCGTGATGAAACCTATCGACTTGGCAAACCTGAATGATAGATCAAGGAAGGTATCTACAGATCTGCTATCCTTGAGTACATTGAGCATCTTCCCTCCCAACCCGTTTATCATGCCTATCCTGTTTGTAAGGAACTCCTTGGTTGAGTAAGGACTAATGCAGAGTACAAGCACGCTATAATCATCCAACCTATACTTTATGTTCTCAACAACCCCTATGCCAGGTGCACCAGCCTTGAACCTCATCTCTAATCCTCCATGGTACTCTGCTATAACTGTACCAGCACCACATCTGCATGCTAGATCTGCCTTGTGTGCTATCCTTGCAGCCTCCTCATCACTAAGGTTCAGCATAAGAGCCCTATTAAGAGCATATGAGAGGCTCAGTGCTGCTGCTCCACTCGAGCCTAGGCCATAACCTATCGGGATATCTGTCTTGTGCATAACATCTATCTTTAACCTATGCCAATCTACCAACCTAAGGTACTCATTTACCACGTAGAGCGATACATCTGCATCGTTGCAGGGTTTACCGTTTATAGATATGCTTACTTCTGCTGCTGATGTATTAACATAATTAGCATCCGCATCATCGCATGGATATGGATGGATATGGACCTCAGTGGTTACACCCTTGCTTATGCATACACCAGCACCCCTGGAACCCTTGAGCAAGGGATCATCTAGCATGAGTGTAGGGAACTCAACGAACCCAGTTATATGGCCTGGTGCAAATGCCCTTGCCCTAGCATACCAATCATGCATAACTACAGTTAGGTTGCTAGATGAGAGCATATATAAATAACGTTTAAAGAATATAAGCTGATTTAAATGAAGTACACCAGAAAGGTGCAGAGGATAGGGAGCAGCCTACTCATCTCCCTCCCAAAGGAGTGGGTTGAGAGCAATGGCATAGATAGGGGTAGCATAATCCTGATAGAGAGTGCCAATGATAACTCTTTGAGGATATACCCAGCACTTGATGAGGTTAAAGAGAGCAAGGAGGTTGTGATCAACTATCCTTCACCATACTATGAGCCTATAGCAAACAAGATAACTGGAGCATACCTTCTAGGCTATGATCTTATAAAGGTTAAATCAAACACACCAATATCTTATGAGGAGAGGGAGAGTATAAAGGAGGCTATAGAGAGGCTTGTTAGCTTAGAGATAGTGGATGAGGATGCAACCCATATAGTTGCACAGTTCCTGCTAGATGCAACAACGCTAGATGCTGAGAAGATACTCTATAGGATAAGTACTATAGTCTCTGGCATGTATAGGGATGTTATAACTGCACTGCAGAGCAGGGATAAGGGCATACTAAAGAGCATAGTAAGGAGGGATGATGAGGTTGATAGGCAGTACTTCCTCCTTGTGAGGCTCTTGAGGAGTCTGCTGAAGGATCAGAGGTTAGCAGGCAGGATGAACCTAACGAGCATAGAGGTTCTGGATTACAGGCTAGCAGCACACCTGCTCGAGAGTGCTGGAGATGGTGCAGTTGAACTTGCAAGGGCTGTAGAGTCACTTCTAGAGTATGGAATATATGATCACAGCAACCTTGTAGAGATAGCAGAGGTGGTTAAGAGGATACAGGACACCTCTGTCAAGGCATTCATAAGCCATGATAGGAAGGGCTCTATAGAGGTTATGAAGCAGTACTCTCAACTCAGTGAGTATATGTCAAGTATAAAGCAGGATAAAGAAGATACTAAGGTTCTAGACTTTATGCATTTGCTAGACAAGTTTGCAAGGATATGGGTGGATATAGCTGACCTAGTCATGCCTATACCGTAGATAATAGGGAATAAGCTAATAATAATAATAATAATAATAATAATAGCAACAAAAGCAGTAGAGTTAGTACCTCTACTTTTTATTCTAATCTAACTCACTTACCTAGCTAGTCTGACTTGATCTCCCTCTCTAACATATCCAGCCTGCTCATCACATCCCTGCTCATACCCTTTAGCCTCTCTAGTTCATCCCTCATCTGTGCTATCTCCTTTGGCACCTGTGTAGCCTCCCTTATTGCAATCATCGCTTCCTCTGCAGCCCTTCTTACTCTAGCATCGAGATCGTTGTTCGCAACCCATTCAAGGTCCCTAAACGCCTTCTGCTCCTGAGCCTCTGCAAGTGCCTTTATCGCATTAATCCTTACCCTGAACCAGTGATCCCTAAGCAGTTGTATGAGATGATCTATAACCTTCTCATTACCCTTTGCATATTTGCTTAGTGCTAGGGTTGCTGCCTCCCTAACCCTGTTATGCTCCCCAAGCCTTGTATGGTCTATGAGCACTGGTATACTGAAATCATCCCTAACCTCACCAAAGGCAGCCATTGCTGCTGCTCTAACAACCTCATTATGGGACCTTATCTGGAGGGAGCCCATGAGGTATGGTAATGCCTTCTTGCTCTTACTCTTCCCTATTGCAAGTACAGCCTCTGCCTGCACATAGTAACTCTCATCACTCTGCACTATCCTATTAAGCAATGGTATGCTATCCTCCCTTGCAAACTCTCCTATGGCTCTTACAACTGCTCTTCTAGCCTTTGGATGCCTGATATTCTCTACTATGCTTGTAAGTGCATTGTATGCTTTTTCACCCTTTATGCTTGCCAATGCCTTTGCTGCCTCTGCAGCAACGCCCCAGAATGCATCACCAACTATTGCATCCCTCAACGCATTTATAACATCATCAGAGTCCATGGCAGTGCTTGCTAGAGCCCTTGCAGCGGTTATCCTCTCAACAGTATTGCCATGCTTCAGCATCGCTATGAGCATATGCTTATCTATCCTCAACTCTGTTATCTTCTTCAATGGAATTTTGTTGAGTGGATCTATGCTTACGTAGAGAGGTTCTTGCTTGATAGGCACATATATGCTATGCTCCTTAGCCTCTACATTTACTGTGATCTGCTCCCTCTTCCCATCGCTGCTCACTACATGCACATCGAGCGGGAACCTGAATGGTTTACCCTCATCCATGCTCTGCACCTGTACCATGTTAATGCCGAGCATCTTACCATCATGGTTGTAATCAACCCTGATCTTAAGCTCTGGATGCCCTGCCCTATACAGCCACTGCTCAAAGAACTCTTGCAGACTATAGCCAGTTGCATCCTCACAACATCTTCTGAACTCCTCGCTCTCAACACTGCTCAACCTGAACCTCTCTAGGTAGTTCTTGATGGCTCTCTTGAACTGCTTATCCCCGATCATGCATCTTAGCATGTGAAGGATACAGGCACCCTTCTCATACGCATGTCTGTCGAATAGATCATCTGGATGTTTGTAAACGTTTGTAACTATGGCTCTTGCATAGCGTTTACTGCATTCCTCAAAGTACTCATTCGCATACTGCATGATGTAGTAGTTGAACTCATCCTCCCCCCTGCTATGTAGCCAGTAGAGTGCCTCAAAGTAAGTTGCAAACGACTCGTTCAGCCATATATGCTGCCAATCCCTACACGTTACCAGATCACCAAACCACTGGTGTGCGAGTTCATGTGCAACAAGATGATCACTTGTAAAGTCTATATGGGCTCTTTTATCATGCAGTGTCTCTACTGTAAGCGTAGTAGTGTTTATGTTCTCCATCCCTCCATATATAAAGTCATCAACCGTAACCTGAGCGTACTTGCTGTATGGGTACTTCACACCGGTATACTCCTCAAAGAACCTCACCATATCCTTTGTATTTGCAAATGAGAGTTCAGCATAGTCAGCAATATCCTCTGGCACGTAGTAGAGTAGTTCTACACCATTGTACTCATCCCTCAACTCCTTGAACCTTCCTATTGCTAGCGAGGTTAGGTATGCTGGATGTGCACACTCCTCAAGCCAATGGTACCTCTTGTATGAGCCATTGTCTTCAACACCAACAAGCCTACCATTACTTACTGCTATGAACCCATCTGGCACATCAACTATGATCTCGCTTGTAAACCTCATATCTGGGTGATCAACACATACAAACCAGTACTTTGAATATACACTCTCTCCTTGAGTCCATGCTTGCAATCTTCTCCTTGGGTAATGCTCATCAGGCTTTATGAAGTGTAACCCTTTCCTTGACCTAGCACTGTACTCTATTGCTAACTTTATGCTCTCCCCCTCTCTGAGTTCTGTAGGGAGTTCAATCCTCAACCTCTCATCTACATGCTTGAAGGTTAACTCCTGCTCCCCAAGCGTAACCCTTGCTATGTTCAGTTCAGCAGCATCAAGCACTATACTCCCAAGTCCTTCACTGTTAGCAGTGATCTCAATCTCTTCCCTAGCATTTATGCTACCTTCATTAAGATCTGGCTTAAGTTCAAGCTTTATGTGCTTGATCAGGAATGGCTTTGATGGCGCATAATGTGCTCTACTGCCTGGAAGCTCAAACCTCTTGCTATTGCTTGCTCCTGCTCTATTCATGATTCAGCATCATCCTCTGCCATAAAAAAATATTATCATATCAGGGGAGGGGTGTATCTCCTCATCTCCCATACGGGATCGGTGTAGGTCAATCTCATCAGCAGGGTATCTTCTCCCCTCGGAGATTTATTCTTGCTTGCTAATATTGTATAACGGGGTTATAACAATGTTTAAATAGGTTAGCCTAATTAGCCTAGCCTAATGAGATACGTGCAGATAGCTGCTGTTGTGGCAGCAGCACTCGTAGTAACTGGATTGGCTGCATCTAGCATAATACATGCGGAAGCACAGGCACAGCAGAGGCTCAACAAACTTGTTATAGTTGTGCAACCAATAC
Organism: Candidatus Nitrosocaldus tengchongensis; assembly: GCA_013538675.1. GTDB lineage: Archaea > Thermoproteota > Nitrososphaeria > Nitrososphaerales > Nitrosocaldaceae > Nitrosocaldus > Nitrosocaldus tengchongensis. The sequence goes on from JACAFJ010000001.1 coordinate 15,268, forward strand.
CAAGGGATAGGGTGGTTGCTGAAGCAGCAGAGCTTGAGAAGTACTTCGAGGATAGGCTTGGCATGGATGTTGAGATACTCTTCCCACAGAACAACGCTGCAATAGTTGAGAGTATGAGGTTCGGGCATGCACATGTTGCTCTAGGCGTTGGCTCACTTGTAGGAGCTATGATAACAAAGCATGCTGATGTTGTTGCACCAATGCTTGTAGAGAGGAGATCTGTGTTCATAGGCGAGGAGCAGCATGTACTCAACTACTACTACTCATACTGGATAGTGCTCAAGGATGCTCCCTATAACTCGTTAGAGGAGTTGAGGGGCAAGAAGGTCTGCTTCCCAAGCGAGACATCAACATCTGGCTTTGTTATGCCAATGAAGACGCTGGTTGAGCAGGGTTATGTTAAGCCAATAGATGCAAGTAAGAGGCCTGTAGACCTTCCAAACCAGTTCTTTGGCGAGGTTGTGTTTGGTGGAGGATATGCCCAATGCTGGGAGGCATTGAAGCAGAGGCAAGTAGATGTTACTGTTACTGCAGGGGATGTGCCAGCTAAGCTGTATCAGGAGGCTATTGGGAATAGCAAGGTACTTGAGCAGAATGGACCAGTACCAGCACATGTAACACTCATCTCAAAGAACCTTCCAAAGGATGTTAAGATGAAGCTATGGAGTGCACTAAGAGACCTTAACAAGGAGCCAGAGAAGGTGCAGAAGTTTGTATCAGCAATCTTTGTGAAGTTTGGGATAAGGTATGAATCACAGCATCTAGGATCATTGATGGATGCCCTAAGGGTTACAGGGCTTGATAATGTGATAAGGATATGATCGTACAAGGCAGAGAGGATGCAATAGAAGAGACTGTAGGAAGCATGTACGCAGTTGAGGCTATAGACCTAGCATATGGCTACAATAACAACAGCATCTTATTTGATAATGTTAACCTTGCTGTAGAGCATGGGAAGAGTATAGCAATAATGGGGAGGAGTGGTTCTGGCAAGAGTACACTTCTCAGGATAATCAATGGTGCTATAAGACCTTCAAGGGGTAGTGTAAGGATCCTTGGCATAAGGGTAGATGGCAGATACAACAATGGGCTAAGGAAGAGGGTAGCATACATACCCCAGAGCCTTGGGCTTGTTGAGAACGCAACAGTGCTTGAGAATGTACTGCTAGCCAAGGCATCAGAGTCACAGGTTAGGGCACTCCTTGGGTTATGGAAGAAGGAGTATATAGATGAGGCTATGGGCATACTGAAGAGTATAGGCTTACATGAGAAGGCAAGGAGCAAGGTTAACAGGTTGAGTGGAGGGGAGAGGCAGAGGGTTGCTATTGCTAGAGCACTAATGCAGGGGGCAGAGGTTGTGCTTGCTGATGAGCCAGTATCAAATCTAGATCGGGATAATGCACACTCTATACTAGATATATTCAGGCGTATGAGCAAGAACAACTCTAGATCATCCCTTATAGTGATGCATGATAAGGCACTTGCTGAGGAGTATGCTGATGAGGCGTATCTACTTGCTGATGGGAGGCTAGCAAGGTTATGGTGATATCTGATGATGGTATGGGCTCTACTACTCATAGCTGTAATCTTGGCATACTTTCTAGGCCTAATAGACCTTGATTCATGGCTCAAGGCATCAAGGAACCTCTCAACATTTGCTTCTGATCTCTACATCAGGGTTGATCTGCTTCCAGACGCTCTTCATGCTGTTGGTGAGACCTTCATCATAGCACTCTTTGGTACAGTAGTTGGTGCACTCATCTCCTATCCGTTATCTGCAATGTCTGCTCAGGGTGTAACTGCTAGATGGTTATCCTTAGCGATAAGGACTGTCTCTAACGTGCTTAGAACAGTGCCAGCGATATTCTGGGGTATACTATTCGTTGTGATGTTTGGACCAGGGAACGTTGCTGGTGCAGTTGCTCTAGCCCTTTACACAGCAGGCTACCTCTCAAAGTTCTTCTATGAGACATTTGAGAACGTTAATAAGGAGCATTACGAGGCATTGGGCTCTCTAGCATTGCCATGGATGGTCATGGCAAAGGCACTCTTCAAGCATACAGAGAAGCAGATGGTAAGCCATACGATGTTCATGTTCGAGTACAACCTCAGGACTGCAAGCATACTAGGCATAGTTGGTGCTGGAGGGATAGGCTACTACATAACACAGTATGTTAGCATACTGAACTATGCTGCAGCATTCACATTCTTCATGGTCATACTGCTCTTTGTATTCCTTGTTGACGGTGTAAGTTATATAATAAGAAAGAAGATGTAATATATTATTTCCTTCTTCTATTCACAGATCTGCTTACTTGCTCCATTTTTGATTTTAATTCTATCTTGGAGATCATTTATAACATTTAATTATCACCTTTGAGATAATAATGTATGCGAGAAGAAGAGGAATGGTGGTACTCAAAGTGGCTCTTCCCCTTGTTCATAGGTGCAGTATTTGCTATTGCGTTATTTGCTATGATACCAAACCTTCCCTGGGTCAAGAATGAGGTTAGTGAGAGTTCCACAGTCGTATCTGTTAACGGTTCCTCATGCACTGTAGAGACCGATTCACATAGGTTGATAAATATATCAAACTGCATGGATCATGAGGTAGGGGATAAGGTTAGTGTGAAGTATAGAGAGTCCACATCTGCAGGAGAGTTAACTAACGTATCTTCCGTTGCTCCTTAGCATCATATACCTCAGCAGGGCGTAGAGTGTCTTAGCATCCTCTATCTCATTTGCTAGTACCTTCTCTACTGCTTCATCCATGCTTATTACCAGCAGTTCTATCTCCTCATCCTCATCCATGCTACTAGTGCCAGTGGCCTTCTCCAGATCACTTGCGATGAAGAAGTGTATCAACTCATTGCAGTAGCCTGGGGTCATGTAGCATCTCCCAATGTACTCTAGTCTTCCTGCCCTATACCCAGTCTCCTCCATGAGCTCCCTCTGTGCAGCAGCCTCAACACTCTCCCCTTCCTCCACCATCCCAGCAGGTACCTCTATCAACTCCCGCCCTATGACATGCCTGTACTGCCTCTCCAGTACAACTCTACCATCATCAAGCAAAGGCAGTATGGCGACTGAGCCTCTATGCTCTACAACCTCTCTAACCTTCCCATTCCCTAGTTCATCTATCCTAACTGTTATAACCTTGCCCCTGTACACGTATCTACTACTCTTCACCCCATCCATGGTCATGCCTATTGAACGCTTAAAGGGTACCATATAATTACGTTAACCATGTCTATAGTAACAAAGACCATGAACATAAGAACTAGGGGAGAGGGCGATATGGTTGATATAAGCAAGTATGTTAGCAATGCAGTAGTAGAGAGTAGGCTTCGCAATGGGATAGTAGTATTATTCGTAAAGGGTTCAACTGCAGCAATAACAACCATAGAGTATGAGCCAGGACTGCTGAAGGACTTTCCCAACATGCTTGAACGTGTAGCACCAAAGGGTATAGAGTATGAGCATGAGAAGAGATGGCATGATGGTAATGGACACTCACATGTTAGAGCATCGCTCATAGGACCATCGTTAACAGTGCCATTCATAGATGGCAGGTTAACACTTGGTACATGGCAGCAGATAGTGCTGATAGAACTGGATGTAAGGAGTAGGGAGAGGAGCATCATAATGCAGATAATAGGAGAGTGATCATCATACAATATTATATTATATAAATTTATCAATAATCTGATTATATAATGTACATGCCAGTCAATTGGTTGGTTGGTTAGTTAAGAAGATCTTACATCTAGCCTCTAACAGTAAGTGTTAAGATAACACAACAATCGTCGCTTAAGGATTATATTATTTAAGTAAGGATACTAATCTGTGAGTAGGGAGGTAGAGGTACCGAAGGATGCAAGACCGATAATGCTTGATGGTGCAGAGGAGACACTACTTGGAGATCCTATGGGCGCTAAGAAGCAGTACAGATATGGTAATCTACACATAAGGGAGTATGAGGATAGATACGTAGTGCATGTGGATAGGGTAGATCCAAGGAGGGATCCTCTTATGCATGTACTACTTGATGCTCCAGAGTTGATGATTGCTAGTGCACTTGGCATCTATTCTGGTGTAAGGTTAGGGAGTAGAATGTACAAGGTAACTAGCAAGAAGAGCAGTGCTATAATGGCTGGCATATTAACATCTATAGCATCTGGTTACATGTTATACCTGTTAGGTAGATTCATCAAGGATAGGTTGATGAGATGACAGATAGATGCCTGGGATTATGCAGAAGAGATGGTTATGAGTAGAGTAGCAAGGAGAGCAAGTAGGAGGAAGAAGAAGGATTACAGACTAAGGAGGCGTTGCATATACATAGCCATGAGGCTTGCTCCCATAATCATAAGGTTCAGACGTGATAGAAGGGAATGGGTTAGGAAGGAGGGTGAGGGATGTGACGAGGCAAGGATGAGGAGGAATGCAAGGAGAGCTGTGAAGGCATTCATAGATCTAGGACCAGTATTCATAAAGTTTGGTCAATGGCTCTCTAGCAGACCAGATCTGCTCCCACAGCCTTACCTTGAGGAGTTCGCCAAACTGCAGGATGATGTACCTCCAGCACCAATAGAGGAGGTTAGGAGGATAATAGAGGAGGAGTTTGGTTCACTAGAACAAGTATTCGATTCATTCGATGAGCATTGTATATCAGGCGCAAGTTTAGGGCAGGTGTATAGGGCTAAGTATAAAGACAGGGATGTGATTGTGAAGGTGATAAGGCCAAACATACACTACACAGTTGAGAGAGATCTTGAGGCGATGAGGCTACTCCTCCCTTATGCTGTAAGGTTCCTTGATCCAAACATAGCGTTCTCCTTAGAATCGATATACTACCAGTTTGTTGAGACGATTAGGGAGGAGATGGACTACAGGATGGAGGCTGAGAACCTGAAGAGGATAAAGAGGAATCTGAGAAGTGAGAGGTATGTGATGATACCAGATGTTGTAGAGGAGAGGAGTAGCAGCAGGGTTCTCACACTAGAGTATATACCTGGCATAAAGGTTACTGATGTGGAGAAACTTGATGCTCTAGGCATAGACAAGGCAAGGCTTGTGATAAGACTGCATAGGCTATTCTTCAAGATGCTCCTCAAGCATGATATATTCCATGCAGATCCTCATCCAGGCAATATATCGGTAAAGGAGGATGGAACTATAGTGCTCTATGACTTTGGTATGGTAGGTAGATTGGATGCAAGTACAAGGCTCAAGTTGATAAGATTATACCTTGCTCTTATAGAGAGAGACCCTGCTAGAGCAGTTAACATACTCTTCAGCCTAGGCGCACTCGCTCCAGATGCAAATAGATATGTGATAGAGAAGGGCATAGCACTTGCCATAGAAGGGATGCATGGAAGGAAGGTTGATGAGATGGAGGTCAAGGCTCTTATGGAGCTTGCAAACAGAACGATGACAAGGTTCCCATTCAGGCTCCCAAAGCAACTTGCACTCTACATGAGGATGGCATCTCTACTTGAGGGGATATATTTAGCATTGAAGGTTGACTTTCAGTTTATGAAGGTACTCTCATCCCTACTGCAGGAGGAAGGTCTTATAAGAGATGCATACATAGAGGAGATAAGGAGTTCGATAGAGAGTATAGTTAAGGGCTTGAGCGATTACATAGCAGTTGCACCAATGCTAAGAGATTACCTTGAGAGGAACCTTATGGAGGATAGCAGTAATAGTAGTGGTAGTGGTAGACTAGGTTCTAGGTCAAAGCTGAGCAGTAGCAGTGCACTGATAGCAGGGAGTATAATAACATCATCTCTGCTTATAAGCTCAGCGATAATAATGGAGTCCAATCCAACACTTGGCCAGATAGGCTTTGCTGCTGCAGCAGTGGTAATAGGAGCGATAATGATAGCAAGGAAGGTATGATGATGATAATAATGGTTATAACAATAATCTAAATCACATCTACTATAGGTTAACCTACCTATGCATAGATTACAGACATCCTCTTCCTCTATAGCATCGCTACTCTAGCTACTCTACCCTAATCTAATCTATCTATCCTACTCTATCTTTACTGCCCCCTTCAATGGCACTCTAATCTCTAGCATCCCTTCCTTGTAAGTAGCCTTCACATCCTCCTCTGCTACGCTGAATGGAAGGGGTATCTTCTTATCTATCTTCAATGGTCTCTGATGCCAGTACACAATGCCAGTTGGTTCTGGCCTCTCTCTAGTTGCTCTAACTGAGAGTATGTTTCCACTAACCCTTATCACTATATCCTCCTTCTTGAACCCAGGCATATCAGCAACTATAACCAGATCAGAGCCATCCTCATAGATATCGACTGGGGGCATTACAAACTCATAGAACTCCCTAGTCTTGCTTGTAAACTCCCTCATCAACTCACGTACTACATACTCTGCTATGCCCATAGTAAAATTTGCTCCTGAATCGAATATAAACCTTTAAGGGGATTTTCTAGCTATCATCTATCAAGAATATTTAAATATAATGGTAACGATATCTATTGATGGCGGCCAATAAGTTCAAAGTATTGTTGATAGGCTTAGTAGCTGCTGGATTACTTGTTACAACCCTAGTTGTGGAACAGTTGGTTACAGCAAGCGTTAGTACATCAGGAGAAGGAGATACACACAAAGTTCGTGCTGGAGGTGGGGGGCCTAAGGCACCATTGACTTTCCTCGTTCACTTGAGATAAGTGTAGGTGATAGTGTTACATGGTATAATCCTACAAAGGTAGCAGAACCCCATACAGTTACCTTTGTATTTGATAATAGTTACAGAACTAACCTAGAAACACCATTCTTGGTATCAGAAGACTCTAGCATAACTTCTATACCAAATACAAATAGTGAGCCTATAATGTTAGAGGAGAATGGTCAGAAAGTACTTATAGGTCTAAACGCTAGAGCATTCAACCCAGTGGTTATAGGCTCTGATGGTAATGTATCATATCTCCCATTAAACTCTTCATACATCGTGAAAGGTGATGAGAAGTATATAAACTCAGGTTTCCTATGGCCAGAGGATATCGTGCTAGAAGGACTGCCTCCAAATACATCATTCACGTTAACATTTGAGAAGAGCGGAGTGTATTCATATTATTGCATCATACATCCCTGGCAGGTTGGTAGCATAACTGTGAAGTAAACCTGAAGTAAGAGGATACATAGATAACAACCTTATTATTATTTAATTTCATTCAGAAGATAGCTATGAGTATATTTATAACTTCATCTATACTCTACCCATGCATGGAGTAGATTTAAGGAAGTCCTCATCCCCAAGCAGGGATGAGTTCCTATCACTACTTGATAATGTTATGACAACTATTAAGAAGGAGAGGGCCAATGCTAGAGTAGGTTATAACAGTATAATGGGTGGATTGGTTAGAATATCTTCGTTCGAGGAACTTATTATGATAGGCGATGTACATGGTGATCTTAACACATTACTCTCAATACTTGAGATGGTGAAGTTCATGGATGGACATAACATACTCATATTCCTAGGCGATTATGGCGATAGAGGTATGATGTCTGTAGAGGTTTACTATACACTGCTATACCTCAAGAGTAGATATCCAGATAGGCTTATAATGCTGAGAGGCAATCATGAAGGCCCTATAGACCTCCCATTCTACCCACATGATCTGCCAATGATGCTTGAGGATAAGTTTGGTACATATGCAACCCAAATGTATCTTAGGCTAAGAGAACTCTTTGATCTCATGTATACAGGAGTGTTTGTGGATGGTTTAATGTTGGTAGTACATGGTGGAGTGCCAGTTAATATGGACTCTCTTGATGATGTAGCATATGCAGAGAGGATGCATCCTAAGAGTAGTAACCTACAAGAGATACTCTGGAATGATCCTAGAGAGATTCAAGGCTATAGACCATCTGCAAGGGGCTATGGGTACTACTTCGGCAAGGATATAACTGAGCATGCACTAAATGTTGTAGATGCAAGGCTTATTGTAAGGGCACACGAGCCATGCAATGGATACAAGGTTAACCATGATGGTTTAGTGCTAACGCTATTCTCATGCAAGGAGCCATATGGCAATGATAGAGCATCGTTCATGAGCATAAGCAAGGATGAGTATAAAGCGTTAATGAGTGATTACAGCATGGAGAGACTCTTGCAGTATGTTCACGTATTCTAGGAGAGGAGTCCAACTTGCTTCTAGTCATAGAAGGCCCAGACAAGGCTGGCAAATCAACACAGGCAAGGATGCTCAAGGATGCTCTAACCAGAATGGGTTACAGATGCGCAATAATGAGTTTTCCAGACTACTCAACCCCTCTGGGAAGGGAGATAGAGAGATTCCTTCAGGGCAAGAGGGAGTACCCATTGCAGGTCAAGCACATGCTCCTATCTGCAAACAGGTGGGAGAAGAAGGATGAGATAGCGAGGTTACTAGCAGAGAATGATGTGGTTATACTTAACAGATACTACCAATCAAACCTTGTGTATGGTCTTGCTAATGGTCTAGACATGCAGTGGTTGGAGATGCTTGATAGATGCTTGCCAGAAGAGGATCTTGTTATAGTGCTACATGTTAGTGCTGAGATTGCTCTAGAGAGGGCAAGACTTAATACAATGCAGAAGGATGAGTTTGAGAGTATGGATATGCTCAGAAGGGTATCTTTGCTCTACTTGGAGTTGGCAGAGAGATATGGCTGGGTTGTGGTAGATGGTAGTAGAGGCATGGAGGATGTTCACAGAGATATTCTAAGCATAGTCCTCAAGCATCTACAACAAGAGCATAATAATTTTTAACCACTGCAGTTAATCTACTGTATGAGAGCAGTAGCAGAGATAAGCGATCCCATACATGGATACTTCTACCTCAGCAGTGTTGATAAGGATATAGTTGATAGTTCACTGTTCCAGAGGCTTAGGAGGATAAGGCAATTGGCAAGTGCTTACCTAACCTATCCAAGCGCACAGCATACAAGATTCGAGCACTCTCTAGGAGCAATGCACCTAGCAGGTAATGCAGGTAACGTACTTAAGGATAAGGGTTATGTAAGCGATGATGCTATACAGATACTTAGGCTTGCAGCATTGCTCCATGATATAGGGCATGGTCCACTCTCCCATCTGTTTGAGGAGGTGCTAGAGGTTAAGAGCAACATAACACATGAGGATATTGGCAGGATGATGATAAGGAAGAGTATGATAAGCGATATACTTGCAAAGCATGGTTATAGGGCAGATGAGGTGAGCGATCTTGCATTTGGGCAGTCTAGTAAGAGGTTCCTTAACGAGGTAATCTCTGGAGGTTTAAGCGTTGATCTAATGGACTATCTGCAGAGGGATGCGTACTTCACTGGTGCCCATTATGGTAGAATAGATGCTGAGAGGATAATAAGTTCTCTAGAGGTTTATGATGGTAGGCTAGCGTTAGATAGAGCAGCACTAAACTCGTTTGAGTCACTGCTTATAGCAAGGTATCAGATGTTCAAGGCTGTGTACTTCCACAAGACTGTTAGGGCAGCAGAGGTTATGCTCTTGAAGGCCATGATGCTTGCAGATGAGCACTTGCACTTATCTGAAGCATACAAGAGCGTAGAGGATTATATGAGGCTAACAGATGATATGATACTTGCTAGCCTACTCTCTTTAAGGGATGAAGGTAGAAAGGAACTTGTACTGGCAAAGAGACTGGCAGAGGATTACAGGGATAGGAGGCTCTTCAAATCAGTCTATGAGAGCATACTCCAAGCAAGTAGCAGGTTGATAAACAGGCTAACAGATGCAAGGTATCTGAGGGATAGATGCAGTGAGATAGCAGGTATAGCAGGTGTGGATCCAGATATGGTCTATATAGATAGCGCAAAGGCACCATCCATACCTAGGGCACCAAGCAAGGAGGAGCCTAGAGATCTAGTACTGGTTGGTAAAGAACCATTCGGGATAAAGAGGATAGAGATGAAGGATATCCCACTGATAAGTTCTATCATGGGCTATATGAACATGATAAGGGTTTATACTACAGAAGAGCATAGGGAGAAGGTTGCAAGGGCAGCGTTAAGCGTATTTGGTAGCGAGGCTGAGTCTTGGTATGAGAGGATAGCAGTGTAAGAGACAAATTCTTATTGGTGAGGTTTAGGATGGTGATCATCATCATCTTATTAATATGGTTATATTACCACTATCTAGGAGAGTAGGTCATGAGCAGTGCTAGAGACAGAGTTGTTATAAAGCTGAGTGGGAGCATATTCGATCTAGATGGCATAGTTGATACCATTGCTCCATACGCATCCATGATAAGGGAGATGAGTAGCACTGTGCAACCTATAATCATAGCTGGAGGGGGTGATGAGGCTAGGAGGTATATAGACGCTGCCAGAGCATTAGGTGCAGATGAATCTAGCCTAGATGAGATTGGTATAGAGATATCAAGACTAAATGCAAGGCTTCTAGCATATGCTATAGGACTTGATGCTGTCTATCCTAGCATACCAAGGAACCTTGAAGAGGTGAGCATAGCAGTAGCAACTGGTAGAATAGTTGTTGCTGGAGGCTTGCACCCTGGACAGAGCACAAACGCAACATCAGCACTCATTGCTGAGAGGGTATATGCTAAACTCTTCATAAATGCTACGGATGTTGAGGGTATATACACTGCAGATCCTAGAATGCATAGAGCTGCAAGGCTACTCAAGAGGGTTAGTGTTAAGGAACTACTATCCATGCTTGGAAGGGAGAGGTTCAACGCTGGCACCTATGAGTTGATGGATATAGTAGCATTGAAGATAATACAGAGATCAAGGATACCAACCAGGGTTGTAAAGGCAGATCCCAACGCCATAAAGGAGGCCATTCATGGATATGATGTTGGTACAGAGATAGTTGTTGTAGAAGAGTAGTAGTAAGCAGTTAGTTATTAGTGAGGAAGGTTCACCTCATCTAGTAACTTATAGCATGATAATATTATTATACCATCATTATTCCTCTTGTTATATTTAGCAATTTACCCTGACTTACTTGCATTAAAGCCATCTGCTATCATCCTCTCATATATCCTCATGGCTTCTTCATACCTCAATGGTCTACTCTGAGCCTTGACATAACCCTCTGCATCGCATAATGCTATTATATAGCCTTGGTCACCAACCCTCTCAATCTTAACTAGATCCTCATCTCCCACTGGTTCAAATGCAGAACCTTTATGCTTAACAGTCTTGAGTAGGTAAGCAAAGCCAGTATACTCAAAGAGCTTGTACTGTGCCCTCCTTGCCCTCTCCTGCCCTATCTGCACTGCCTCATGGTACTGCATGTACCTACTTCTCCCTGCATGAATATTAACCATTTCTAAGGTATAAGCATTTAAGTTAGATTCCAGCAGTACTATTGGTTGATTTGAATCTCATGATGATTGCTATAGGTGCTGGTATAACCGCTCTGATAGTTGGTATCATAGCGTTGTTACCATACCTGCAGGGGCAGCAGCAACAGCAACAGGATGAACCAATGGTACTGGTTCAGGAACTAGCCATAGGCTTGGATAGAGTGCATGTAAACAGTAAGGATGATACAACAGTAACGATAGAGGTCACATTCAGCGTACTCAATCCAACTAGGACAACAATAATCCTTGAGCATATAAAGTATACACTGTATGCAGATGGTACAAGACTTGCTGACTCGATGATAGGGGAGAGTCTAGAGGGTATAGTAACAGGTAGCGGGAAGACGAATTACGTTCTACCGAATACACCGTTACTGCTCAAGGATACCATGAAGATCACAAAGACTAGAGGACTAGAGGGTATATGGGATACACTTGAAGGTGATGTTAGATGGAAGGTTAATGGCACATACTCAGTCACTGGATGGCCCGAGAAGCAGTTTGATGCTGTGATATAGCAGCATAATATCTCGATGATTATAACTATTATAACCAACTATCTATGATCATCGATGAATTGTAAGAAGAGGTATAAATGCTAAAATAGTTAATGATATGATATAAGGATGGATGGAAGGCGATGATCGGTGATAAGGATAGCAGTATTCGATACACTCAGGGGCAAGGGCAGCAAGAAGAAGGGTATGCTAAGCAATGAAGCAAAGAGGCAGAGGGAGATAATAGCGTATCTGGCAGTCGAGCAGGACCCTGAGTTCAGGACAAGGATAGCTATAGCACATGCTCTAGCAGCGAAGTTCAACACACGTTGGCAGAATATATACTCGAGTATATTCAGAGACCTTGATGAGATACTCATACCAGCAAATATAATCAGGGAGAAGGGTAGGCTACCTCCAAAGCGTGGGCCTAGAGCATTACAGCATGAAGGTGTACCATACTATGAATTAACGCAGGCAGGGATGCTCATAGCCTCATGCTTAGATGAGTTGGGGGAAGCGAAGATGAGTATACTCAAACAATGCATGGATACCATAGAGCAGGATATGTTAAGAGAAGGGATGCTCCTCCTGCTAGATGTTGCACCATCACTAACGTTGAGGCTTATCGGGGAGTATGTTATGCACTATAGCCTAGATATAGATGCCATGACCCCTATTACCGCAGATAAGGTAAGGGATGTCCTTGCAGATAGCATAAGGTCAGAACTGGAGTTCATAGAGACCTTTATGAGCCTAAGCAAGGATAAGAGGAGCGAGTTGATAAACTTCATGCATATGCTATCTCAGTAAGATTAAAATTCCCTTGTAAGAGAGAGCATAGCGTACAAGGTATGACTCATGTTAATGATAACGTGCTTGAGAGTATAGTTAACAAGGTTGTCTCTCAGGTTGAGAGTGATCTTATTGCACAGATCGAGTCATCTTATGCTCAATCACTCGAGAGGCTAAGGGCATCTAAAGTAAGTTTAGAGGCTGAGTATAGCAAGATAGTTGAGAATGCAAGCAAACAGGCTGAGAACCTGAAAAGACAGATGATTGAGAGTAGCAGGCTTGCTGTTAGGAATAAGCAACTCCTCCTCATAGAGGATGCTGTCAACGATGTGTTCAAACATGCTATATCAAGGATAGATAGTGTGAGGGCAGGTGAGAGGTATGAGGCTATGATGAGGAGGCTAATAGAGGGTGCTCTAGATGCAATAGGCACCGATGCAGTACTAGAATGCAACGATAAGGATAGAGATATAGTTGATAGGATAGTGCTAGAGATACAGCACAAGTACAACTTCAGCATAGAGGTTGGTAACAGCATAGATTGCCTAGGAGGTATAAGGGCTAGATCCAAGGATGGTTCAATAATACTTGATAACACACTTGATAGCAGGATAGAGAGGTTAAGACCAATACTAAAGAAAGATATAGCCAGACTCTTTATGGTGTAAGCATATGGTAGCGAGGGGAAGGATAGTCTGGATAAGCGGGCCAGCGGTGAAGGCGGATGGGATGTCTGAAGCAAAGATGTACGAGACTGTATATGTTGGAGAGTCAAGGCTGATAGGCGAGGTGATAAGGCTTACAGGGGATACAGCATTCATCCAGGTGTACGAGTCAACCTCTGGACTAAGACCAGGGGAACCAGTTATAGGTACTGGCAATCCTCTCAGCGTGCTTCTAGGACCAGGGCTGATAGGGAGGATATACGATGGGATTCAGAGGCCTCTAGATGATATAGCGAGGCAGTCTGGCGCATTCATAAGTAGAGGTATAGCAGTTGATCCAGTTGATAAGAGGAAGAGGTATAGGTTCATCCCAACTGTAAAGGTTGGGGATGAGCTTGAGCCAGGGAGTAGGCTAGGTACAGTAGATGAGACACCATTGATTAAGCATCATATAATGCTCCCTCCAGATAACCCTGGAGGCAAGGTTATTGCAGTAGAGAAGGAGGGTGATTACGATCTCGAGCATCCAATAGCAACGCTTGAGAAGGATGGGAAGAGGCATGAGGCAAAGATGTACCATTACTGGCCTGTGAGAAGGCCTAGACCATTGAGGGAGAAGTTGGACCCAGAGATTCCTTTGATAACTGGGCAGAGGGTGATAGATACACTCTTCCCAGTTGCAAAGGGAGGTACAGCAGCAATACCTGGAGGCTTTGGTACTGGCAAGACAGTTACAATGCATCAGATAGCAAAGTGGGCAGATGCACAGGTTGTGATCTACATAGGATGCGGGGAGAGAGGTAATGAGATGACAGAAGTGCTTGTAGAGTTCCCCCATCTGACAGATCCAAGATCTGGTAGGCCATTGATGGAGCGTACAGTACTTGTAGCAAATACAAGCAACATGCCAGTTGCTGCTAGAGAGGCGAGTATATACACAGGTGTAACCATGGGCGAGTACTATAGGGATATGGGCTATGATGTTGTTCTAGTTGCTGACTCTACAAGTAGATGGGCTGAAGCGCTTAGAGAGATGAGTGGGAGGCTTGAGGAGATGCCTGCTGAGGAAGGCTACCCATCGTATCTAGCATCAAGGCTTGCTGAGTTCTATGAGCGTGCTGGTAGAGGAATAGCATTGGGCACGCCAGAGCGCATAGGCTCTGTAACACTCATAGGTGCTGTATCACCATCTGGCGCAGACTTTACAGAGCCTGTAACTACACACACGATCAGATTCATAAAGACATTCTGGGGCTTAGATACTAGATTGGCATACTCTAGGCATTATCCAGCAATAAACTGGATGATAAGTTATTCAGGCTACGTTGATAGCATAGCAAAGTGGTGGATGAAGAGTGTAAGCGAGGAGTGGTTCAGGTTGAGGGAAGAAGGATACTATATCCTCCAGAGGGAGGATACGCTCAAGGAGATAGTAAGGCTGTTAGGCCCTGAAGCACTTCCAGATGAGGAGAAGTTGGTGCTAGAGGTTGCAAGGATGATAAAGATAGGCATACTGCAGCAGGCAGCATTCGATAAGATAGATACATACTGCAGCCCAGCAAAGCAGTTCAAACTGCTAAGGCTCATGGTTGGGTTCTATAGAGAGGCACAGAAGGCATTGAAAGCAGGTATCCCATTGGCAGATATAAGATCCATGCAGATAATAACAAGGATGCTCAAGGCAAAGTTTGAGATAAGCGAGGAGGAGATAGGCAAGATAGATGCTCTATACGATGAGATGATGGAAGAGTTCAAGGCTCTAACTGCTAGGGAGGTGAAGCAGGTAGTTGGTTGAGGTTGGTGTTGAGTACACAAAGGTTAGTGAGATAAGGGGACCATTGCTCATAGTTGAGGGTGTTAGCAGGGTATCATTCGATGAGCTTGTAGAGATAGAGACTATGGATGGGATAAAGAGGTTAGGCAAGGTACTGGAGGTAGGGCAAGGCAAGGCAGTCATCCAGGTCTTTGAGGGTACAACTGGGTTGAGTGTTAAGGGTACTAGGGCAAGGTTCCTAGGCAAGACGATGGAGGTTCCAGTATCACAGGAGTTGCTTGGGAGGATATTTGATGGTCTTGGGAGACCAATAGATGGGCTTCCAGAGCCTATAGCAGAGGAGTTCAGGGATGTGAATGGTGCACCAATCAACCCTGAGAGAAGAGAATATCCAAGGGACTTCATACAGACTGGTGTGTCTGTTATAGATGGTATGCTAACACTAGTTAGAGGGCAGAAGCTACCAATATTCTCAGGCTCTGGTATGCCCCACAACATCCTTGCTGCACAGATTGCAAGGCAGGCAACAGTTGTAGGGAGCGGGGAGGAGTTTGCAGTGGTCTTTGCTGCAATAGGTGTGCAGTATAGTGAGGCTCAGTACTTCAAGCGTAGCCTTGAGGAGAGTGGAGCGCTTAGGAGAAGCACGCTCTTCCTTAACCTTGCAGATGACCCAGCAATAGAGAGGATAATAACACCTAGGGTAGCATTAACAGTTGCTGAGTACCTAGCATTCGACCTCAACATGCATGTACTTGTCATACTTACAGATATGACCAACTATGCTGAAGCATTAAGAGAGATAAGCGCTGCTAGAGAGGAGGTTCCAGGTAGGAAGGGTTACCCAGGTTATCTATACACAGATCTTGCAACGATATACGAGAGGGCAGGTAGGATAAAGAATGTGAAGGGTAGCATAACGCAGATGCCAATACTCTCAATGCCAGCAGATGATATAACCCATCCAATACCAGACCTAACAGGCTATATAACTGAAGGTCAGATAGTGCTTAGCAGGGATCTATTCAGGAGGGATATATATCCTCCAGTTGGAGTACTTATGAGTCTAAGTAGGCTCATGAAGGACGGTGTAGGAGAGGGTAAGACTAGAGCAGATCACATGGAGGTTAGCAACCAGTTGTACGATGCATATGCTAGGGCCCAAGAGGTTAGAGCATTATCAGAGATAGTTGGTAAGGCAGGGCTAACAGGTGTTGATCTTAAGTACCTTGACTTTGGTGATGCCTTTGAGCAGCAGTTCCTCAAGCAGGCTGTTGATGAGAATAGAACGTTGGAGGAGACATTGAGAAGGGCATGGGATGTGCTCTCAACCCTTCCAGAGGGTGAGTTGACGAAGATAAAGGAGGTACACATAAAGAAGTACTACAAGGCTAGGGGTTAGATGGTGCAGTAGGAGATGATGATAATAATAATGGTATCTATGCATGGAAGATGCAGTAGTGATAGAATGGGAGGAGGTTTATAGCATATGTCATTCTCTAGTAGGAGCATAGTACCAACGAAGATAGAACTCATAAGGTTCAAGCGCTCGCTCAAGGTTGCAAGGATGGTGCACAAGATACTGGATGATAAGCGTGAAGTGCTCTTGAAGAGGATAGATGAGATGATAGAGGAGGCAAGCAAGGCGAGAGAAGAGATATGGGCACCACTGCAGGATGTGTACGATGCTGTTAGAGATGCGTATCTAACACTTGGCACAAACACTGTAGAAGCAATAGCATCTCTAACCCCTCCATCTATGGAGGTTGATGTGAACGTTAGGCGCATAGTGGATGTTAAGGTACCAACACTGCAGGTAGCATACAAGGATAGCAAGGCAGTGCTCTCATACAGCTTTGCTGATACCAACGCATCTGTTGACAAGGCTGCTAGGCTGATAAAGAACCTGCTCCCAGGTATATACAAGGCTGCGGAGTATGAGAATGCTATATTCAGCCTAGCAAAGGAGTTAGAGAGGACCCAGAGGCTAATAAATGCGCTAGAGTATGTAATAGTGCCATACTATGAGCATGCGATAAGGTTCATAGGCCATGTGCTTGAGGAGAGGGAGAGGGAGGAGTTTGTAAGGCTCAAGAAGGTCAAGAGCACACTTGAGAGGAAGAAGAGTGCTATGACCATGGAAGACTTGAGCAAGGAGAAGAGAGATAAAGAGAGAGAGAAGGAAGAGGAGGTAGCGCTAGCAAGATGAGCGATGCTATAGACACCCTATACAGGGAAGCAGAGGAGAGGCTAAGGCAGGAGAAGGATAGGATGATAGCAAGGATAAGGGATGAACTTAGGATAGCGAAGCAGAAGGTATTTAAAAGTTAGTTAAGTTATATTTTTTATATATCTTGCCCTCATTATATCTATATTTGCTCCCATTATTCTCTTGGGTATTAATACATGCAAGATCCTATCCTTGTTATGAAATTCACTATTCTATGAGTTATAGTTAAATATAGGTAATCTTAACCCATAGCCAAATGAGTTATCGGTCTCTTGCTTTAGTGATGGGCGCAGTAACAGCAATGATGGTGTTAACAGCAGGAGGTGGTGCCTTTGCACAGGAGGAGCAAGCAGCAAAGACAGTTGTAGGAGAGCAGATGCTTGGGGCAGCGATAGCATTTGGGCTTGCAGCACTTGGAGCAGGATTGGGCTTGGGTTACGTTGGTGCAGCAGCACTCGCAGCAATAAGCGAGAATCCGAAGATCCAGTCTAGGGTATTCATATTCATAGGTATGGTGGAGTCTATAGCAATATACGGTCTAGTGGTAGTCTTCATAATACTAGGGCAGTAGGAGAGGTAAGAGAAGTATAGTAATGAATTTTTAGACTTTAATGTAGAGGAAGAGGAGAGGGGGTGTATAGATAGACATGCCATTGGTCAAATTACTCAAGGTCAGTCTTATCCTACCTAGGAGGGAGGCTGCAGATGCCATAAACAGGTTAGCAGAGTTGGAATGGTTCCATCCTATAAACAAAGAGTCCCATTACACAAATCCAGATATAGATGATCTCCTGCTAGAGGCTAGCAGGTTGCTCCAATCGATAGAGGATGTTGTGAAATCACTAAACATCCAGTTGGAGACTGGAGTTCTAGATACCATGTTCAAAGGTGCACCAAATGTTAGAACCCAATTAGTAATATCTGATCTTGAAGATCTCATAAAGGATCTAGAGGCTAGGAGCAAACCCATAATAGAGGAGGCTAGATCGCTACTCAATGAGTACAATAGGATAAGTAAGGTGTTGGAGGAGTACAAGGGTATAAGGGAGGTTCTAAGGACAGCATCAAACATACAGATGAATATTGGTATTATGAGCATGTTAAAGAGGTTCTACTCATCTATATTCATAGTAAACAAGAACGATGTTGCAGAGATTGAGAGAAGCCTTGAAGGCGCATACATCAGGGTTATAGGTTCAACTGAGTTGAACTCTGCACTTCTGGTTATAACTACGAGGGAAGATGCTGATAGAGTTGTGAAGGTCTTCAGAACATTTGATGTACATCCATTTGCTATACCAAAGGGGTTATCACAGAACCCAAGCGAAGCATATGCGCAGGTTGAGAAGGGTATAGCAGAGTATGAGAAGAAGAAGGAGGAGATGGAGCAGGCAACAGAGAAGTTCAAGATGAATGTTATACCAACTATGCTCTCACTCCATGAAGGCACAAGGGCAGCCAAGGAGATACTTGAGACCATGCGTAAGCCAGCAGGTACGAAGAACTTTGCCCTAATAGAGGGTTACATCCCTACAAGCATGGAGAATAGGTTCAGAGAATTGAGCAAGGATTGGGTGTGCATGGTTGAGGAGGTGGATGAGGATAACCCAGAGTCTCCAGTTCTAATGCAGAACCCAACATACATGAAGACATTTGAGGTGATAACATCTCAACAGGGTATACCCGTAAGGAAGGAGAATGATCCTACACCAATAGTAGCGTTTGTATGGCCTGTATTCTATGGTCTAATGTTTGCTGACTTTGGTCAAGGATTCCTGCTCTTCCTGCTAGGAATGCTCTTGAGGGTTAGAGGTGTTGGTAGCATAAGGAGTTGGGGTACCCTCCTTGCTGCTAGTGGGCTTGGTGCTACAATAGCAGGTCTCATAACAGGGGAGATGTTTGGATGGCACATAGACAAGTTTGCTATCTTTGAACCATTGCTGCATACGCAACTAGGCTACATAATAGGCGTGCTTGATGTATCAGAATTGAGCATAGAGCAAGTACTGAAGGTTCTAGAGATATCTGTTGCTATAGGTGTAGCACATCTTGTAAGTGCATTCATCCTTAGGATAATAAAGGGCTTCAGGGAAGGTAAAAGGTTTGAGTCTATAACAGTACATATACCCTCTCTTATAGGCTATCTATCGGTAGTTGCACTAATACTCTCTGCTATAGGAGCAGGGTATGATGTGATAGGGATGTTCAGCCTTACAGGTATAAAGCATGAGGAGCCAGTACCATGGATAACCCCCATACTTGGTGATTGGGCAAGGGTTGAGATAGTTGCTGATGCAGCAGTGACAGCACTAATAGCAAGCATGGTTATACAGTTGATAGGGCACATGGTTGAGGCTAGAAGGCATGCTCATCATCATCATGGTGGAGGCGAGGATAGTGGTATGATAGGGGCTGTGATGGAGGCATTCTTCATAAGGCCATTGGAATGGCTCTCCCACACAATAAGTTACAGCAGGTTGGGGATAATGCTCATAGTCCATGTCGCCTTGATGGTTACAATAAACAGTGCATACATACAGTTTGAGAGCCAAGGGAACATAGGCGGGGGGATAGCAGTGCTAGCAGGGGGTAACCTTGGTGTAATGATGCTTGAAGGACTCATAGTCTACATACAGGCAATAAGGTTACATCTATACGAGTGGTTCCCCAAGTGGTACTCTGGAGAGGGTACAGAGTTCAGGAAGATAGTTCCAAGGATGCTCTACACAATATTCATCTGGGAGGGCAGGGATAAAGTTATGCAGAGAGATGGGCAGAAACAGAGGAAGGGAGTTACTACTACTACCAGCAGTACCAGTACTACTACTGCTAGTTGAAGCATCTTCTTCTAGAAGAAAGCAGATGATAATGACTACGATGATGATAATAATAATAACAACAACAGTTAATGTTATTATTGAAGGTAAGGCAGATACAACTTCCTCATTATCATCTCAGGTGTAATCTTCTGCTCTATCCCTGTAGCTATTGCTGAGATGTTCCTAACCTCTAGTGCCCTTAACTTAAGTGCTGCTATTATGGTTGAGTGTTTAAACATACCACGATACGTTGCTATGTACCTCTTGTAAAGCATATCCTCAAGGTTCTTCTCTAGTACTGCTATAGCATCTATATCGCTTGTGTACTGCTGTGCCTGTGGTACAAGGTTCCTGTACGCTGTATTTGTCAACTCAGCAATGGCACTGCTAACACTCTCTGCAGAGATCATCTTCTGCATGCTCTCAACAGTCAGGGTTGGGAGTCTTACAGGGTTAAGTGGCATTATAGAGCCCCCAGGCTTGTAGAGGTCTATGGCTGGTGCCTTGCTAACTACCAACCTCTTCATCTGCTCTTCCTCAAGGTTCCAGTACTTTGCCCTTAGTATGGCAAGTATGTTATACGCATCTATCTCAGGCACTACTATACCCTTTACATCTGAATCACGCCAGTGTGCTGCAAGTGCCTTAGCAAGCATCATGTAGAATGTATGATCTAGGAATGTATCGAATACTTGAAGATCCCTCTTCTCCTTATATACATTAACAGCACTCTGCACATCATCCCCAAACTCATTCCCTGTTAGACTTGCAACTGCCTCATCCAGATCCTTTGCTACAAGTGCCTTGACAACAACATCCCTTCTACCTAGGAGTTCTTCAGCACGCATATTCACATAAGGAAGTATCTCCTCATAGGATCTGTTTAGTGCCTTTGCCTTAAGCACTACTTTCAAGTTGTATATTATGTACCTTATGAAGTATGTATTGAGCAGTTCAGACTCCCTAGCAACATTTGCAAGGCTTGAGTGGAAGTTCACAAGATCCTCCCTTAGAGCACCCTCTACAGCAACGGCAGTGTATGGCCTCTGTAGCCTAGATACAGCATCAACATACCTTGTATTCTTGAGCCTGACTATGAACTCATCCATATCCCTTGACTCCGCAAGCATCTCCAACACTTCCCTAGAGAGTAGAGAGCCCTTGGTTGCAAAGGACTTTACTGTACCAAATATCCTGTTTGGTAGGCTTAGTGGTGCCAACTGCTAATCACATTGCATATGGGAGAGGGGATTTTTAACTTTATGCCCCATAAGATAAGGAGAGGTATGGAATAGAAGAAGTGGGTTAAAGAAGAACTGATAGTTATTGATTACTCATTCACTCAACCACAGCAGTTAGAATATCACTTATCCTCCCAATGAACGCTAATGTTACAGCATGGAGAGCAAATCCTGCAACTGCTGCCAATATTATATTACCAGTGAGGCTGTTCACAGCAAGTATAACCCCTGCCAAAGGTAGCACTATTATGAGGGCAAGTATGGTACTTACCCATGCACCCTTCACAAATATGCTAGGATCTACATTGTTCTGCCTCGCCCTTCTCATCATCCTTCCAGCGCTTATCTGCTGTATACTCATCCTATCTCATAATTAGATGTACTCATATTTTAAAAATTGCAATTAAATAATCATAATTACAGATAAATTATATTAATAGAGATAGATTATAGCCTCGTTAGATTGTAATCTTTTGATTATCATCATTATCTATGTGTAAATCTGGACAGTTTTGTGAGAATAATAACCTTATATATATAATTCATATATCATAAATGAAATATCAATAAAATTATGATAGAGTAATCTTGTAACCCCTTCTCGATCCCTACTTTCTAGTTCTAATACAGTAAATTTTTTAATCAAGTTCTACGAATAGATGTTAGATGTCCCTACTGGTTGAGAGTAAGAGCAGGTACAGGATGGAACCAAGGCTAGAGGAGTTACTCTCCAAGTTTGAGCATGATGCTGAGCCCTATGATAGGCTTGCTGCATACTCTTTACTGCTCATACCCATAGGTGCTGTATTGATAGCATTGATGCTACTCCTAACAGGACCAATAACTATAGGCTGGAAGGTGTATCTGGCAATGGCATCAATAATGGCTCTACCCTTTGCAACCTATGCTATATCCCTTTACGCTGATAGGAAGAAGCACGAGATCTCTAACAGCAAGTACAAACCTGTCACTGGCATGTGTATGTGCGATCTAAGTCAGTTAAGATACCATATGATAAGGTTCGAAAAGTCAGATAACTATGCAGAGAAGGCAAGGCATGCAAGGATGATGGAGTACTATGCAGAGAGGATAGGGTTAGGGCTCAATAGATGCTTGATATCAACTCGTTAACCTCTAACATCCTACCGCAGTACCAACACCTCAATTTTTGTTTCTCCTTATCAAGCACCTCTATCCTACTTGCTATGCTCTTCTCTGCATTACTTATGCATGATGGGTTTGGGCAGTTGAAGACACCAACGAACCTATCTGGAAGATCGACCCTCCTCTTCTCCTTTACTTTGTACTCACTGATTATGTTTATAGTTGCCCTAGGTGCTATAAGCGCTATCTTGTTGGTCTCATCTGCAGCAAGCAACCTGCCTTCTATCTTGATGATATCCTTCTTCCTTAGTTTTATACTTGGTACATTCATTGCTACAGTAACAACATTCCCCTCCTTGCCAGTTATGCCTAGAGCCTTGAGTACTAGCAGAGCCTTACCAGCATCTATATGGTCTATCACTGTGCCCTCCCTTATCCTCCTAACTAGGAGTTGCTCTTCTGTTGACATACACTAATTGCATATATAGTGGTTTATAATCTTCTTGCTCATGGAGAACCCATTCCATAACAGGGATGTGATCTCAATGAGGGATATAGCAAGGGATGAACTGGATATGCTCTTCACTACTACTGATAGGATAATGAAGATGAGCATGCAGGATAGACTTGATATATGCAAGGGTAAAGTGTTATGCTACCTCTTCTTTGAGCCAAGTACAAGAACAAGGTTGAGCTTTGAGGCAGCGATGGCATCTATAGGAGGCATAAGCATAGGTATAGCAAGTAGCAAGGAGTCATCCATGGAGAAGGGAGAGAGCCTAGTAGATACTGTAAGGGCGGTTGACTCTTATAGTGATCTTATAGTTATAAGGCATAGGTTGGATGGTGCAGCAAGGCTAGCAGCGGAGGTTGCTGAGAACCCTGTGATAAATGCTGGGAGTGGGGCAGAGGAGCATCCAACACAGGCAATGCTAGATCTATACACAATACTGAAGGAGAAGGGCAGTATAGATGGGCTTAGGATAGGTATAGTTGGTGATCTGAAGTACAGCAGAACAGTATACTCTCTACTCTATGCCTTAAGCAAGTACAGTGTGGATGTGCATCTGATAGCACCACCATTGTTGAGGATAAGGAAGGAATCACTCTATGCGATAGACTCTTTGAGCATAAGGGAGCATGACTCGATAGATGAGGTTATAGATATGCTGGATGTGATATACGTTACAAGGATACAGAGGGAGAGGTTCCCGGATGTGCAGGAGTATGAGAAGGTGAGGCATAGTTACATCATAGATGCTAGAGTGCTAGCAAGGGCAAAGAGTGATGCCATAGTGCTCCATCCATTGCCTAGGGTAGATGAGGTGACATACGATGTTGATTCAGATGCAAGGGCAAGGTACTTCAAGCAAGTATCCTATGGCAAGGATGTTAGGGCAGCACTACTAGCATTGATCATTAATGCTACTCCCCCTGTATGATCTAATAGGCATTAACAATGATCGATCAGTGCAGGTTGAATTCATAATCAGATAGCATCTGCTTTATCTTGCTGTAGAGCATGAGATACCTCTTCCCTTCATTGGTTATGATGAATGCTCTAGGGATATCTGGGGAGTATGTTATAAGCCCTGCATCTAGAAGCATATCCATGTACCTGTTCAGCATCCTTGTGTCTAGATTGCACTTGCTGGCTATCTGCGTCTTGTGGAGTGCTCCTTCCCTCTCTAACGCTGTAAGTATATCTGCAACTATCTCGAACCTGTTCCTCTTATCCATAGCCTATGATATTATAGGCTACTCTTTCAGTTCTTTTAGAGGTTGGGTCGATACATACAACTAACGACCATCTATCCAATATTCTTAGTTTATGATGAATAAGATAGATAAAATAAAATAAAGAGATGGCAAGGGCCTAATGGCAAGGGCGTATGTTATATACTATATTATTGATCAACTGACTATACAACTGCTCCATCCACAGTTCATGCATGTATTGCAACCCTCAGCAAAGACCAACTTTGACTTGCAGAGCGGGCATAGAGCCTCGCCCTCACCAACTGTTGTAAGTGCATACCCTCTGCTGCTCTTCATCCTGTTACTCTTTAGTATAGCACCCTCTATCTCTCTAAGCAATGGACCATCCTTGACGTATCTCCTTATGTACTCTACCACATAGCTGCTTGGAACCACATCAAACCTCTTCACTCTACTCTCACCAGTTATGTGAAGAACCTGTTGCTGTCTTGAACCATCCCTGAATACAGTTATGCCCTTCAACCCTAGCTCATGAGCAAGAAGGTATGAGCACTTCACATCCTCAGCAGTAACATCATTTGGCATGTTTATGGTCTTTGCTATTGCATTGCTTATCCACCTCTGCCATACAGTCTGAGCCATGACATGGTCTGCCCAATGTATATCCATTGCAGTTACGAATACCTTCTGCATCTCCTCTGGCACCCCATCAAGCCCTCTAACAGAGCCATAGTTCTCTGCTATCTTCTCAAGCAACTCATCGCTGTACATACCTGCCTTCTTCAACTCCTCCTCAAATATCCTGTTCGTGTAGTAGAACTTGCCAACTGTTACATGCTTCTCATACACAAGTGCGAATGTAGGTTCTATACCTCCAGAGCAATCTGCTATCATGCTGAGTGTGCCAGTTGGTGCAACTGTAGTTGTCTGACTGTTCCTTATCCCATAGCGCTTAACCTTCTCTATAAGAGCATCCCAATCATGTGTATGCTCCTCCTTTGCAAGTTCATAGCAACCTGCAACTGGCAACTTACCTTGGATGTACCCACTCTCGTTGTAGAGTGGGAATGCCCCCCTAGACTTTGCTATCTCAACACTCTCATCCATGCTGTAGTATGTTAATGCCTCAGCAATCCTGTTCATAAGCTCATACCCTTCCTTGCTGTTGTATGGTATCCTTAGCATGTAGAGCAGATCAGCAAGACCCATTATCCCTAGCCCTATCCTCCTACTTGCCTTTGTAGCCTTATCTATCTCATCTATAGGGTACTTGCTAACATCTATTACATTATCAAGGAACCTAGTTGCAAGCCTTATAACCTGCTCATACCTCTGCCAGTCGAACTCGTAACTTCCATCTGCCCTACGCTTAACCAATTTGGCAAGGTTTATCGAACCTAGATTGCAGGACTCATATGGGTAGAGGCTCTGCTCACCGCATGGGTTAGTTGCCCTTATGAGCCCTTGAACATCCTTCATCACATTGTATCTGTTCATGTTATCAAGGAATATCATGCCAGGTTCAGCAGATTGCCATGCACTTATCGCTATAAGTTCCATCATCTGCTGAGCATCTATATAACCTACTACCTTCCCATTTCTAGGATTTCTCAACGCATACTTCTCACTGCTCTTCACAGCATCTATAAAGTCTGACCATACACCAACACTTACATTGAAGTTCTCTAACACCCCTGGCTTGGTCTTTGCTGTTATGAACTTCTCTACATCTGGATGCCATACCTCAAGTATACCCATGTTTGCACCTCTCCTCTTGCCTCCCTGCTTAACCACCTCAGTGGTTGTATCTACTATGCGCATGAACGATACTGGGCCAGATGCAACACCGCTTGTAGATGCAACTATATCGCCCTCTGGCCTAAGATTAGAGTAGTTTATCCCTACACCTCCACCAGACTTGAAGATCAGTGCAGCATCGGTAGCAGTCTTCATTATGCTTGCTAGATCATCGTGTATTGGGAGAACAAAGCATGCACTCAACTGACCAAGCCTTGCCCCTGCGTTCATGAGTGTTGGGGAGTTTGGTAGGAAGTACATATCAACCATGAGCCTATAGTACTCCTCAACCCTCTTCTCATAAGCAGAGAACTCACCCTTCTCTAACATGCCTAGCAGTTCATCTATGCCTACCTTCATCATTCCTTGTAGTGTTAGATCTTTGTAGAGTCTAAGCAGTGCTTCAATATGCCACTTGTTAAGCCCGTACCTTCCTATGCTATACTTGCCATCTAACCCATCTAGGTTCTCAATGTACTCCTCAACCCTCTTCAGATCACCCCTCTTTAGCCTACCATCCAGCATGAAGACTCTACCATCCCTAAGCATATCTGGTATTGCAATGAGTATAGCAACTCTCTCAAACATCTGCTTTGGACTCTCTACTATCTTACCATTCTCATCCCTGAGCAGGTACCTACTTGCTAGAACTCGTAAGGAGTTTGTGCTTAATGCCTTATCAACCTCATCCAGCCTGTTCCTTTCAAGTATCTTCATCTTCTCCTCCCTTATCCTCCTCCTCTCATGCCTGTAGAGTATGTATGCCTTGGCAGTATCTGCCAGACCCTCATCTATCAGCACAGTCTCAACTATATCCTGAACATCCTCAACCCCTGGTATGTTGCTTACATCGAACCCCTGCTTGATCAGCCTCTGCACAACCTTCTCTGCAAGCCTCTCAGCGAGGGAATAGTCTGGCCTCTTAGTAGCAAGAAGGGCCTTGTATATAGCATTGGTTATCTTTGATGTCTGGAACTCAACAATGCTACCATCCCTCTTCCTTATCTTGCCTATAGCACTGGCTAGATCTTGAGGCTTCACATCTGTACTATCCTTCATTATTATACATTTGTCAGCATCCTTATTTGAATTCTACTGCATATCTGGAGTAGAGCAATATTGCATTTTATTTGATACTTATAAGATGTGCCTTGCAGTTAGGACATCTATTTGCATTAATACTACTATTATCCATAACAGTGCTAGTTGCAGTATTGAACTTTGAGCCACACCTGCTGCAGATCCTTGCACCCTTGCTTACTATCCTGAAGAAACCAAACCTATTCATAGCATCGCTTACAGCATTCCTTGCCATGGCAGGGGTTACATTACTTATATCTAAGGTTATAGTCATGCCTCCATCAAATATATTGCTCAACTCTATAATCTCATCGTAGTAATTAGCATCTAGATTAGGTATATCCTCTGCATGCACCTCCATCCCCTGCATGTAATCACTCCCACCAGTAGGTAACTTGCCATACCTCTCGCCATCTAGTCTAGCAAGCCTAGATGCACCCCCATCATCTATCATAGCTATGCTTATAGCATAACCCATCTCTCTACTCTTATCTACAAGGGTTCTTCTAACCTTCCTTGCCACATCTACTATATCATCCTGCTTAAGAACATTCGAGATGGATGATGGCAGATCTACCATGTTTATAACCATGTTAGTAGTAGTGGTAGTATCCATCCCATTACTATCATCAGAGATGAGGGGGAGTATGTACTTCAGAGACTCCATGATCATAACCCTCCTTGCTGTTAGTGCTGTTACTATGGGCTTGAGGAGTAATGCAAGTCTTGCCCTAAAGTATACCTCATCGTTATTAGACTCATATGCAAGTCTGGGCAGGTTCATTGAGAGTGAGTGTAGCACAAGGCTTCCATACTCATCCTTGCAGATGAGACCCTTTGATCCTGCAAGCGTATTGCTTAATGCTATCGATCCACCTATGGATGAGATATCTACTATCTTATCTACATACTCAGCAAGAAGATCATCATTATTACCATCACCGTGATGATGATTATTATTGCTAGGAAGCACCATAGAGATTCTAGGTAGTTGAGTATGCTTCACATAGTAAGCATAGCCATCTAGCAGTTCACCAATCATACTCTTATTAAATCCATTAAAGACAAACGATATTCTCGAGTCTGTCATAGAGGCTATGAGCATAAGCATTCTAGCAAACCCATCGCTTGTAATCCTTATCCTGCCTGTATTAGACTCGTAATCCAGCATATCTGTTATGCCATGTACCACTACCTCCTCTGCTGCGTATCTACCAAGGATGCTGCATAACATGCTAACCTTGATTAACGGATCATCCATCCCATCTATACCATATAACCTTAGCCTATTATTGCTGCTACTACTGCTACTGTTACTACTACCACTATTGTTGTTGTCAAGTAACTCTTTAATGTTAGCGAATATGGTATCTGGCATCACGCCCCAACGGCTTATGTTTGCTATATTTATATCCCCTGAGAGGTGCAGGTCTGCCACATCCTTTGGTATTGTATGGAAGAGATAATACTCCTTCAGCAGTACATCAACCATACTGCTTACCATCAAGCCTATATCGTTACCATTCTTATCAGCCAGCATGCTAGTCATCTCTGCCAATGGTATCCCTATGGTAGAGAACCTACTCCTGTAATCCTCATAACCATGCTCCAAAAGTATAGAGCATACTATGTCCCTTACTAGTGGTGTTGTAAGGTATACACCTTGCATCCTATGAACCTTATTCTCAACCTCCTCACTTATCTTCTGTGCAAGTTCTGGTGGCATGTTGGTCTCTCTAACTAGGGATTGGGTTATCTTGTGGGCATTGAACTCCTCCATCCTGTCCTTCGTCCTTACATATATATTCCCGCTCTCCATGATCGACCTCTCCTCTATCTGCCTTGTTAGGTTAAGTATGAGTTTACCCTTGTTGGTTATAACATACTTCCTCTCAGCCCTGTTGAGCGCTACAAGTGAGTGCTTCAAGAGCTTCCTTAGATGGTAGGCGAACTTGCCACTCTCCTTCTTCGATCTGAAACCTACCTGTGCCTTAAGATCTGAGTATGTTAGTGAGCCTTTAGAGTTGAGTATCCTTAGTATATCTATCCTGTTAGGATTTGCCATAACAGAGAATATCATCTTTACACGCCTAGAGACTGGCTCAATGCTATTACCACTACTACTGCTGCTGTTATCATCTCTCTCAGCATAATCACTTGTTAAGCCCATTACTCAAGGGTAGCACTCATGATATTAAAATACCTATGTAAAATAGTTTTACCTACAAGTGTAATGGAAGTTAACTGAGTTGAGGTTATTTTATGTTGATCCTCTACGATAAAGTTTAAATCATTTCTATAGTTATCTATGGTATGAGCAAGAGTAGCGATCCTGCTAAGACCATGCAGGTGAAGGAGGAGGATGTTGTTGCAGTACAGGTTATAAAGCAGGCAGGGGTTGATGTTAAGAAACTACTAGATCTCCTCATAGCAGGAGTAGGTGCAGAGTTCACAACCTACTACTACTACACCATCCTAAGGATGCACTGTGTAGGCCTTGATGGTGAGGGCATAAAGGAGATTGTGGAGGATGCAAGGATAGAGGATAGGAACCACTTTGAGGCAATGGTACCAAGGATATACGAGTTGGGAGGTTCACTTCCAGAGGATATAAGGGACTTTGCAAACAAGGCAGCATGTCCAGATGCCAAACTTCCAGAGAACTGGAGGGATATAAATGAGATAATAAAGGTTCTCCTTGCTGCTGAACAGTGTGCAATCAAGTCATGGGCAGCTGTATGTGAGATGACCTTTGGCAAGGATCCAAGGACCTATGATATTGCACAGAGGATAATGCAGGAGGAGATAGAGCATGAGGCATGGTTCCTCGAACTGCTATATGGCAGACCATCAGCACACTTTAGGAGGAGGTTCATAGGCGAGTCTCCTCATGCTGGGCAGCATCTCAGAACCATACATGGTTAAACCCTCTTTCTTTCTTTTGTAACGACTACTTGTTTGATTATTATTATACATGATAATAGGGGTAAGTGATATTAGCCTGTTTATTCTATCTTCTTTATGAAGAGGATACTGATCCTTGGTGGTGGTGCTGGCGGTGTTGTTGTAGCCTCAAGGTTGAGTAAGATGCTAAAGGATAATGCTGGCATCACACTTATAGATAAGAATAGGTACCATGAGTTCAGACCATCCTACCTCTGGGTTGCCATGGGTACAAAGAAGCCAGATGATGTTAGGAGGGAACTTACCTTACTGGAGAGGAAGGGTATAAACTTCCTCAACGGTTCAGTCAAGTCCATAGATGTAGCAGATAGAAAGGTTGGTGTAGAGGTTGGTGGAGGTGGAGGCATAAAGATGCTTGATTACGACTACCTTGTTGTTGCACTTGGTGCAGAGTTGAGGCCTGAGATGCTCAAGGGTATGGAGCATGCGTATCATACATGGGAGTTGGATGACGCTCTAAGGTTCAAGGATGCTCTAGCAGGGTTCAAGGGAGGTAGGGTAGTAGTAGGGGTAGCATCTATGCCATACAGATGCCCTCCAGCACCATTTGAACTTGCACTTATGCTTCGCTACCTATCAGAGCAGAGGGGTGTTGATGATAGGACAGAGATAAGCATATTCCACCCTGCATGGAGTGCTCCAATGGAACCCTTTGGTCCATTCATGCAGAAGGCATTCAGCAACTTCCTAGAGCAGTACAGGATAAGGTTCCATGGTAACTGGAAGGTAGATCATATAGATGGGGAGAGGAAGAGGATAGTTGCAGAGGATGGGGATGCTCTAGAGTATGATCTCGCAGTGGTTATACCACCACACGTGCCATCTAGAGCAGTTGCTGAGAGCGATCTTGCTGATAAGACTGGATACATGAGCGTATCAAGGAAGAGCCTGAGGAATGCTAGATACGATGATGTGTTTGGATTAGGGGATATAATAGCACCTACTCTAGGCATAGGTATGGCTGGTGTATTTGCACACTTTGAGGGAGATTACATTGCTACACAGATTGCAGATGAGTTATCTGGTGCATACATGGCAATGAACTACAACAGGAGCGGGATATGTGTTATGGATATTGGGTATGCTGGCGCCGCTGTATTCTGTGACTTCTCAAAGGTGCTTGCTGGAGAGGCAAGGTATCCAGAGTGCTGGATGCTTGGAGGAATGAAGGCATTTAGAGGAATAAAGATGGCATTCGAGAGGATGTGGTTTGCAGAACTCTTTGGTAAATAGTGAAGATGGGGATGAGAGGGGTGAGCATATGGCACAAACACTAAACATACCAGAGGAGAAGGCTGAGAAGGTGATCAGGTTACTGGATATGCTTGCTGATAATTCTGATGCAATTGAGAGCCTGCTTAGGACATTATCAAGGCTTAAGGAGAGTGGTATACTTGCAGCGCTAGAAGGGCTTGCCGAGGGCTTCGATGAGGGTTTCAACTACATGGCTAGAGCAGAGTTGATGGCTGCCATAGGTAACCTCATGATGCTCCTCTACATGCTCAGCAGGAT
Organism: Candidatus Nitrosocaldus tengchongensis; assembly: GCA_013538675.1. Taxonomy (GTDB): domain Archaea; phylum Thermoproteota; class Nitrososphaeria; order Nitrososphaerales; family Nitrosocaldaceae; genus Nitrosocaldus; species Nitrosocaldus tengchongensis. The sequence continues at coordinate 46,827 of JACAFJ010000001.1, forward strand.
TAACCAACCAATGCTATTTGAGCTTGCAGAGAGGCTTCCTAAAGGCTTGAATGCTATGTATGAGGAGATCAAGGCGCCAAGGAAAGGGAAGGCTAGCATACTTGAGTTACTTACACTTATGAGGAGCCCAGAGATGTATGCACTGATGAGTGCTGTAAGGAGCATGATGAGAGAGGTCTCTAAGGATTAGATTAGAGGGAAGAGGAGGAAGGAGAAAGAAAAAGCAACAATCTTATTATTTATTATTCATTTCAGGAGCGTCTTCCAGTCAGACATTATAACTGGCTTGCCCTTAAGCCTCTGCACATAGTTGTATGCTACAAGTCCAGCCTTTGCACCTTCCCCAGCAGATATTACAAGCTGCTTGAATTGAGTATCTGTAACATCGCCAGCAGCGAATATCCCTGCCCTAGAAGTCTCCTGATTCTTATTCACTACTATCTCACCCCTATCATTCAACTCAACCAATCCCTTGAGCCACTCTGTCCTTGCTACATAGCCTAGTTCTACAAAGACACCATCAACCTCTACCTCCCTGACACCTTGAGCATCCTTGATCCTTATGCCCTTAACCTTGCTATCGCCAAGTATCTCTAACACGTTTGCACGTAAGAATACTTCAACATTACTAGTATTTGAACACATGTTCAGTAAATCCTCATGCCCTACAAATGATGAGCCCTTGTTTATCAGATATACCTTCTCTGCTATGCTGCATAGCATGAGTGTAGCGTCAAGCGCAGGATCGCCTATACCAACTACAGCAATCCTCTTGCCTTTGAAGAGAGGAGCATCGCATACTGCACAGTAGGATACACCTTTGCCTACAAGCCTTGCCTCTCCAGGAACATTAAGATCCCTAGGCGTCTTCCCAAATGCAAGTATTATTGCTATACTCTCATAATCATTCAGATTGCTCTTTACTACATAGTAGCCATCTGCAACCTCTATGCCCTTAACCTCCTCGTACCTAAACTCAGCATTGAACCTCTCTGCCTGCTCCTTTACACGCTCTGCAAACTCTAGCCCGCTTATGCTCTCGAATCCAGGATAGTTCTCTATGCTTGGTGTAAGTATTGCCTGCCCTCCTATGTCCTTGGTAAGTACTAATGTCTTCATACCCTGTCTTGCAGTGTACAATGCTGCAGTAAGGCCTGCAGCACCTCCTCCAACAACTATAACATCATACATACCTCACATACACAGTCATCAACATTTAAAAATTCCTTACAATCTCTCTCTACCGTGCTTGTAAGAGCATGCAGGCTTGATGAGGTTAGAGATGGGTCCATGAGGCTGGTTAGGGTTGATGATGGAAGGGAGTATGTTGTAGGGAAGCATAATGGTAGGGTATTTGCATGCGATGCACACTGCCCCCATCGCTATGCGTATCTGCATAGAGGGCATTTCAATGGCAACAATATAGTATGCCCTCTGCATGGGTTTGAGTTCGATATCGATACTGGAAGGCTTGTGAAGATAAAGCCATGGCACAATGGAAACAACTGGCCTGATCAAGACCCAGAGTGGTATAGATCTGGTGATCTAAGGATGTACAGGGTAGAGGTCAAGGATGATGGATATATCTATCTGCATATCTAATCATACTCAATGGTAGAGTTCAGGTTGGCAGTGGAGTATGGTAGCAAGGATGAGTACATGGTAGAGGTATGGGATGGTGGAAGGATAGTTGCAGTGATACACTCAGCACCATACGGGTTGAGGATAACTAGTAGGATGAGTATGGATGTTGATATAACTGATGAGGGAAGAGAGGTCCATGTAATGCTTGCAAGGGTAGTTAGTTGAATGAGTGAGTTAATGGGTTTGTAATTGATAAATACAGTAACAACCACAGTTGTTTTATCCTTAATTAAAATCTGGTAATCTCTATAACGAAGTCTGTTAAGAGAGGTATACCACATGCTGGGCATCTATTACTATTCTTCACCACATCCTTCACTGGCTTCAATATGGCTATGGTAGATATCAATGCACCACACTTACTACATATAATCTCTATAGGCATACTGTAACTTATCATACAATGCAATAAGATATATAGGCAATCATACTTTATAACCTTATCAAGATCATTTCACATAACAGACTGGGTTTAGTTAGTTACTTCTGTCAGCACAGAACTACTGCTACTACTGCTATTCTCAGCCTTCAGCAGTATACCCCTCCCATCATAGCCTACTATCCTAACCCTAGAGTCTAGCGGAAGGTCTCTGGCAGACTTGACATCTATAAAGCCTGATATGTTGATACCAGAGTCAAGTCTAACTACAGCCCAGCCATACGGTGTGTACCTCTCATAGCCCTCAGGGGGAACATAGAGTATGGTGAATGTAACCACTCTCCCTTTACCCTCCTCCTCTACAACCTCAAACTCATCTGAGTTGCACATCCTGCAGAATACTATGGTTGCCAACTGAAGGTTACTGCACCTCTTACATCTATAGAGGAGTACCTTACCCTCCTTCAACTTATTTATAAACTCCTCCCTGCTAACACTCACCCTCTATGCACCTACCTAGAGACCATTCCTACACTCTCCTGAAGATATGTACAGCACAGCTTGCCCCAGTTGCACCAAAGTTGTGCGTCAATGCTATCTCTGCGCCCTTTACCTGCCTCTCCCCTGCCCTTCCCAGTAGTTGCTCATACACCTCAACGACTTGCCCAACTCCAGTAGCACCTATTGGATGACCTTTGGACTTCAAGCCTCCAGATGGGTTTATTGGAAGATCCCCTCCAAGCCTAGTTATCCCTTGCTTTACAGCCTCTGCACCCTTGCCTTTAGGGAAGAACCCAAGATCCTCTATATCTACTATCTCTGCTATAGTGAAGCAGTCATGGACCTCAGCAAAGTCAACATCCTTTGGCTCTATCCTTGCCTGCTTGAATGCCTGTTGAGCAGCAGCCCTTGTGCTTGGTATAGTTGTTATATCCTCCCTATCCTGGAGGGTTGCTGGTGATGCCCCCCTCCCAGAGCCTATAACCTCTACATACTCTAGGCCATGGCTCTTTGCATACTCCTCATTTGCAAGTATCACTGCACTAGCACCATCTGAGAATGGACAGCAGTCAAGCAACTTCAATGGGCTTGCTACTGGGGGAGACTCTAGAACATCCCCAACAGTTATCCTCTTCCTTAGATGTGCCTTAGGATTAAGAAGCCCATGCTCATGGTTCTTCACAGCAACAACTGCTAGATCCTCCTCACTAGCATTGTACTTGTGCATGTATGCTCTAGCCATAGATGCAAATAGCCCTGGGAACGATACCCCACTTCCTCCTTCATAGAAGAAGTCCGAGCAGTATGAGAAGAGCGTCGTTGATCTTGCAGTGCCTGTATGCGTAACCTTCTCAACCCCAACCACTAGAACAACATCATAGAAGCCAGCAGCAACGTTAGCGTATGCTTCTCTGAACGCTATGGAACCACTCCCACATGCTGACTCTACAGTTAAACCTGGAACATTCATAAGCCCAAGATCGCTCATTATAACAGGGGCAAGATGCACTTGCCTATCTGCAACGCCAAATACATTGGATATGAATGCATACTGCACATCCCTAGCCTCTATACCTGCACTCTTTATCGCTTCTTTAGATGCATTTACTGCCAACTCAACTATACCCTCGTTGAGTTTACCATACTTTGTGCTACCAGCACCTATAACACAGACCTTGTTCACGTTAACCTATCTCAACACCGTATATAAAAATGTAAGTAGACTAACCTGCTTATCTATAGCAACATTTTAGTATTGCTCACAATCTTAACCAGCCTTATCATCATACACATACCTCTGCATCGTATCTGCATATCTAGCATACACATCCACCCTTCTGTTGTTTAGCAATGGTAGCCTGCTCCTAACCTCATACACATGCCTTACATCAACCTCAACCATGCCTAGTCCTTCATCCCCCTCGCCCATATCCAGCAGTACGCTTCCAAAGGGATCAACAGCCATGCTGTGCCCTATGTATATGTTGCCTACCTGATCTGGGGCAATAACATAGCATCCATTCTCTATTGCCCTTGCTCTAAGCATGGTCTGCCAATGCTCATACTTCATCCTTCCTTGAACCCAGGCTGAAGGTATCACAAGCACCTCCGTCCCAAGCAATGCAAGTATCCTAGACATCTCTGGGAACCTAACATCGTAGCATATCATCATGCCTAACCTACCTAGTTGTGCATCTACTGGCACTGCTACCTCATTCCCAGGGAGCAGCTTTGCTGACTCCTTGAAGCCTAGGGCATCGTAGAGGTGTATCTTCCTGTAAACTGATCTTATGTTACCATTGCTATCTATGAGCAGTGCTGTATCGTAGACCCTGTTGCTCCCTTCACCCCTCTCATACATTGTTACTACGGTATCCACCATACATGCTCTGACCTTCTCCCTTATCGCTGATACAAAGTTACCATCTATTCTCTCTGCTATATGGTAGAGGGCATCAGCATCCTGCTCTTCAGGCGAGTATGCCATGGTGAACTCTGGGAATGCTACAAGTGATGCACCTAGCCTACTTGCTTCATCTATGTAGTGTAGAGCCTTCTCTAGGTTCTCCTCCTTGCTTATGGAGGATCTGAACTGTACGATCGCTGCCTTCTTCTTCTGCTGCTTATCATCATTACTAGTACTTCTAATATTAACATCCATCAACCTGATAAAAATAAGGGTATAGATAATATATTTTGATGTCTGTTTATGTCAATGGATCCCCTGCAACGTACCAGTTCTCCTTGGGCGTATCTTGGAAGACTATTATAACATGCTCCTTCTTGCTACCTAGAACCTTGGTTATTGAATCTGTTATAGCCTTGGCAAGTTCCTCCTTCTGCTGCTGTGTCCTTCCAGGCCATAGTGATATGGTTACTAGAGGCATGCATGCTTGAACACTAACCTTCAATAATAACCATACCATGCTATAAATAGTGTTGTATAGCAACTATACTGGATGTTCCCACTCTACGATGAGAACCCTAGAACCACTAGACCGTATGTTAACTATGCTCTTATAGCAATAAACTTCATCATCTTCATATGGGAGATCATCGTAACTAGGCTCTTCATGGATCAGAGGGCAACGATAACCCTCTTCCTGAACTATGGGTTTGTACCAGCAAGGTTCCTAGAGGATGTTAGCAGTGCACAGTACATGGATGCTGGCATATCCATACTAACATCGATGTTCATGCATGGGAGCATAATGCACATACTTGGCAACATGCTCTTCCTCTGGATATTTGGTGATAACATAGAGGATAGGTTTGGGCATGCAAAGTATCTAGCCTGCTACCTCTTCTGGGGTTTTGTTGCTGCAATGGCCCATCTAGCATGGGCAATGAACGTTGGAGGGGAGCAGATGCTAATCCCTGCAGTTGGTGCATCTGGCGCAATATCTGGAGTGCTAGGAGCATACATGCTCATGTTTCCGCATGCTAGGGTTGTAACACTGATATTCTTCTTCCTTATAACAACAACAAGGATACCTGCATTCGCATACCTCTTCCTCTGGTTCATATACCAGTTGATAGCAGCAGCGTTTGGTGCTGGTGGAGGGGTAGCATATCTAGCGCATATAGGAGGTTTTGTAGCAGGTCTAGCATTTGGTTTTGCATACAGGTATATAATAAGGATAAGTGCAAGTATAAGGGCAAGGGTCCCAAGCGTAGGCCATCAAGGCTCTGGATATGAGAGGTACCATGCTAGAGAGCAGATACTAAAGCCATTGAGGATAGAGGGTATAGTTACAAACATGTACGTTGAGTTGCTTGCTGAGATGCCAGGAGTAGATGAGCGTACGATCTCGATAAGCGTTATGGATAACAGCATAGTAAGCATAGATGCCCTAACAGAGGATGGGTACAGGAGGTATTCGGGCAAGGCAATGCTTAGGACTAGTGTCAATGAGCAGCCAGAAGAGGTTCAGTACATCAATGGGATATTGCGTGTAAGGTTCGCTAGGATCTGAGTTTGCTAGGAGTACCTACCTTCTACTCCTTGGTACCCATCTCCTCATGAGTAGTGAACTCATAGTTACAGATACGGAACTTGCAGCCATGGCAAGCCCAGCAAGTGCTGGGTATAACATACCTAGTGAGGCAACTGGTATTAGTGCTACATTGTACATGAACGCATATACAAGATTCTGCCTTATCTTGCCCATCGTCTTCCTGCTCAACTCTAATGCTATAGCAACTGCAACTGGATCATCCCTCAAGAGTATGACATCCCCAGCATCAACTGCAACATCTGTGCCATTACCCATAGCAATACCTACATCTGCCTGCATCAGGGCAGGTGCATCGTTTATACCATCCCCAACCATGGCTACCCTCCTCCCACTCCCATCAGCCTGTATCATCCTTATTGCATCTACCTTGCCAGATGGCATCACCTCTGCAACCACATGCTCTATCCCTAGCACTCTTGCAATGGCATCTGCACTCCTCCTATTGTCGCCAGTAAGCATCATAACATCCACACCCATACCCTTGAGCATCCTCACAGCATCCTTGCTGCTCTGCTTTGGCTCATCCATGAGCGCTATTATGCCAACAGGTGTGCCATCAACAGATACAAGCACTACTGTCTTGCCCTCATTCTGAAGTTTTGCTACCTGCTCCTCACAGGCATCTAGTGCTACACCCATGCCTTTGAGCATCCTTGGGCTCCCTACCATCACATCTCTACCTCTATACCTTGCTACTACACCCCTTCCAGGGATTGCCTTGAATTCCTCAACCCCTTCAAACATTATGCCCATGCTTCTAGCCTTCTCCACTATTGCCTTGGCCAGTGGATGCTCTGAGTTTCTCTCTACAGATGAAGCAACCCTTAGCAGGTCCTTTAAAGTATTGCTATCACTACCAACTCTACCAGCATCTACTATAGCACTGAATGGTATAACATCTGTAACCACTGGCCTCCCATGCGTTAATGTTCCAGTCTTATCAAATACTACAACATCTACCCTGCTTAGCATCTCGAGAGCCTTACCGTTCTTGAATACTATGCCATACTGTGCACCCTTGCCCATACCAACCATTATCGCTGTTGGGGTTGCTAGCCCTAGGGCACATGGGCATGCAACTACTAGCACGGCAACAGCTGGTATCAGTGCCTGCTCAACCATACCTGCTGTTACTGCATACCATGCAAGGAACGTTGCAAGTGCTATGCCCATAACAATGAATGCAAAGTAACCAGAGACCTTATCAACTAGCATCTGCACTGGTGGTTTGCTGCCCATCGCATCCTCTACAAGCCTAATCACCTGTGCAATGAATGTATCACTCCCTACCCTTGTAGCCTTTACCATGAGCGAGCCTTCCTTGTTTATTGTTCCACCTATAACCTCATCCCCTGGACCCTTGCTCACAGGCATAGCTTCCCCAGTTGCCATGGACTCATCTATTGCAGAGTAGCCATTTACGATGATACCATCAACAGGTACCCTCTCTCCAGGATGGATAAGCACAACATCACCCTCCTTTATAGACTCAACAGACACATCTTCCTCTACCCCATCCCTCACAACCCTTGCCTTCTTTGGTTGCAGTTCAAGCATCTTCATTATAAGCGATGATGCCTTGCTCTTGCTCTTACTCTCCAGATACTTGCCCAGCATTATGAATGTTACAACTACTGATGGGACATCGTAGTAGATTGAGTGCCATATTGGCTCTGGTACTGTGTTAACTACACTGAATATGTAGGCTGAAGTAGTGCCAACTACAACTAGGGTATCCATGTTGGCAGAGCCTATCCTTGCTATCCTGTACGCTCCAGTATAGAACCTCTTGCCAACGAAGAACTGCACTATGCCTGCAAGTACAAGCATGGTGTATGCTGCAATGTTAGAGCCAGAGAATGGTATGGCATTGATGTACTCTGGGTAGCTGTAGAGCACTACTGGAAGGGTTAGTGCTACACCTATGATGAAGAGCCTCCTGAGCCTCCTTGCCTCCTCATCCTCAGCAGAGTACACATCCTCACTTACAACCTTGTATCCATGCCCATCGAGCACTGCCTTCACATCTGCTATGGAGAGTAGTGATGGATTGTACTCTACAGTAACCCTTGAACTGACATGGTTTACGGATGCATCCCTTACCCCTTCAATACCTTTGAGTATACCCTCAAGCCCAACAGCATCGCTAACATCTGTAAGCATGCTAAGATGGAGGCTAACCTTCTCATACACAACCTTATAGCCAACCTCCTCTATTGCCTGCTCTATCCTGCTCAGGTTTATTACTGCTGGATCATACTCTATAACAGCCTTCTCAGTTGCTAGATTCACATCACAGCCCTTGATACCATCCATATCCATTAGGTAGCCCTGTATTGCTCTTGTGCAACCTGCACAGTGCATGCCCCCTATCCTTAGCACTACCCTCCTCCTCTTGCTTGTACCAGTACCAACTCCTGTACTTATGCCTCTACCAGTACCCTCCTTACTCATGATATAATATCTACAGCATTGATAATTAAATGCATCCGTTATCATACAGCAGGTTTTATGCAATCTAGGTTACAGTTGTAAATATAGTATATTGGTAGTATGCATCAAGATTAAAGAGCATTGCCATGCCTCTCCCTGAATAACCTAAGGCATGATGTGCAGCAGAAGTAGTATCTACCCTCAAGTACCATGGGCTCTCCTGTGATCCTGCCCTTGCAGTAATGGCACTCCAACTTTACATTTGTCAAACTAGATGGTGCAATCTGCTCATCCTTGATGATCTTAGTTACTATCTGGCTTGAGATTACTTGCAGAACAGGGATGCTTGATAACTCTGCCATCAGTCCTTCTAGAGATGCTACATCACCCAGCGTTGCTCTAATCACCATATTTGTATCCCCAGATGTTAGAAATATGGAGTTGACCTCCTCCATATCCTTTATCCTTGATACAGCAGTATTTACATCACTTGCCTTGATGTATAGAAGAGCATTAACATTGTTGAGCATAGAGGCATCTATGATAGCAGATATTCTCTTTATCAGCCCAAGACTCACAAGCCTATCGTACCTAGCCTTTACTGTTGGAGTACTAACATCCAAACTCCTCGCTAACCTTCTGAACGATTGCCTACCATCCTGCATGAGTAGGAGGATCAACCTTCTATCAAGATCATCCAGATTAACTGGCATGCTATCTACCATTCCAACTATACTGCTTTCATACTTATATAAGATGCTAGGCTAATTAATGGTTGTGAATGAAAGTATATGTTCTCTTCATCCCCTCTCGGGTCAGATCGCCCATCTGATACTTATATTATGGAGGTTATATTCAAATCTTACCCTCCTCCTTCTTTCTCAATCTAATCTTGACTGACCCTTAGCGTTATAGAAGCGTTTGTAGCATTAACTGTAGCAATCACATCCCTGTTGCTGCATAACCTCATCAGCCTATCATATCCATGGCACTCAACTAGGGGTATGTTAGAGATTGCACATGCTGATGCTGTTATTATATCAGCCTTTGAGCATACAACTGCACTGGGAGCCCTGCCATTCATCATTGCAGCATATAACCTGTATGCACCAACACTGCTACCTATAGCATTTGGGAATATCAGCACTCTGCCAGCAATGCTTTTGCCATTAAGCATATGCATAGAGTCACTCACTATGCCATTTGTATCTATGCTTAGCAGGTTTATAGGTTGAGCAGTTGCTATAGCATAACCTTCTCCATAACCCTTTACTATGCTCCTACATTGCATGCTGTATATCATAAGCACTCATCCCTAACTATCTCCTTCATGCTCTTCAGACATACACTAACCCTGTTCCAGTTCTTGAGGTAGTATGCTGCCTTTACGCTATTTGTGATAACAGAATCAACCTCATCCCTGCTTATCAATGGTGTTAGGCATGAGCAGCAGTCAGCATACACCTCTGCACCAGCATGCTCTATTACAGAGATGTAGCCTATACGCCTTGCCTCCTCATACACATGCCTTGCACAGAATAGCAGGCAGCGTTTTCTGAACCTCTTGCCCTCAAGCATATTAGCAAGCATCCAAAGTTCGTTAAGCCCAAGTTGTGGGCTCCCATATACTATTGCATCTCCTTCATCCTCATCACTCAGTTCATCCTTTACCATACTAGCATCCCTTGCTGTGTACTCTATCCTATGCTTTGCATCATCATCAGAAGCAGCAGAATCAGTTACAAGGAACATACCAGCTGAGCCAGATGTGCCTAATGCAGAGCATAGTGCCTTTGCGTTGATCCTTGCCCTTCCATCCGTTCCAATGGGCGTTGATCCTTCTAGCCCTGAACTGAACCTGAACGATATGCACTGCTCATTCACTCTGCCAGCAAAGTAGCCTAGAAGCGCAGCATCCAACTCATCATTAACCTCATGCTTCACATCTATCACTGTATGAGCACTTCTAGCCTCCTCAGCCCTTAGGCCAGAGTAAGGTGCCTTCCCAGTCAAGGCACTTGCTAGGGCACTCAGGGCACTCTCCTTGTTTGTAACAAGCCCAAGCATGGAGTTTGCATATATTGCTGCATTACTCTCAGCAAATGATACATGCTCCCCTCTAGAAGGGATGGGGAATACCTCGTATGGTATGCATGTGTATGAACCTATGATGCCCATAGCCTCGTATGCCTTCCTTATCCTCTCCTGCCTCTCAACGAACCTATCATCATGATAGCCTTTAACTGGATCGTAGCCCATGGGGTTGAGCGTGCTAGTAACCCTAGCCTTAACATTGCTTGCTAGTGCATCCCTGCTCATCTCCTCGAGGAATGCTAGACCAGCATCCCCTATAGTATTGTAGTTAACGCCAGAGATGTGCGCCCATTTCACAGGTACAAGCCTATCAGCGTCCATCGCATTCCCTATGGCAAGGAGTATCCTGTATGCTGTTGCTAGTGCTTCACCATACTTGCCATCAAGGGCATCCTCCTCCTCCCTGCTGAGTTGCATATGTATGATCTTACTACCATATCTATTAAAAGCCTTTATGCACATACGCTAATAGCAATGGATATAGTAATGGTACTGGAACTCATGCATGAGACCATGAAGAGGCTTGAGGCTATGGGCTCTGGAGGCTCAGCAAAGATCAGATCAAGGCTAACAGCGTTGAGGGAGTTGCAGGAGGAAGAGGGTAGAGATCCTCTCAGGATACTCATAGGGACCATACTCTCATCAAGGACTAGGGATGAGAATACAAGGACAGCTGTAAGGAACCTATTCTCAAGGTTCAATGATGCAAAGGAACTTGCAGATGCAGATGCTAGGGAGATAGAGCAACTCATAAGGCCAGCAGGGTTCTACAGGGTGAAGGCTAGAAGGATAAAGGAAGTAGCAAGGATAATTGCGTATGAGTACAATGGTAATATTCCAGATACCCTTGAGGATCTGCTCAGGTTACCAGGGGTTGGTAGGAAGACTGCAAACTGTGTTCTTGTATATGCGTTTGATAAACCTGCTATACCAGTTGATACTCATGTGCATAGAATAGCCAATAGGCTTGGTTTAGTATCGAGTAGGAGTGTAGAGGAGACCGAGCATATGCTTATGCAGAAGGTGGATATGGCATACTGGAAGAGGATAAACGATACATTCGTTACGTTTGGACAGAATGTATGCAGACCAATAGCACCATTGTGTAGTATATGCATGCTTAAAGATATCTGCAGGTATTACAGGGAAAGAGAGGAATAGCCAACAGTGGTAATAGCAATAGCTAACTAGTCAGTAGCAGCAGCAAGCAAAACATCTCTGCCATCAGTTTGATCGTTCAGCAGTATCCTTATCCCTTCTCTTGAACCTTAGCAGGATGAGCACTATACCAGCAACAGCTCCAGTAACTATGAATGGTACACTCATTATAGGATTATCCAATGGATTGCCTGACATAACCTCTACCGTTATAACCCCTGCAAGTGCACTATAGGGTGCATCCAGCCCATCCCTTCCATATACCTCTACCCCATCTATTGCGAACTGCTCTATGTTGAGCCTATCAATAACTATCCTCTGACCATTGTTAACACTTAGCCTCTCACCCTGAGCATAGGTCATCATTACTGCTCGTTCAGGGAACCATGCATTGCTATTCCTATACATGGTCATGTATCCAACGCTCTCCTTGGCTACAGCAAACCATAGCACCCTATCCTGCCCTGTCATCCCCAACTCAAGGAACTCATTGGTATTGAATGCATTCCTGAACCTCAAGACTACCTTGGCGTCACTGCTCTCTGGGTTGTAGATCAGGTTGTTGTTTATTGTTATTATCCAGTTTGCTATATGCCTACCCTCTAACCTGTAGAGAGAAGGATCATCGATGGTACTGTTAGCTGCATCGAATGGTATGACAAGTCTATCAACCCTCCTGCCTTCTTCTTGAGCATGTATAGTAGTAGGATGCACAATTATGAGTAGTGCTATTATGGTTAGTGGTGTAAGAATCTTACTCCTGCTCCTCATACTACGAATAAGAATAGAATGGTCGAGTAATTAAAATGCTATGCTATGCTAGGGCACAAATGGATCATTATGCTGCATTATAACATCTACAACCTCTGGCCTCATGAGGAGTTCTGATGGTCTCTCGCCCTCATTTATCATCTTTCTAAGCCTTGTACCACTCAACTCAAGCCTGTAATCGATGGGATGTGGGCACATCCTCTCACTAACTATTCCCATGCACCTCTTGCAGTAGAAGAATACAGGGAAGAATACAGGCTCTATACCTAGATCTGGATAATCCTTGAATATCTCTTGCGCAGCAAATGGATGGTAGAATGAGCCAACGCCAGCATGGTCCCTACCAACTATGAAGTGTGTACATCCAAGGTTCTTGCGCATTATAGCATGGTGTATAGCCTCCTTTGGTCCAGCGTATCTCATCTCAGTATGCAGTGTAGCAAAGAGCACTCTATCCTTTGGATAGTAGTTATCTACCAACACCTCATAAGCCTTTATTATAACCTCATCCTTGAAGTCACCAGACTTCTTCCTGCCTATCAGAGGGTTTATGAAGAGCGCATCGAAGAAGTTGAGTACGGACTTTTGGAGCATCTCATGCGCCAGATGTGGTATATTCCTTGTCTGGAAGCCTACAACGCTCTTCCAACCCCTCTCTACCATGATCTTCCTGGACTCCTCTGGAGTAAGCCTATACCTCATCAGTCCTTCTTTACCTACTATCCTACTAACTAGGTCTATCTTACCATGAACAAACATATCCTTCATAGCTAGAGTCTTTGCTACTCCAGGATGGGATGTATCACCTGTTTGGTATACACTCCTTGCTATATCCATCTTATCATATCTGAAGTGATCCTCAACATGCATAAGCGCTATAACGTTATTGCTTACAAGCAGTACTTCTCTAGCATCCTTCATCCTTACTGCTGTACTATAATCAGCATCCAATAGGATTGGTATGGTCCATGCAAGCCCATTCGCTAACCTTCCTTCTCTAAGCACGTGTATGAGATCATCATAGTTCATGAATCCTTCAAGCGGGCTAAATATACCATCTGCAATATTTCCAACATCACTTGCCAGATCATCACTGATATGAATCCTTAGAATATCGTCATCATTTAGTATCCTCTCTCTTGAACTGCTGTCCAGAACCCTGTTTATGAGATTACCGCCATGTGGTTCAGGTATACCTTTTGATACCATACAGATCAGCATCGCTCACTCCTATCACTGCTACTACTGCTGCTTACCCTTTAAGGGATTCAGGTGTAGTCCACACTCCTTGTATGCATCCTGCTCCCACCACCATCTCCCTGCCCTGAATGGCTCTCCAGGTTGAACTGCTCTAGTGCATGGCTCACATCCTATGCTTGGATAACCCTTATCATGCAATCTGTTGTATGGTACGTTATTCCCCCTTATGTACTCCCAGACCATATCCCATGTCCAGTCTGCTAGCGGGTTTATCTTTATCATCCCATTATGTTGCACATCGACCTCAACCTTGGCTATACTTGCTCTTGTATCTGCCTGCTCCCTCCTAAGCCCAGTTATCCATGCATCTAGACTGCTTAAGGCTCTATTCAATGGCTTAACCTTCCTTATCTCACAGCATAACTTTCTTAACTCAACACTATGGTAGAATAGGTTGAGCCCATGCTTCCTAACCATCTCCTCAACCTCTCTAGCATCTGGGAAGTAGACCTCTATGCTTACACCATACCTATCCCTTATGGCATCCATAACATCATAGGTCTCCTGGTTTAGCCTTCCAGTATCTAGGGTGAATATCCTAGCATCTTTCCTTATCCTTGCTAACATGTCTATGAGTACTACATCCTCAGCCCCAAAGCTTGATGCTAGAGCGATCCTTGGATGGAACCTATCGATTGCCCATCTTAGTACTTCCTCAGCACTCTTGCTCTCGAACTCTCTTGCTATAGCCTCAACGCTCTGCATCTTGATAGGATGAGGATCAATTATTTATAAATCTAAGCCTTTCTGTATAATTGTTAGAGATTAGCATATAGGATTGATATTATACGATACGATGACTTGGAATGGTAGCGTTGTTAATTCTATTGTTGTATATCTCTACCATAATCAATCTAAATCTTGAGTCTCATCCACCAGAGCCCATGTAAGAATAGCAATGCTGTACTAACTGGCACTATAGCCAAATAGTATATATCAACAAGATAGTTAAGATCTATGATCACGAGTATATTAGAGATTACTGCAAACCATGATACTGATGCAAATGCTAGCAGGAGTATGCTGTAGATCCTTCTACCATCAGCCCTGTTCAAGTTAAGGTTCCTATAGAAGATGTATATAACAAGAGCACCAATAGCAATCTTGCCTAGTAGGAAGGCATCGAGTCCATAAAGGTTGTATATGATGCTGGTCTCAAGGTATGCTGGAACCCATTCAAGTGAGATGCCATAGTATGTTATCAACGTATCTATTATAACGAATGCTAGAGTGAATGATAAGAGCTTGAGTATTATATTTCGCTTCGACACCTCTATGCGTTTACCCTTGAACATGTTTAATTTAATCCCATCTCATGTATATAAATAAGTTTATTTCATAGTATGAAATTACCTTTACTTTGTTGTGCTACACTATCAGGGGTACACTCTAGTTATGGTTCTAGGGAAGAGTGATGTAGCCCTTATATGCTTGAGGTTGCATAACCATCTAAGCACTCTCTCAACTCCTATACCAAAACCAGCGTGGGGTGGCATCCCATACCTCCTTAGATCCAGATACCATCT
Organism: Candidatus Nitrosocaldus tengchongensis; assembly: GCA_013538675.1. Lineage (GTDB taxonomy): Archaea > Thermoproteota > Nitrososphaeria > Nitrososphaerales > Nitrosocaldaceae > Nitrosocaldus > Nitrosocaldus tengchongensis. Next base: position 62,111 of record JACAFJ010000001.1, read on the forward strand.
GAAAGACTCTAGAGGAAGGTTGCTACTCCTTATCCTCTCAAGGAGAGTGCTGTAGTCATGTATTCTTTGCCCTCCAGTAGCTATCTCACCAAATCCCTCTGGAGCAATGAGATCAGCAGATAAGGTTATCCTTGGATCAGCCTCCCTGCACATATGGTAGAAGCTCCTAGCACTCAATGGATAGTCTGTTATGAAGAATGGTTGTGCAAACATCCTTGAGATTAGCCTCTCAGCCTCTGTTGGTACATCCTCGCCCCACTCAAAGTTTATGCCATGCTTAATGACTGTATCTCTAACCTCATCATACTTTATCCTCTGGAATGGTCTCTCAACGGTATTCAGCCTCCTCCCTAGTATATCGAACTCCCTCTTCCTCCTCTCTGCTACCCTATTGCATATGTATGTCAGTAACTCCTCCTGAAGCCTCATGTTATCCTCTTGCGTGTTGAATGCAACCTCAGCCTCTATCATTATGAACTCTGTAAGATGCTTTGGTGTCTTGCTCTTCTCTGCTCTAAACGCTGGCTGCATGGTGAATACCTTGCCGAACGAGCATATAGCTGCTTCCTCATAGAACTGTGCACTCTGAGTCAGGTAAACCTTCTTCCCAAAGTAGTCCAATTCGAAGAGCGTTGCTCCCCCTTCCACTGCAGTACCTACTATGGATGGTGCTGTTATGAATGTAAACCCATGATCGTAGAAGAAGTCAAACGCAGCCTTGATCAGTTCACTCCTTATCTTCATTATTGAACTGCTCTTCATACCTCTTATCGATAGATGCCTGTTATCGTAGATGAAGGATGCAGACCTTACAGTACTCTTGTTTATCGGCCATGGCTCCTCTGCCCTTGCAACAACCTCTATCTCCTTTACAAGAACCTCCTTGCCATTCAATGCCCTAGCATCTGAGCGAAGTGTACCCCTAACAACTACAGCAGACTCTATGCTCACATCCTTCATAACCTTCATTGCATCATCGCTGCTTGTTCCCTTCTTACCAACTAACTGTATGTAGTTTGAGCCATCCCTAAGGAGTATGAATGCTAAAGAGCCTATATCACTCTTGTTTGCAACCCAGCCTCTCAACTCAACCATGCTACCATCCTGCATGGATATACATTCATCTACAGTAACCCTTGCAGCAGTGGTACTACCCTGCATATGAATAACTCTGCTGAACCTAGTTTTAAATCTATAATAGTAGTAGTGCTGCTGGTAAGGCATATTACCTCTCACATGCTTCATACTATCATGGCAGTTGTAGTTGTAGAGCCTACATTATCTGCATCATCTAGGCTAGATACCCTTAGGGCTAACATAATGGGAACTTTAGATATCCATGGGATCAAGTGTAGTATTGAGCAGGATGGGCATCTTCTAATCTTGGATGCTAAAGAGCCTGTAGATGCTATGTATGCACTAGAGCATGTATTTGGTGTAGAGAGTATATGCATAGCAGATAGGGCAGAGAAGGGACTAAACCCTCTAGTTGATGCTATAGTTAGGATAGGCAAGGATATAATGCATAGGAATGAGAGGTTCCATGTAGAGGCGGAGGTTCTTGGTAGCACCAAAGGTATAGTTGCTAGGGATGTAGAGTTTGCTGCAACTGCAGCGTTACTCTCTGAACTATCCTCGCTCGATGTGAAGCCATCAAGCAAGGATGATGGTTATGATAGACTGATAAGGGTTTACATATCTGGTGAGAACTCATATGTATGCAGATTATGCATGGATGGGAGTGGAGGGCTCCCTGTAGGCTCCAATGGTTATGCTTTATGCAGTGTGTATGATTGCATATCAGCAGTAGCAGCATATGTACTAGCAGAGCATGGATTCTACCCATCTATCATCGTAGTATATACAGATGATGAGATGCTTAGGAGGGTTGTTAAGAAGATAGAGGTTATAGCAAGGATGCTTTCAAGGAAGAGGATAGAGTTGAGATACACATACTACACACCTAATGGCAAGGATGATGATGGTGGTGGTGGCAGCGGTGATGCTGTTAGTTGCAGCGATTGCAGCGATAAGCATTATACTACTACAGTAGTGTCCTCACTGCTATTAGATAGATTAGTAGGGGTATCTGATATGGGTAGTAGTAGTAATAGCAGTAGCAGTAGTAGTGTAATTGCACTACCATTATCCTCCTCATTGCATAGTATGGATTTCATAAATAGTGTGATGAGGGGGATGAGTTACAAGAATATAATGCTCCCACTGATGTTCTCTAACAACAATAATCTCTTGCACTATTCAAAGATCTTTGGTATGGATTGTGTTAGGGAGATACAGGCTATTATGAGTAAGTTCGGTGAATCAAGGGTGGTTGATGATGATAATTATGAGCATGTAAACGAGTATGTTGAGGAGTGTATTAATAACATGCATACGCTAGAGGTTAGTCTGGGCCCCAACATGGTACATGATATAATAGATGGTATCAGGCATGGATGGTAAGGATGGATGGATGGATAGATAGTCTATGATAACAGACGATGTATCATATGAATGATATATATGGATGATGTCAACCTGATAGTAGGAGTGCTCTACTCACTACCTCCTCTACACCATTCATCTTTGTTGCTACATTTCTTACCTGCATCACATTCTTCTCATATCTATTGTAGTCATTAAGCATGTTGTATAATGCTTCATACACATGCTCTGCCCTTAGATACTTCTCCCTGAGTGTTATCCCTAGCCCTAACCTCTCCACCTTACTTGCATTGCCCAACTGCTCACTATGATTCTCTATGGGTATGCATACCAACGGTTTGCCTTGGTGTATAGCCTGTGCTATGGTTGAGTGTCCTCCACGCATAACTATAACCTTGCTCATTGCAAACAGCTCATCCTTGAATGGGCACCACTCAAAGTACCAACCATTACGAATCCTTCTAGGCACTGTATCCCCCCTTGGTCTACCCTCAGATACCACAACAGTTATACTACCACTACTACCATCATGCCCGTTCATCACGTTACTCAACCCTTCCACTATGCTTCTGAGTATGAAGTACTTGGTCTCAGCTGGTCCACTTATGTGCACGAACACAAGAGCAGTAGCAGAGTTACCATTACCATGATCACTATTATATCCATTGATCTCTAGTGCCCTTGCTACCTTCTCAACCCTAGCCTCATCCAGCACTAGCCTTGGTATCATGAAGCCAGAGTACTCCAATATGTTAGAAGTATTATTGATATGCCATAGATTCTGCTCTGATATGGTGTATGGTGGAGGAAGGTCTGGGGCAAGGAGTGTATTACTCCTACTCCATAGCATCCCAAATAACTCGCCAAGCATATCCTCGAATAGCCTAACTATCCTGAACTCTCTTAACCTTGGGGATAGGAGGAGTTTGATCTGGTTGAGTATTACCATGCATGGTATACCCAGCATGATGCTTGCAAAGAGGGTAGAGAGTCTAGTATCACTTATCACAAGATCTGGCTTGAACCTTGATATACTCTCCATCTCAAGCCTCAACTGCCTTGTGAAGTTAAAGAGGTTCTCAGGTATCTTCATTATGCTCCTCTTCACGTTGAAGCCAGAGAGAGGATTCCATCCAAACTCAACCTCTGGCACTACACTGCATCTATAACCATGCATAGTTATGTAATCTACAGCATCACCAAACGATGAGAATTCCAGAGCATAACCATGGGTCCTTAACCTCTCTGCTACCATGAGCATCCTACTTGCATGTCCTAAACCAACCCCATATACTCCAACATACGCTCTCCTGCTCATATGCTACACATCACCACCACCATCATCATTATCATTATTATTGTTGTTGTTATTACCATTATTATTAATAATAATATAATACCTATCTCACTTACTTGCAATTGCCTCATCATTAAGACTCTTCTTGGTCAAGCCTTACCCTTGTAACAGAACCGTTTGGTTCTATCTCCTTGAATATGATGGCCTCGAACCTATAAACCCTTGTATCTGGATAGAACCAGCAGTCTGGTATTGCACCTGCCTTCATGCATGTCTCGCAGAGGAACCTCTCCTCATCCCATCCATACTCTACAGCAACCTGAGGCAGCAATAAGCCAGAGCCATAACTCCATACTATAAGCAGACCATCCCTTCCAACCTTTATCTTATCCCTGTACTCCCTTGGGTCCCTAACGGTTATGAGTTCTGGCTCGGTTAGTATGCTCAACTCGAATGTTATCCTATCCAGTTCTGAACTATTAACAGGCTTGAACCTAGGATCGTCTGTTCCTGCTGCTACTGCAGCCTCTATCACAGCATAGCAGAGCTCCTTGCTTGGTAAGGGGAAGCCTATGCAGCCTCTCAACTCCTCCCTTACCTCCTTTGCATAATCGATGTATACGCTCTTGCCATGCATAGCACTATCATCGTTACTACTGCTCACACCAATCAACTCATTCAGTGTTACAAATACTCCAGCCTTCATAGAGTACCTTGACCTTGTATGCTCATCAACATCCATCATCCTGCCATGCTCCAGGTAATACTCCAAAGCACTCCTTGCAAGCCTTATCAGTGTATAGCCATCCTCATCACTCAACCTCAGCAAGTCTATTGTTCACCCCTTTCTCAAACTCGAGTATCCTCTTGATATGGCTACCCTCCCAGTAGACCTTCCCACAACCATCACATCTGTAGAAGTTCTCATACCTCTCAAGCACTTCATCTGGTAATCCTGTTAGGGTTAGGGAATCCTTGCTAATAACATGCCTTATCATTGAGTTGCATAGGGAGCATCTTGCATTGCTGATATCAAAGGCTATAGATCTTATGCCTAACAATCTTAGCACATGTGCCATATCATCCACACCATTACCCTTCACAAGTATGCTCCTTACACCAAGCCTAGAGGCGTGCTGGAAGAGTTCTTCATCACTGGTTATGAGTATCCTACAATCCCTTACACACTTATCAAGGAGCGTAGAGTCATCCAATCCATTATAGTATAGTGTATCGAATCCAAACATCCTTAACTTTCTAGCCATACTTCCAAGCATTCCATCCAGAAGTAGTCTCACCATAATAACTCTATATATCTATCTGTATCCTCTGTTATTATCCTTCTTCTTACCTTTTCTCCATCAACCCATCCATTCTTACCTACTTACCTGCCTTCTCATTCATCCACCAGCCCTGCACTCATCACATAGGAACTTGCCATCAACATATACAAGGTAATCAGACCACTCATCGCAGTAATCACAGTAACCTGAGATCAAAGTTGGGCTCCTTCCAAGTTCTCCTCTCATCATACTTGCCTTCTCAGAGATAACATCAACAAGCTCTGGCATAACTGCTATGACATCTGAAGAGGATACAACTCCTACAAGTTTGCCCTTGTAGATAACACCAAGCCTCTTCACACCATGCTTGCGTAGCAATCTGGCAGCATCGGTAACATTTGCCTCACTATCTATAGTTACAAGTTGCTGCATTATCTCTTTGGCCTTTATCTTGCTAGGCTTCTCATCCTTGACAGATGCCCTACTCACTATATCCCAATCTGTAACTATTCCAACTGGCTCACCATCTGCTCTACCATTATCAGTTATCACTATACTACCAATCTTCATATCGCTCATCATCTTTGCGAGTTCGTTCACCTTGCTATCTGGGCTAGCAGTTATCACTGGGCTGTTCATCACATCCTTAACAAGTATCCTAGTAGTTACATGTGGGTCTGTACTCTCCCTATCCCTTCTTGCCACCATACCTTCTCTCCTCTCCCTTCATATATTAAGCATACATGGCAATATAAGTTAAGCCCATCCTAACAACCAAAAGGAATTAAACCATCCTTAGAGTATACAGGGTGATGAGCCCCATAGACAAGATATTCTGGCTTAGAATAGGCTTTGCTGTACTTGCAGGGATAGTAGCAGGGGCTATGGGATTCTTAAGCACAAACCCTCAAGCATTCAGGGGTATAGGGATAGGGTTCCTACTCTATTTCATAACCTATCTCATCGCTAGGTTCTCATTTGGCAAGAGGATACCTCCATCAGAGTCTAGGAAGTTGGTAACGACAGGGATGGGAGGGTATGTATTCATGTTCCTGCTAGTATGGATACTCTACAACACATTCGTTTATCAGCAGTTAGCAAGTGAGCAGGGTTAGTAGTAGATGGATGGGAGGAAGGGGAGGAAAGAAGGAGGAGTAAGCATGAACTCTAATCTTTGGCCTTATAGAACACCTGGAATACCTGATGAATTCTTTGCTAGGGTTGAGAGCGTTCCAATAACCAAGGAGGAGGTTAGGGTTATAGTCCTGAGCAAGGCTAGGCTGAGAGAAGGTTACAGTGTTATAGATGTAGGCTCTGGAACAGGGAGCATAAGTATCGAGGCTGCAATGCAGGTAGGTAGCACTGGAAGGGTCTACGCTATAGATAGAGATGCAGATGCGATAGCACTACTTAGGGAGAATGCTAGTAGGTTCAACATAAAGAATATAGAGGTCATACAAGGGGATGCAATGGATGCACTTGCTGCTATTCCTGAAGTAGATGTAGTATTCATAGGGGGTGCTGGGGGCAAGATGTATGATATTGTTAGACTGGCATGTACTAGGCTGAGGAGCAAGGGTAGGATAGTTATAGATACGATAATGGTTGAGAGCATGAACAGTGCATTGAGCGCTATATATGATCTAGGGTTAAAGGATATAGATGTCACCCAAGTTATTATAGCGAAGGGGAAGAGGATAAGCACTGGTACAATGCTATTATCAAGGAACCCAGTGCTAATAATCTCAGCGGAGAAGGTATAGCATGGCATAGCATATTAGATTCTCACGATTTAAATACCTCTATAACACACCTCGATCAGGGCAAAGATGTATGATAAAGATGGTAAGGGCATTGCTAATGCTAGTAGTAGTAGGTATAAGCTCTATTGTATAGGCTGTGGTCCAGGAGATCCAATGTTATTAACACTCAAAGCATTGGATGTACTTAACCATTGCAATGTGATCTTTGCACCAACATCCAGGGAAGGAAGGGAGAGTATGGCACTTAACATAGTTAAGCCACTCATAGAATCAAGGATAAAGAGTAGAGAGGTTGAGGTTAAGAGCCTCATATTCCCGATGGTTAAGGATAAGGGCAGACTTGCAGATGTGTGGAGGGGTAATGCCGATGAGATAGCAATGGTGTGCTTGAAAGGCAATCTAGTAGCATACCTATGCGTTGGAGACCCTTCACTCTACAGTACGTTCACATACATATACAGGGAGTTGAGTTCTAGATACCCAGAGATAGAGGTTGAGATAGTGCCAGGGATAGCATCTTTTACATCGTTTGCATCACAAGCAAAGATGAACCTGGTTGAGGGGGAGCAGATAATGGCTATAGTACCAGCATGCTATGACCTTGAGAGGGTTAGGAGGATAGTTAGTAGTTGTGATACCATAGTATTTCTGAAGGATGGTAGATACTTTGATGATGTTATAAGGATAGTGAGGGAGCATATGCCAGACTATGCATATGTTGCTATAGCGCAGGATGTAGGATCTGAAGGTCAGGTTATAAACATGACTAGACTAAAGGATATAGATACTAGCAAGGTGAGCAAGTACTTCTCTATGCTGGTTGTGAAGCGTGAGCATCAACATAAACTCCAACAACAGCAACATAGCAACAGTAATAATAATAATAGCAGCGATTGTAGAATAGATGTAGCAAGGGACAAGGAGTGAGTTAGTTGTGGGAGAAGAAGGGCAGATGAGCAATAGCATGAATGGCAACTACAGTAGTAAGGGCAAGGTGTACTTCGTTGGTGCTGGTCCAGGGGATAAGGAGTTGTTAACCCTGAAGGCAAAGAGGCTCATAGAGGAGGCTGATATTATAGTGTACTCTGGCTCTCTGCTGAACCCTGAGATACTTGCACATGCTAAGGGTAGTGCACTGCTCTACGATGCATCTTCAATGAGCAGAGAGGAGATATACTCAGTGCTCAAAGATAATGCACTAAAGGGAAGGGTTACTATAAGGCTCCATGATGGCGATCCCTCACTCTACTCTGCCAGTAGAGAGCAGATAGATGCTCTTGCTAGGGATGGGATAGAGGTCGAGATAGTACCAGGGATAAGCGCTCTATTTGCTGCAGTTGCTAGGCTCAAGACCGAACTTACTCTTCCAGGTGTTACGCAATCTGTTATAGTAACAAGGGCAGAGTTCAGAACCCCGGTACCAGAGAGGGAGAGCATAAGGGAACTTGCAAAGCATAGATGCACTATGGCCTTCTACCTTAGCGTTCATCTAATACAGGATATAGTTAAGGAGTTGGTTACTGCTGGTTATGATGGGGATACTCCTATTGCTGTAGTGTATAGGGCAACATGGACTGATGAGAAAGTTGTAGTTGGTACACTGAAGGATATAGTAGAGAAGGTTAGAGATGCTAGGATAAACAAGACTGCTGTTATAATAGTAGGGGAGGTTGTAAAGCCAAGGGGATATGAGTTCTCAAGGGTATACGATTCTGGGTTCACTCATACATATAGAAGTGCCAAGACATAGTAGTAGGAGAGGTCTGTTAATTATAATAAATAAATAAAGAAAAGAAAGAAAATTAACATATGTCTAGCAAGAAGGGTATCATCCATCAGGTATCATCCATCAACTTCCTTACGTGTTATTTATTAGAACCTTGGCAACTCCTCTGCTGATGCTGTTGTAACTGATGGCAACCTGCTATCCAGACTCTTCTCTGCTACTGCTGCTGCCTCTGCAAGTATCCTCTCAACCTCATCACTGCTAACATCACTAACGAAGTTGAAGTTACCTCCCTGCATCGTATCTACCATAAGGTTGCTCAACGTGCTGGTCATCTCATTTATCTCACCCTCAGCCTCTGGCATGAACCTGCTTATGCCCTGCTTTACACCCTTCATGACACCTATTGCAGGTGCAAGCGATACAGCAAGATCACCTATATCGTGTACAGTGCTTAGCCTAAGATGTACTTGCTCCAATGCTATCTTTGCATTACCCATCGTCTTGCTTACTCTCCTCACCTCAGCCAACTCATTCGAGAGCATCCTACCAGTCTCCATATCATGCTTGTGCACAGCCTCAACTATCCTCCTGAATAGCATAGCATCCCTCTCACGCATCTTTGCAAGCATGGTATCTATCTTCTGTATCTGTAACTGTATCCTATTCATAGCCTGCTCAACCCTTGGTCTTAGGGGACCCTGTGGTTTGAGGGCCTCCTTAACCCTATCACCCATACCTCTATCATCCTTCTTTACCCACTTGTTACTGAACTCTGTCATGCTAGCAATGAGCATCGCTATTATTATCATTGTATGTGCATACTTCTTGACATGGTAAAGAAAGAAATGGTTATTAGTTGTATTTAGGTTAGATCGTCTATTATGCAACCTATAGGAGTGTTTGACTCTGGTCTAGGCTCCATATCTGTTATAAGAGAACTTATGCATGAACTGCCAGATGAGCATATACTATACCTTGCTGATAGGAGGAACTATCCATATGGCTTGAAGAGTAAAGAGGAGTTGAGAGAGATAGTAGCAAGAGGAGTAAGCAGGCTTGAAGAGTATGACTCAAAGTGCATAGTAGTTGCATCCATAACCCCATCGATGCTTGTATTGAATGATCTTAGGTTGGAGAGCAGTACACCCTTGTTTGGTGTATACCTTCACCAATCCATTGCTAGGGCAGTAGAGGAGTCAAGTAGCAAGAGTATAGCTGTACTTGCAAGTAGAGCAGTTGTAAGGAGTGTTGATCTTCAGGATGTATTCAAGGCGTATATGAGCAGGGCAAGCATAATGCTTGTTGATTCTACAGAACTCATAGATCTGGTAGAGTCATGCAGGTTCCTTGAGGATGATACTAAACAGGTTATAGCAGATGCATGTAGAAGGTTGCTGAAGGATGCAAGCATAGATAGTCTAGTGCTAGGTAGCACGCATATTGCTCTCATAGAGGATACACTGCACCAACTCTACCCAAATGTTAGGATGATGAACCCTGTCATTGATACAGTAGCAAGGGTTAAAGTATACCTAGAGGAGCATGGGATGCTCGCTAGAGGTATGAACGATGATTTGAGGCTAAGTGTTCTAGATGTGGATAAGGATGAACGCCTTGGTTCTACACTGAAGAGGCTAGGGCTTAGGTTCAGACCCATCTAGCGTATCTAGCATTAGCCTAATCCTCCTGAAGATATCTATCCACATGCTCCAACTCAGCTTTCCAGTCTGTGTATTCTGCCTGCTTGGATGGTATGATGAGAGTAGAGTGATGGTTCTCCCCTCCCTATCCCTTACAGCATAGGATGAACCATGCCTGAACCTTAATCCAGATATACCATTGATACTACAGTATGCATTGAACGCTATAGCCCCTAGAGTAAGTACCATCCTTACATTCTTGAGTAGGGATGTCTCATGCACAAGGTATATCATGCAGTTACCAATCTCACTCCTGCTTGGTCTGTTATCTGGAGGTGCACATCTAAGTACTGCTGTTATGTACACATCACAAAGGATTAGACCATCATCCCTGCTCATGCTTGTAGGCTTGTTTGTAAAGCCAGTCTCATAGAGTGCCTTGATAAGCCATGAGCCAGATGAGTCACCAGTGAACATCCTCCCTGTCCTATTCGCTCCATGTGCAGCAGGAGCCAAGCCTATTATGAGCAACCTAGCATTGGAATCCCCAAACCCTGGGACTGGCTTGGACCAGTACTCCCAGTCCCTGAACCTCTTTACCTTTACACTTGCTACATACTCCCTGTACCTTACAAGTCTCTCACATGCTCTGCATGATACTATAGCCTCGTTAAGCGAGTCTATGCTATCAAACACATGGGGTGGAATGTAGTAATTCTATTTGTGCATATCTACTACAACTATCATTACTGTTCTGCTACCGTTGCTCTAACCTAGCCCCATATCCTCTCCTTGAAGGTCCACTTTTTGTTTGATAGGAAGTTCCACATGGATGCTAGCCCTATGGCTATAAGTAGTGCAAGGTTGTAGTTCATCCCATAGATCTGGCTCAGTAGATGTGTTAGAAGGAACTGCAGTGCTCCACCAACTGAACTCAAACCCATGTAGTATGAATACTGCTTGAGCGTATACATAACAGCAAGGTCTGTATCCTCAAACGTCCATAACTTGTTCAGGATGAAGTTGGATGTTATGGAGCAGAGTATGCCTGTAAGTGTTGCAATATGCACATTCGCAAGTAGGGAGTTTGCTAGCGAAGCGGTACCATAGTTTACAAGTAGCCCACTTGCACCTACAGTGTAGAACCTTGCTGCCCTTGAGAGGAATAGTACAGACCCTCTCCTCTCTTCTCTACGCTTCTTCCTACCATACCTGTAGAGTAGCCATACCGCTCTCAAGTAGTCTATGGCAATCTTGGTACTGAACTTGCTCTTACCATGGCTTCTGTTAACGAATGTGTATGGTATCTCCTTCACCCTTATGTTATTAACTTTGACGAGTACCTCAAGCAGTATCTTGTAGCCTGAGGTTGTGAACTCTATACCCTCAAGTACCCATCTCTTGCATGCAAAGAAGCCAGATACAGCATCCTTTACATTAAGGTTGAGGATCATCCTTGCAATCATGTTGGCTGATACACTTAATGCCTTGCGCTTCATGCTCCAGTTCTCTACAGAGCCACCATCAACGTACCTTGATGCTATAACCAGATCGCATCTATCCTGTATGAGTTCATCCAGCATTGTAGGTATCAGTGGTGGAGGGTGCGATAGGTCAGCATCCATAACAACTACATTGCTACCCTTAGCATTCTTTAGACCATCTAGCACAGCAGATAGCAAGCCTCTCCTACCATATCTGCGTAGTATCTTAACGCTGAGCCTTGCCTCATCTGTAATATGTGTAGAGTTACTCTCTGCAACATCTGCAGTACCATCTGGGCTATCATCATCAACTATTATTATCTCAGCCCTTGCATCAAGCTGCTTCAGCAATAACTGTATGCTATCCCTTATAGATCTCAGGAGATGGGGTATATTCTCTGACTCATTGTATGTAGGTATTATGATGGAGAGTACTACATTACTTCCACCATCATCTCCACCATCTCTACCATAACCTCTACCCAATATACCATCATCACTTCCCTGCAATGGTAAAGGGTTGATGTAACTTCTTTAAGTATCTTTCATAGTATATCTTGATAATAACCATGGTCTAGTCTTTGGTATTATTAAATAATTATATAAGCGGTTGGAAGTATTTGTGCTTGTATTATAAAATTCACAATCATCCACAAGCTAGTCTATCAATCAACGCTCTTCCTTCATGCTATACACTATGCTTGGGGGTTCTATCCTTGCAGATGCGTATGACCAGTAACTCTCCAGCACAGTCTCAACCATGACAAGTTCAACATCATCGATGCTGAAGTGCCAACCCTTCCTTCTTGCCTCTTCCTGAGCCCTGTTAAGCAGTTCAAGTACATCTATGCTTGTACTAGATGGTAGGTTCATGCTGTATATGAAGTTCTTATTGCATGGCTCTATCCTAGAGTATTCATCCTTCATACCCATACCCATTACTATGTTGAGCCCTCCACCCATGCTACTATGGAATACATCTATGCCTAGAACCTTCTCCTTGTAATGCTTTACACCATTGGCATCCTCTATTGTAACATTCTTAACCCTGAACCATAGATCTGTAAGTAATGCATACCATGATGGCAGTATAAATGGTGAGAGTGGCGCACCCCTGAACTCATGAACCTTAAGATCAAGGGTTAGACTATCCAGCATTGCTACTCTTAGTGGTTCTGGCTGGTATACATTGCTCTTACCACTCTCCTCCCATACATCACCAACACTTATACCAGCAACATACACATAATCCATCTCTGGCAGGGTGAGCAGGCTCATCTTGATGCTAGAGCCATCAAGCCTAACATAGTTGTATGCATCACCATCATCATGCATATCCAATACTATGCTCTCACATGCAAGGAATTCACGCCACTTCCATACCTTGAACCTCCAGGGCCAAGGATCTCTGCTATTATCATCACCACCATCAACCCATCTACTTGAGCCAGAGGGCATACTGCTGGGATTATCATCGCTACTGGTATCTTGCTTTGGTATGCTAATAGTCAAGAGTACGTTGATGTATATCATGGCTAGCCATGATATTACTGGTAGGATGAATAGAATAGACCTTCTCATATCTACCTTTACTTTTTGGTTTGGTTGTTTTGTAATATAACTCATACCATGTATTCTCATATCGAGGTAAGTTAACCATAAAACTTTTGTATATCTATAACAGAATTAGTTTATGGCCAAAATATGGCTATTAGTTGGAACAAGTACCCTGTTACTAGGAATATTCTTGGTTGGATACACTATAAATAGCAGTACCAGCAAGAGTAATGTTGAAAGTGCAGGGTTCTATGATAAAGTGCTTGTAACGGTTGAGAGGAATGGCAAGGTAATATACAGGTATGAGACACATAACCTCATCACAGATGCTGGGAAGAACTTTATAAGAGATCAGGCATTTGGTACAGCATCAAGCAGTACGGCACAGTACATAGCATTGAGCACAGACTCTACTGCACCCAATGCAAGTGATACAACCCTAGCAGGGGAGATAACATCGCAAGGGCTTGAGAGGGCTCAGGGTACAGCAACCCCTGGCTCAACTGGGCAGATAACAATAAGCAAGACATTCACCATGACATCTGGTGCAAACTCAACCTTCACCATAAACAAGGCTGGACTATTCAACTCTTCAAGTGGAGGCATATTAGTTGCAGTAGCACTGATAAGCAATCCTCCAACCTTACAGGCTGGTGATTCAATAACCATAAACTGGCAGATAAACATAACGTAGCATAATAGCTGGATTATCTGGAAGAGGTATAGCAGATATGAAGGCAGTAGCACTCCTACTCATCATAATTTTTTGCTCATATATGCTAGCAATACCATCGCTAGAGCATGGTAGAAGCATACTCTACAGGGTTGATGAGTATACAGATAGATACTGGAATGGTTATGAATGGGTTTACATACTCTATCCATTGCAGATTGGGGTTGCTGAAGCAACATCAGTAATAATTAATGGTTGTAATAATCTGAGCGTTGATGAATGTAATGATGGTGATGTGCGTAATGGTGGAGGTGGAGCAGTGAATCGCACTGCTGCAGACATGAGGGTTGGTGATGATAATGCAAACAGGGAGTTTAGATCATTTGTAAAATTCCCCATATCATCATTACATGGTAAGACTCTTAAATCAGCAGAATTGAAGCTAACTATCCGACAATCCATTCTGAATGGCTCTACAGATAATTCTGCGCCATTCAACAATCCAGGATTGGGCAATACACTTGTTATGCACATTAATGACTATGGCACACTTGATGCTAGTGATTTCAATACACCATCTATAGGCAATGATCCTGGAGTTCTTATACAAGCAAGTACCAACCCTTCTTCTGCAAATGTAAGCATATCAGTACTTGCTGCAATGCAGGATGATATAAGTAATTCAAGGAACTTCACAACCTACATGATAAGGGCTGCTAATGGTAGTGATGGAGATAATAGAGGAGATAGATGGCACTTCTACACAAGGAACTCTGGGACTACTAATGCTCCAAGGATAGAGTATACACTATCATTTGTAAAGGATCTCAAGGATATGGTTAAGTTAAGTGAGCATGATATACTTAATAGAATATTAGCATCATCAAGAAACGCAGCCATAACACTTCATGCATTAGACTCAAGTATAAGAAGCGTAGGTCATTCAAGACTAATTATAGATGCACAATCTATAGGGGATATGCTAGTTAGAAGCATTATGGTATCAGAACTCTTCTCCGACTCTATATCTATGCTTGATGATCTCATCAGA
>JACAFJ010000020.1 GCA_013538675.1 Candidatus Nitrosocaldus tengchongensis
GGTTAGTGCATAGAGCACAGGTAGATGTTGATGTTGATGGCACATACAGTAGGATAATCCTTACATTCCCAAAGCCTGATGATGTTAACTTTATGCAGGGAACATACACTATAGCAGCAAGGTCAGCGGTAAGGCAAGATCTAGTGCAGAGCAGGTTATTCATATTTCAGGCTATGCAGGAGCAATCACCATCACCACCATCATCGCAAATACAACAGCCTGTACAAGATGGTGCAACAGGTACCCCTACGATAGGGCTAGAGCAGGTAGTAGGCACTGCTACTAGAAGGTTGGAGATCAGGCTATCTGCACCATCCTCCATAGGAATGGATGAGCATGCAAGAGTGCTAGCAAAGGTAACCCTCGATGGGATACTGCTCAAGAGCGATGCTAGTGTACTCCAAGCAAGGCTTATAATGCCAGATGCAAGGGTTAGAGAGGTTCAGTTCAATGTTGTTGATGATGGTATACTAACTGCAGATATCTCTAGTAGCATACCTGGGGAACATGTTATAGTTGCAAGGTTTATGTATGGAGAACTCACTGCCTATGATGCAATAAGCATACTTGTGCAGGAGAGCCCAGTTCTAACCCTTAGCAGTGAACTTGCTAGGTTGAATGCAAGTATAGATAGCCTCAACACAAGACTTGATGTGTTCGTGAGGGAGGAGGCAGAGAAGGATGGAAGGCTTGAGGATTCAATAGCAAGGCTTAGCGATGCAAATGGGCAGATGCTTGCTCTCCTGCTACCCATAGTTGGGATGATAACAGTGGTAGTAGCACTCCAGGCAACCATACTTGCAAGAAAGAGCAGGTAAGATGTTAAATATAATATGAAGATTGTATAAGATTACGTATAACCCCTCGAATATTACCCTTGCATGTTAACATTTATAGGCTTCTAACTCCTATCTAAATTAGAAGTATAATGTATACAAGTAAGAGGCTAGTGCTAGCATCATCTCTATCATTACTGCTCATCATATCCATAATCCCTAGGGATTCGTATCAGTATCAACAGCAGTACCAATTTAGTGCTGCTGCTGATGATCTATCGTTGTTTGCTATGGATATGGAGAGAGGTATATACAGCAGATACCCTGACATCGATGCTAGCAACCTCCAACCTATACTATCAGGCTTGAGGAGCCAGTCCATGCTCATATCCCTAGACGGTTTGAGGTTTGAGCCAGCAGGTGTATCAAGGGTTATAGTTATGGGCAATGGAGATCTAGACCCATCCATTGCAGGTAGGGTATTCAACTACATGAAGATAGGGGATGGGTATGTTGCATCCGCAACCATAAGCGATGATGCAATACCATTCCTGCAGGCTAGGGGGCTGAAGGTTGTAAAGGACTTTATGGTAACGCTGGATGGCTATAATAATAATGATAGTAGTAGTAGCAGCAGTAGCAGTAATGATAGCAACAGTAGTAGTGGTAGTAGCATAGCAAACAACATCGATGCCTCAAGGTTCTCCTTGATCTACAATCTAGATGAGATACATTCTAAAGGCATATCTGGCAAAGGTGTTAGGGTAGCTATAGTTGATTCTGGGGTTGATTTCAGCAGTAAGGATATGAATGATGCATTGGCAAGGGATGAACATAATATACCTATTATGCTGGATGTTGATGCACAGGGTATAGTGCTTACAAGTGCAAGGTTCATAGCAAAGATTGTCGATGGGATGATAGTAAATGCACCATTGCCAGATGAGTTCAAGGATGATCAATCTGTATCCAACGTCTATGTTGATGATACAGGAGTATATCTTAACATAAAGAATAGGGAGAAGGGTTTGAAGTTTGAAGTTTACAATCCAATATATCCTTACATCTCTCCACTCAAGTTCAGTGCAACGTCAAGCATAGATTGGAAGATAGGCAATAATGCTACAGAGTTCATCCAGTCTAAGAGCGGGATATACAGGATGGGCTTCTTCCTCCAATTGAACTTCCATCTAGGAAGGGCATCCCTAATAATAGTGCCTATACTCTTGGTAGATAGCAAGGAGGCAGGTGTATACGATACCGTTTATGCTGATATGTCTACTGCTTGGGCTGACTTTGCCCTATTTGAGTTGAGGAAGAAGCCTGAGGAGGTGAAGTTCGACTTTGACTTTACAGATGAGAGAGCGATAAGGATAGGGGAAGGGGATGAGATGCTGGTGTATGATGCTGATAACGATGGCAATGTAGACCTGTCAGCAGGAATGCTTGGTGCATATGTTCTAGATGTCTGGGGCGTAATAAGCGATGAGGAAGGCAAAGGTAAAGGTAAAGATGAGGGAGAGGGCAATGGCAAGGAAAGTGGTAATGGTGAGGATGAGAACAAGGGTGCATACATAGATGATTACCTTGGAGCAGTGAACGGTAGGCTGTTAGAACCAGTAGATAAGGATGGTAGATATGTTACAGTTATGTTCGACTTCTTTGGGCATGGTACACAATCAGCGGGCACGATAGTCTCCAAAGGTATTGTAGATTACCCTGTATACGAGTCCCAGCAGCATAAGATCAAGGGCATAGCACCAGATGTCAAGATAGTGCCAATAAAGGCTTTATGGTTTGGGGATATAGCATATGGATGGCTCTGGGCATCTGGATTTGAGCAGGTAATGGAAGAGGTTAAGATAGAAGGAGGGGAAGAAGGGGATGGTAAGAGTAGCAATGGTACTACTACTATAACAACCACCACCATTAATAATAATAATGATAATAGCAGTGTAGATTATAGTACTGGCTCGAATAATAGTAATGGTGATGGTGTTAAGAAGGTAAAAGTAGAGTGGAGATGGGTCTACACTGGCAAGAATAGAGCAGATATAATAAATAACAGTTGGGGCATCCCTTCAGTACCCATCCTGGATCATGGTGCTGGTTATGATATGATAAGCATGCTTGCTACAGTGCTTAGCATACCTGGCTCCCTAGATCCAAAGTACTCTGGTGTACTCATGGTCAACAGTGCTGGTAACTCAGGCCATGCCTATGGTACCGTATCATCGCCAGCAGCATCACCCCTAGCACTTGCTGTTGGTGCTACTACAAACAACGTAATAGTTGGGCTAGAGTTCACCAAGAAGCAGCCCAGGTTCGGGAACAGCCTAGAGTATTACGATGATATAGCAGACTTTTCAAGTAAAGGACCTACCATATTGGGCGATGTGAAGCCAGAGTTACTTGCAACAGGGGCCTATGGGTTCACACCCTTGCCAGTGAACTCAAAGTATGCAGTAAACTCAACACAGGCATTTGGTGTATTTGGAGGAACAAGCATGGCTGCACCAATAGCATCTGGCTCCGCAGCCTTGCTGATACAAGTGCTCAGGGATAAGGGTATAGAGTATGATCCATCACTAGTTAGAGCAATACTGATGTCTACAGCAAGGGACCTCAAGTATGATCCATTTACGCAAGGAGCAGGAAGGATAGACCCTCTAAAGGCAATAGAGTATGTTGATGGGAGAGAGGGCTCATTCATAGTCTATACAGATGATACATACAGGAACTATCTGGATGTATTGAAGAGAGTAGCAGAGAGGCAGAACCTTACTCTTGATGATAAGAATAGGGACGGTGAGAAGTATGGGTTCAGATTAACCATACCTGATGATGCAGATCTCATATCAAGTAAGTGGTACGCAGGATACATTGCAAAGGGTACTAGCAAGGATGCAGAGTTTACAATAGTTAACAGGACAGATGAGAGACTGAAGGTTACTGTAGAACCAACCATGCTCAAACTCATCTCAATAAGTAGTATTGATGGCAAGACTTCTCCAAGGGAGAGGGATCCATCATTTAACAGCGAAGATTACGGTTACATACCAAACTACTTCAAGGTGGGTAAGGATGGTAATGGTAGCAGTAGTAGCAGCAGTAGTATTATTGTTATAGACAATGAGTATTACGAGGTAAGCAAGGGTCATACTGTTACTACTGCTGCTGATAATGATAAGGAGGAAGATGATGATAGGAATAATGAGTCTAAGAACAACAACAATAACAACAAAGATACGATAAAGATAGGTTCTGTAGATGTTGATATAGATAAGGTTAAGGATGCAGATCTCATGGTAGCAAAGGTGTACTATCCATTCGATAGGTTCATGAATCTTGAGGATCCACTCTATGCAAATGAACTCAGGATAGCCTCACTATATGCATATGAGTGGAGAGATGAGGACAAAAACTCCAACATTACATACACAGAGACAGTGATGATAAACAGGGCTGGGGCTTGGGGTACTACACAGCATCTAGCGGTGAGGGAACCATTCAAGCGCATACAGGGCGATCTCCTGCTAGGTGTATATCCTGTCCCAAACACGATCTCTTACTGGTTCGGTAACACGCAGAGAGAGTCTCAGCCGTTGGATTACAGATTGATACTTGCGTTCTACAAGAAGGATGTATGGAGCATGGTAGATGTGGATGGAGGAATACTCATGAGGGATGAGAGTGATGGGAGGATAAAGAATACATTCTTCATTGATGCAAATAGTAAGGCAACATTCAAGGCAAGGATAGATGTAGCAAGGGATGCAAGGGAAGGTGTGTACCAGGGCTTCATAACGGTTAGCAGTGTTAATGATGATGATGGTAATGGTAATGGTGATGGTGGTAAACAGGTTACTAACATACCTGTATCGTTTGTAGTGCCAGTTGAGATAGGTAGCAAAGATAAGGATCTTCCAGTCCTAATGGGTAGTATGGTAGATATCAAGAAAGGATCAGGTGTTGATGATGGTAGTAGTGATGGCCTGAAGAGTGATAGTAGTACTAATGATAATGATGGCGGTGGTGGTGATGCTACACCCGATACTACAGAGAGGTACAGAGAGAAGGGTATAACCCTGCTCTACGATCACTCTGTTATAGCAGGAGCGTTTGATATGCTTGGTAGATACAACTCTGGCGAGTGGAAGTACTATCATCTCAACATAACAGATCCAAGCATAAATGCTCTAAGCATGAAGCTTACATGGAAGAGCAAATGGAGTAGCGTTGATATCTTCGTTGTAAGCCCAGATGGTAGGATAATAACAACTAACGTACCTGGAGGAGTCTTCAAGACATTCATAAACTGGCCAAGCAATGACTGGCTTGGAAGGACAAGGGCAAGTGATGGTGGAGGCTTCTACCCATCACAGAACAATGGCGAGAACTCCACTGTACTCTATGTGCCAGTAGACTCAACTGGAGTATACTCAGTAATGCTGCATACAACACTATTCTCTGCTGAGCATGATGTGTATGAACCATTGCAGATAGAGATAAAGCCAGCAGCAATAATACCTGATCTCGAGCCTCCAAGGCTCACGATAGATCTGCCAAGTTATGCTAGAGGCATGATAGATGTTGGGGTAGAGGTTGTGGATGAGAACATAGAGGAGTTGACATACAGCATAGATGACTCACCACCGTACCTTCTTCCCATAGATAGTAAGGATCTTATCGGCTTGGACAGTATGAGTTGGGATGGTTACACTGATAGTGGTAAAAGCAAGTATGGTATAGTAAGCATAACACCAAGTAAGGATGATAACAATAGTGGTAGTAGTAGCAGCAACTATGATTCTGCAAGAAGGTCAAGCAAGATAAGCATAGATACCAGCAGGTTAGTAGATGGACCACATACAATCACGATAGTAGCAAAGGATAAGGCAGGACATAGATCGTTCAGTAGTGCAAAGTTCATAGTAGATAACACTCCTCCAATCATAGTTATAAATGGTCTTGAGGGCGTTGGTAGCGGTGATGATGATAATGGTACTGATGGTATTGTTACTACTAGACCTATAGCAGGTACGCTAGCCTTCAACGTTGATGTTAACGATGCTAATCTAGAATCATTCCGTGTAATCCTCCCAGATGGAAGAGTAGTAGTAGATGAGCATGAGATAAGCATAGATACTAGAGTGCTGAATGATGGTATATATGAAGTTAGGGTAGTTGCAGAGGATAGGAGCGGTAATGTAGCAGAGGCTGTGAAGAGCTTCAAGGTGGATAACACACCACCAGTAGTATCTATACTGGAGGAGGATGGCAAGACTGTATCAGGAGTACTTGAGTTAAGGTACTCCGTAGTTGAGGAGAACCTCAGACAGCTCATTATAACAGTAGATGGTAGTGCCAGAGTAATAGAGAATACAGGTTCTATAGCAATAAATACTAAGGATCTTATAGATGGTAGGCATAGGATAGAGATAATTGCAGAGGATTATGCAGGACATAATGGCAGTGCAGGTATAGAGTTCATAGCAATGAACTATGAACCTGTTATAAGGGCTCAGATAGAGGATGCTAGGATAACTGCGCAGAATACAGGCTTAGCAATTGGACTTGCCATAGGTGCAGGTATAGCAACAGCAGTAGTTATTGTAGTGATGAGGCATAAGGCTAGTAGTAACAGCAAGGGTAGAGAGGTACAGGTCTGACAATACAGGTATGCAAACTAAATTAGGCTACTAAACTAAACTAAACTAGACAGGTTATAGGCAAGGCTATAGGCAAGACTAGCATAATTGATACTCTCATATCAATAAATTTAAAATAAGGCATATCGAAATATCTAGTGATGGTAGGGGGAGAGGCTCAGGGGGAGGAGAGGATATCCCGTAGAGAGTTCCTCAAACTCATGGCTGCTGCTGGAACGGTATTATCATTCACACCATTCATAGACTGGGGCAAGTTCATGCCACGTGCTGCATCTGGCAGGATAGAGAGGACAGCAGTTGAACTACCGGATGGTACACAGGCTAATGTTAAGACCTTCCCTGCAAACCATGCAGAGACTGTCATATACCCAAAGACTGGTGATAGAGTGCTAGATCAGGAACCATTCAGGGTATGGAAGGTAGTAAGGCTTCCAGAGGAGATGGGAGGAGCAAGAAATGATGCATCTGCATTCAGATGCTATAGCGATGTATGCCTTCATCTCTGGTGTCTATGGAACTACTTCCCACAAGAGAATAAGAAGAGGGGAGAATGCCCATGTCATGGTAGTATATATGATATGCGTACTGGTGTAGCGATAGCAGGACCAGCATTCTTCCAGTCGCCTCCAGCAAACCTTCTACCCAAATTAGATCTTGAGGTTGATTCTGATGGCTACCTATGGATACTGCCTCCAACATTCTCTCTGGATAAGAATGGTATAATAGGCTTTGGTAGGTTCGAGAAAGGAGTGAATGCATGATGAGCATACAGCAGAAGGGAGATAATGGATTGGTAAGGTTCTTCAAGTGGCTCTGGCAAGGGCTTGAGCGTACCATCTTCGTTGGTATAAAGTTCACCTATCCATCAAGGTTTGTAAGCCCCATGGGCTTTCTAGGCATGTTAACCTTCATAACCTTCATCATACTTGGCATAACTGGAGCATTGCTGATGTTCTACTATGAGCCCATATTGGATAGGGCATGGGATAGCGTAAAGACCATAAACAACACAATCCCCTATGGATTCCATATAAGGAATATACACTATCATGCATCAAACGCAATGGTATTCCTTGCTTTAGCACATATGTACTATCAATACTTCTCTGGAAGGTACAAGATAAGGAATGAAGTGCTATGGGTTACAGGTGTTATACTTGGTACTGTAACCATACTTGAGGCATTCACTGGCTACGATATAATATACAATGAGAGGGCAGAACTTGCAATAAGCATAGCCTCTTCTCTAACCAACTCCATACCAGTTATAGGACCAGAGTTGAGGGAGATTGTATTTGGTGCTGGCTTTGCTGATTTCGTGCTCAGGTTCTATGCCCTTCATGTCTTCATCCTCCCAATAGTTATGCTAGGGCTCATGGCTGTGCACTTCCCCCGCTTCCTTGTATTCGATGTACCAATGGTCATGGCTGTAGCAGGGATGATATTCATAGTTGCAGGTGTATTCCCTGTAGAGTTGGGTAACAAGTTCGATCCTACAGTACCTCCAGATATAACCGTGCCTGAATGGTATCTAAGTGGGATATACGCATTCCTTAGGACACAGTATGATAAGTTTGTAACTGGTGTGCTCTGGCCAGGGCTCTTCATAGCAGCATTAGCGATGATACCATTCATAGATAGGTACAAGAAGCTCTCATGGAAGGATAGGCCATTGATAACTGCCATAGGCATAACTAGCCTAGCACAGATAATAGTTACTACCTATTGGGGCTTCTACATCGATCCTGACTTCAACAAGCCATTACTGGATAGGATAGTTATAGACCCTATCCTATTCTATACTGTGATGCTACTTCTAGTACCCTTGTCATTTGGCTTCACATACATGATGATCAAGTTAGCAAAGCACTTTGAGGAGTTGAACAAGAAAGAGGCTGCAGCAAGGAAGGCTAAGGGTACTACTGGCCTGAATATATCGATAAAGTGGGGCTGGTGGCTTCTTGCAGTACTCTTAGTATTCCAAGTGTATCTGAATATAGCAGCGTACTATGCTGGCATAAATGGATTCAAGAATGTTCAGTTGTTCATAATTGGGTTGGTGCTTGTAACATTCGCTGGGGTATTCCACCTCTACAGATACCTCAATGAGCAGGTTAAGAAGGCAAAGCCTATAGCAAAGCCTGCTCCAAAGGAGCCTACACCAAGGCCAGTTATAGAGCATAAGGAGAAGGAGATAAAGCCTGTAGTAGAGGCAAAGGTGCAGGCGAGTACCACCATAGATACGATAGGCAAGACTACAGCAACAGCAGCAACAACAGCAGTAGAAGCAACAACCACTACCGTAACCACAGCAACCTCTCCACCTTCTCCCCCTCCACCGTCTTCATCCTCGCCATCATCCACCTCTGGTAGTACAAGTTCCAATCCTGGCTAGCCAACTAATAAGCAAGTAGGTAAGCAATCACTGGTCTGGTGTGAGTAAGAAGCAGCGATGCTATATAGGCAGATAGATACCCTTAACCATTGCATTAACTATCCCTACCAAGGCTTTTACCCGTAATAATAACCTTTAAAGGTGAAAATATATTTTACTTACTATTTAATACTATTTATTAACTTATCCCTATTATTGATCTATTATTAGTCTTTAGTATTCATATAGGAAAGGTTTATATAATTCTCCCCCTATTATAGGGATAATGCAGAAAATATATATAATATGGGTGATAAGTTTACTTTTATTGCCCATATTGGTAATGAATGTCCATGCTATAGAGACAGATCAGCAGAGAGCAGAGAATAGACCCGTAAAGATAGGTACAGATAAGGAAATATACACATGTGGTAAAGATGAGAAGGTTGTAGTCTCGATATCAGGGAATCCAAACACAACGTATACACTAGTTGTAACCAAACCAGATAACACGACGCTAACCTATACTGTTACTACTAATGGATCTGGGAGTGCCTCTGTTAGCATACCACTATCAGCATCTGAGCCATCTGGTGCATGGGCTCTAGCATTGTATGATGCAAATAAAAGGGTTGTAGCAGAGGGGAAGTTCCTTGTAAAGTGTGATAACAAACCACCACCAGCAGGAGAACCGCCAATGAATCCATGTCTAACAGTTGTTAGCGATACATCAACGTTCGTAGATAGAGGCAATACGGTATTGATCAACTTCACATGGCCAACACCGATAAATGGCAATGATCTAGGTGTTGCAGGAGCAAAGACCATATGGTCAAGCAATGGTATGGATACCAACAATCCATATACATTCACTAGGCACTTCCTTCTACCTTCAGGTAACATGTACAATGGTACACTAACCATAAATGTTGATGATCAGTGGATGGATCTGAAGATAAACGGTAACTTTGTGGCAAGTGAACCCGCACCAGCAGGATGGGGTAATGTACATACATACGATGTATCAGCGTATCTGCAACCAGGGCTTAATACTCTAGAAGTTAAGGCTGTTGATATAGCCCAAGTTGTTGCAGCACTTGCATACAAGTTGGAGGTGAAGTGCAAACCTGTACAAGGATCAACACATTGGGATAAGATAATATTCACAATAGATGTTAAGGAGGTGCAACCTTCTACAACACAGCCAGGTAATGTGGAACTTGTAAAGAAGTTGAGACCATTGATGGGCAAGACTCTAGACATAAAGGTTAGGGATGAGCCAAGCGAGGTTGTTGCACTAGAGGATACAGTTAAGGCATTCCTTGCTGCAAAGTATAGCCTTAGCAAGCAAGATCTTGATTACATAACTGTTAGGATAGTTGAGGTTGAGTATGCTATAGATCCCAACATGCATGGCAAACCAATACCAATGGATAAGCAAAAGGAAGAGGAGGCTAGCATGGGTAAGAAGAGCACAAACACCACTCCTTCAAGCAATGAGATATACTATGTATTGCCACCACTCCTGGGTATAGCAGGGTTAGGAGCATTCTTTGCTATTAGACATAGAAAGGTATAGAGCAACAAACCCAACATTATTTTTTATTTTTTATATATCTACGCATGGAAGTATCCTTGTATCACTAACCCCCTTGATTATCTGTATCTTCCTCATCACTATATTGTAGATGCCCTTAAAGTCTCTAGCCTCTATTATTGCTAGGATATCACAATGCTCAGATACAGCATGTGCCTCTCTAACACCATCTATCTGTCTTATTATGTTGGCAGATGCTATAACATCCCTCCCAGGCTCAAGATCGATCTCTATGTATGCACGCATATTTGCATTACCATGCTAGTGATAAAAGTAGTTAGGTCTACTAACCTTTATAAGTATGGTAAAGTAGAGTAAACGATGCGTGATGTAGTATGGCTGTAGTAAGAGAGCAGAGTCCATTCGTTATAGGAGCAATAGCATTCGTGCTGATGATTGGTGTAGCGATATCCTACTACCTCTTCTCCTACTTGCCAGAGATAAACAGGAAGCCTACATTCCCTGCAGAGTGGATCAATCCTCCAAATGAGGTAGTAATAAAGATAGTTAATGGTGCATTCGATCCAAACCAAACAGATAATTATGTACCAAAGAGGGTTACAGTTAACATAGGTATAGATAATAAGGTTGTATGGATCAATGAGGATATAACTGCACATACTGTTACATCAGATACCCACTACCATGACCATTATAGTGGAGCATTTGACTCTACAGCAGAGGAGCACTGGGATGAGTTGCCACCAAATGGCTACCTTATGCCTGGTAGCAGGTGGGAGTTCGTATTCGTTGAGCCTGGAGAGTATCCTTACCACTGTATACCTCATCCATGGATGCAAGGTACTATAGTTGTGAAGAAGCCAACAGCATAGTACAGATAGATCTATCTACCATCTTAAACTATAATATTTGGTTAGGTTTTAGATGTTGCTTTATTTTTTACATATATCAGCCGGTTGTGAACGATACATTATCCACTGCTATATAAGGTAGTAAGGAGTCTAGAACCAACCTTCTCTCCTTGGATACCATGTATACATCCTTCAAAGCACTGTAGATGTTGCCTGCAACCATCATCTCCTTCACAGGGTATGCTACCCCTCCATCAATTACCAACTGACCTCCCTTCACTACGCCAGAGAATATGCCATCCACACTGCTAACATTGCCAGAGAACCTGTTCACTATTATACCATGTTTAACCTCTCTTATCATATCTTCATACTTCATATCCCCTCCATCTACTATCAGGTTTGTAGTATCTATGGATGGAGGAGATGCTATACCCCCTGCTGCATTCCCAGTGCTCTCTCTACCAGCCTTGCTTGCCGTATACGTATTATGTATGAATGTCTTGAGTATACCCTTCTCCACTATAACATTCCTCCTATGAGCAACACCCTCTCTATCGAAACTACTCGCACCTATACCCTCTGTGTACGTTGCATCATCAACTATGGTTACTGTATCTGCTGCAACCCTCTTGCCCAGCATGTTAGCAAATCTACTTGCTCTCCTCTGCACGTTGAATGCGTTTATGGCAAAGGTTATTGGCTCCTTGAAGAGCTCTAGGAATGCATTTGGCGTTACTATCATCATGCCCTTGAAGCTCTCTCCCTTTCTGCTGTTGAGTGAACCTACAACGCTACTAGCAAACTCTTTAGCAGTTGCTATCACATCTACACCCTTGATACTATGGCTAGAGCCTATTTGCACATCGAAGTTGGATACAGTACCATCATCCCTAGCCATACCCATTATACTCCATGAGATTACACTAACCCTCTCCCACGCCTCTATACCATTTGAGTTGTATACAGCATGTTCTACAGATGATGACTCGAATAGCCCACTATCAACTGTAACCCTTGCATCGTATTCCTTTGCAGTGTTAAGCATATCATTAGCATACTTTGCAATATCCTCTACAGTAAGGTTATCAACCTCTTTATCATATATGCCATTGAGTATAGGCATCCTATCCTTGTTGGTAGGTAGCCTCTGATACCTATCAGTTGGGCATGCCCTTGCTATACTTACAGCATTATAAACAGCATCCTTTACCTTCCCAACATCTAGCATGTTCACTGAGGCGAAGCCTGATGCCTTGTTCAGTATAACCCTTATCCCTATGCCTAAAGGTTGATTGGTCTTCACATGCTTTAGGTCATTGTTCTCTATGTACGCTGTTATATTCATGCTCCTGCTAGCATAGGCCTCTACCTCGCTTGCACCCAACCTCAAGGCTTCATTCACTGCTAATGAGCATATCTCTAGAAGATCTGTATCTGTATCTTTAGCACTAGTCTTCTTCTTGTGGTTATCCTTACTACCACTACTGCTGCTACTCCTGCTGCTAATCATGCCTCTCTTCTTGCTATTCCTACTCACTGTACACCACCTACTATTGCAGTACACCTTATGTATGATCCCCCACCATCAACCTTCATGGGTTGATACTTGCCACAGTACCCAGTTCCTATATCATATCTAAAGTCCTTGCTACTGCTCACAGCATCAACACTCTTTAGAACATCCATGGTAATGCCAGATATGCTTACACCCTTGAAGAGTTCCTTTACCTCCCCATGCTCTATAAGGTATGCCTCCTCTGCACCAAACATGAACTCACCATTTGCATCTGCCTGCCCATTCCTTGCACCCTTGAGCATATAGCCATGATTAACCTCCTTAATCATCTCATCTAGGCTATAGTCTCTAGGCTCAACGTATGTATTCCTCATCCTTATCAATGGTTCATCATCGTACTCAAATGCTCTAGCATTCCCTGTAGGCTCTACTCCAAATAGGTATGCACTCTCCCTGTTGTGAAGATACGAACTTAGTATACCTTCATCTATTATCCTTACACTCCTTGCCATAACACCTTCATCATCAACTAGAGTAGTGCCAGCAGCATTTGGTACTATGTTCGATGTCCCACTATCAACCAGCGTTACAAGTTCACTTGCTATTTTCTTGCCTAATAGATCCCTTGCTATTGAACCTGAGAGTACAAAGTCAGCCTCTACAACATGCCCTATAGCCTCATGTGCCAATAGCCCAACCATAGCAGGGTCAAGGATGATCGTTGTACGCTCTCCTTTAGGTTGCTTAGCATTAAGAAGCCTTGTAGCCTTCTCTGCTGCCTCTCTTGCTATTGCAAGGTGATCCTTATCCTTGAAGAGGTCATCCCAGCCACCAGTTACACATATGCCCTCGCTTGCACTTACCTTCATGCTTCCCTTACCTGCTATAGCAGTAACAACGATCTCTGACTTTGAGTCATGTACTTCTGCACTTGCACCATCACTACTCAGTATAACCTTTGCATCTATCATCTCCCTGTATGTGCACGATGCAGAACTAACAGTCTTGATCTTACTGTCCTTGCCCTTCCTTGCTTCTCTCTCTGCCTCCCTTGCTATCATAACCTTCTCCTCTATGCTATGATCCTCCAACCTTCCATTTATCTCTGGCATGAATAAACCTCTAGCAAGCCTTGCCTCTGCTAAGCCTCTTACAGTATTGGTATCACTACCATAACTCTTTACACTTGCAGACTTGATTGCTTGCTCAAGTGCTCTGATCAGTTCATCCCTTGTGATTATGCTTGTACTGCTGACGCCCCATCTACCGTACTTGAGTACCCTTATGCCTACACCAGACTTGATAACAGATCTTGCCCTCTCAACCTTGCCATCAACTATCCTGATCTCGTTGAGAGTTCTAGTATGATATCTTAACTCAGTGTATTGTGCACTTGAAGCATCAAGCACCTTATGAAGCATATCCATATCTACCATATGCATGGTTATGCTTCATATCAACCCCTTTATTATCTATAGTGTATTCAACCATGTAACCTTTGTTATATAACATGAGATACTTGTATAGAATTCCATAATTTTTTTATATATATGTAATGTACTATCCAACTATGCTAGAAAAATTCTACATTGTGCTTGCTGTGCTGGTACTTGTATCAACAGGCTTTGCTGGTACTTATGCAGCTTATGGCGATGGTGAAGAGCTTACACCTGGAGAAGAGCCTGGTCCAGAGCCTCCACTTCCACCACCAGAAGATCCATCTCCACCACCTCCACCAATAGATGAGATATGTGATGAGCCAGGACCACCACCACATAATCCAATAATATGTGATGGTTCCCCTATAATATTGGAGAACGATGCTGCTGTCAAGGCATACCATACAAGTGGTACTCTAGTAACCAATGCAAATCCATTGATGCTCAATGAGGATGTTGATTGTGTAGCAGGGATAGATTGGGCTGCTGTACCCCTTCCAGGCAATGATGTTGAGATGGTCTGCTATATACTCCCTCCAGGATCTGATCCAACACAGTACGAGAGCCATGGATTAGCAAAGCTCTCATCATCAACACCCATACTATGCCCTTCAGAGCTCTCTAGCATGGATCAGTGCTTCTCTGTACGTTGGGATGGCAGTCATATAAATCAGGTTGGAGAGTGGTACTTCGTTGCAGTCTTCTTCCTGAACAATGATCCAGTTGCATTAACAGGCGATGACTTTAGGGTATACTCCTTCATGGTTGTGCCAGAGTTCATGATAGGAGGAGTAGCATCTGTAGCAAGCATGTTTGCACTGCTGGTATACAAGTACAAACAGGCAGGTAGAAGGCAGATATCAAGTAGCTAAGTAAGCAGGAGTAGCAGAGGAGAACTACATGAGCAATAATACATATTCATCTTTTTATAATACGTATGCATAGGCGTACTGATAGATAAGATTGGGTATAATAGATGAACTACTGAGATGGACTAGAGAGGTGTTCATGCCTATAGGCGATGCTGGACTCTTTATACTTGCATTCCTCGAGTCATCTGTATTCCCTGTACCTCCAGATGTACTGCTTATAGCATTAGCA
Organism: Candidatus Nitrosocaldus tengchongensis; assembly: GCA_013538675.1. Classification (GTDB taxonomy): domain Archaea; phylum Thermoproteota; class Nitrososphaeria; order Nitrososphaerales; family Nitrosocaldaceae; genus Nitrosocaldus; species Nitrosocaldus tengchongensis. The sequence continues at coordinate 15,291 of JACAFJ010000020.1, forward strand.
TTAGTAAACCCTGCTCTAGCACTATACTATGCTACCATAGCAACCATAGGCTCTGTGCTTGGAGGCGTAGCAGGTTACTACATAGGCTTGAAGGGAGGTAGAAGGGTAGCAAAGCGAATCTTCTCTGAGCGTATGCTTGCTAGAGCAGATGAGTACTTCAAGGAGTACGGTGTATGGGCTGTGCTGATAGCAGCATTCTCACCAATACCATACAAGGTATTCACAATAGCATCTGGCATATTCAGGCTAAGCCTGAAGGGGTTCATAGTAGCATCTATAATAGGAAGGGGAGCAAGGTTCTATGCTGAAGCAGTACTTATAATGCTATGGGGGGAGCAGATGCTAGCATTCATCGATGAGAACCTTGAGATTGTATCTCTAGCAGTTGCAGTAGCAATAATTGCATACATCGTGCTGCGTAGGAGGCTTACAAAGGCTAGGAGAGCCTAGCACAGTAATAATAATAGTAGTAGCAGTAGCAGTAGCAGTAATGATAGTAAGCAATAATAATATGTATTCTCTAGTAGCGGTGTTCTGATACTCAAGTATTTATATGTTAAGTAGCACTCTGTTTGCTTCTCTAACTATCCTCTCTACATCATCATACGCTAGACCCTTATCCAAACTTATGTATACTATGTACTTATCATCACACAGGAATGATACAAGATCGACCTTCTCATGTACTGTAAGTGTGAATGAACACTTGCCTAGAGAGTTGTAGAACCTCTCACGCATAGACTCCCTTATTGCGGTAAGGAAGAACTCATCCCTTGCTTCTTCAGGTTTGAATAACGGTCTAACATTACTCCTCATACTCCCTGCTAGGGTCTTACCAAACCTGTTCACTATACCAGCATACCTTATCTTGGGGCTCAGCGCAAGTATCTTATCGCATACATCCTTGTAGTTGTTATTGCTGACCATCAAACAGGATATATATACAAGATTGATAAACTTATTGCATTATCCCATAGTACTAACAGGCAATTCTCATCATCATGATAGGTAACACTAAATATAGCAGGTCATGAATAGAGTGTATGCCATCAGCATACGTACTGATAAACTGCGATCTAGGATCAGAGGAGGAGATAATAAGGGAGATAAAGTCGATAAGGGGAGTTAAAGAGGTGAAGGGCACCTATGGTGTATATGATATAGTTGTAAAGGTCGATGGGAGTAACATGGAAGAGCTGAAGGATACAATAACATGGAAGATAAGGAGGCTACCAAAGGTACGCTCAACGGTAACGCTGATAGTAATAGAAGGACAAGGAGAGTAGGTAGGTAAGTAAGTAAATAGGATATGATAATGATAATAAGCAAGCAAGTAGGCAGGTAAGAATAGTAGGTATACAGAAGAGAATAAACAAGATAAGTAGCAAATAAGAAGGATATGATAGTAGTAGGATAAGAAGCATACTATTGCTACTGCAGATGCTCTAGGCTAGAGCGATGAGGCAGGGTCAGAGCCAGATATGAAGAGAAGGTATACGTAGAAGGCAACAAGATTAGATTAAATTAAATTAAATAGATAATGGATGATTATTTTATTGACCATCTGCTAAGGGTTGAGCACAGCCCTACCCATTATCTTACCCTCTTTGAGTTGGGTTAGAGCATCATTGGCCTCATCAAGCCTGAACCTCTTCCCTATAACGCTCCTTATCATACCCCTTCTAGCCAGTGCAACAAGCTCAACAAGATCAGCATACTTGCCAGTGTATGAGCCTATTATCCTGAATGCTCTAAGAGGCATGAGTGCAAGGTTCAGTTCTGCAGAGCCACCAAACAACCCTACTAACACTAGTCTTCCCCTCTTCCTTAGCATATCAAGGTCCTTTGCTACAGTCTTGGATGAGTTTACAAAGTCTATGACTGCATCTGCACCAAGCCCATTTGTAAGGTCCTTGACCTCCTTGACAGGATCACTTCTACCTGAGTTTATTACATGATCTGCACCAAGCCTCTTTGCCTCCTCAAGCCTCTTATCATCAAGATCTATTACTGCTACTGTAGAGCCTGCTACTGCCCTTGCTATCTGTACCCCGATGAGTCCAAGCCCTCCAGCACCAACTATGACAAGGAACTCCTGAGCCCTTACAGATGAGTTCTTCAGTGCTGTGTATGCTGTAAGACCAGAGCATGCTAGAGAGGCAACCTGCTCAGGCTCCTGTCCATCTATCTTGACTAGATATCTTTCACTTGGAACAAGTATGTACTCAGCATAGCCTCCATCCTGGAATATGCCTAGAGACCTTGGTCTATCGCATAGGTTCTCCTCACCTACTACACATGCTGGGCATGCACCATCCCCTATCCATGGATATACTAGTACGTTCTCGCCCTTTGCTGTATTGCTCACCTCATCCCCAACCTCCTCTACAGTACCAGCTACCTCATGCCCAGGGGTTAGAGGGAACCTAACACCTCTATCCTCAACCCTCATGAACATGTCCCTAGGTCCAGCATAGCCTCCCTCCCAAAGGTGTAGATCGCTATGGCATACCCCGCTTGCGATTACCCTTACAAGAACCTGCTTTCCTCTTGGCTTTGGTACTGGTAGGTCATCTATCTGTAATGGTTCCTTCGGTCTCACTATACGAGCAGCCTTCATGCATATCGTATGAATAGGCAAGTTATTATACTTTGATGGCTCTAATAAGCATGTGATGGGAGAGGATGAGGTATACATTCATGGTACTGGTTGTTATAGCAGTGGTAGGGTTGCTAGGTATACCATTGAGCGACCCTAGGTTTCTGTACACTGCCATAATACTAGAGTGTGTATACATAGTACTTGCAGTACTCGCACTCAAGACAGTTATGGGTAAGGGCAAGAAGAAGAATAAGAAGGGTATGGCTATGATGGTTACAATACCATCCATAACGATAGCATCCATTGTAATTGTAGCAAATACGCTATCAACTACACATCTGCGTATAATGGTGAGCCTAACTCCACTTTACAATGCGTTGATACTAATTGTAGGAGGCTATGTATTGCAGATACTCCTAATTATAAGTAGTCTCTACGAATATAGAGAGATGATGAGGCTTGCAGATTTAAATGTTAAATGATGTTATGGATGGAGGGATGGGTGTGTAGTAATGAATAGTAGTAATAATAATGATGATGAGTTGTATCCATTGCTATCGAAACCCCCCGTGAACCTACTCTTCAACCCTACCCTAGTAAGCAAGAAGGGCATATGGAGCATAAGCATATCCTACCTGCTTGAACGCTTCCTTAGCATACTTGAGAGTATGAAGAGTAAGGACCTTAGGCTTTGTGGGGTAGCAGCACTATCATCAGCAGTGATATTCAGGCTTAAGGTTGAGAGCATCTTCCTGTTAGAGAGGATAGCGAGTCAACGCAAGCAAGCTATTAGAGAAGGAGGCATTAGTAGTAGTAGCAACAACAGCACTGTTGATGTTAGCAGTATAGCCATACAAGATATGCCGTATAGGCATGAGGCAGCATACGATCTAACCCTTGAGGACCTTCTAGAGATGCTCTCAAGCATAGTTGAGAGGATATACTTGGGCAGTAAGCAAGGAGCAGAGATGGATGTTAGCATTGAGCCTGTAACCTCTTCCACTGTAGACTCTTACATTATCACGCTAGAGAATATTATAGATGATTACAAGTCTAGACTGTATGCACTTGTAATGGAGCAAGGGGGTAATGTATCATTCAACCATGTAACCCTTGGTCTAGAACCCATAGAGGTTGCAAGATACTTCATAGCACTACTCCACCTATGCATTGAGGGTAAGGTTGAGATTGTCGAGGTTGTGCATGGCGATGATGATAATAATAAGGGCTGTAGTGCTGATGATATAAGCATAAGCCTCAGAGCATCTACAGATCAATTATAGTTGACCATCTCGTTAAGAGTGTATGAATCATCCATTTAAATTCTTTGTATAAGAGATGAACCTGCATGCAGAGAGAGGATGAGATGCTTGCTCGCTTGGAGGTTGCACTATACGCATCTGGAAGACCTCTAAGCATAGAGGAGATACAGAGTGCTATAGGCACAGATAGTAGGAGTAAGGCACTTAGGGTAGCAAGGATGCTCGCAGAGAGGGTTAACTCAACATTCCATGCCTTAGAGGTTGTAGAATCTTCATCTGGCTTATTCGTGCTTCAGATAAAGCCCTCATACTACAGCGTGGTTAGAAGGTTCTCTAGCAAACCTCTACTATCCAAGGCTGCACTTAGAACCCTAGCATGTATAGCATATATGCAACCTATAAACGCAAAGAGGTTGGTTGAGGTTAGAGGCTCCCAGGTGTATGAGCATCTTAGGGAGTTGAAGGCCCAAGGCTTCATATCATACAGGGTTGAGGGTAGGAGTAAGTTGTATTGCACAACAGCAAAGTTCGCTGAGTACTTTGGTATAGATGGTAATGGCAATAGCAGTAGTAGTAGTGAAAGCGTAAGATCATTATTGATCAATAGGGCTTCACATATGAAAGAGGCTATGGCTTCTGATGCATCTCTATCTGATACTAGCATAACTACCATAGTTGCTCAAACTACTTAGTTAGTTAGAAAAGACTTAATTATACTAGCAGGTAGGATGATGGTATGAAGAAGAGTGTTGAGAACCTATTGAAGAGGAAGCCTACTGGGGGTAAGAGGAAGGCTTACAGGGATAGGAGGAAGTATGAGATGGATAGGTATCCATCAGAGACGGTTCTAGGCAAGGAGGAGAGGATTGTGAAGAGGGTTAGAGGAGGCAACGCCAAGGTAGCATGTAAGAGTGTAGAGTATGCAAATGTGGTTGATAGCAAAGAGAGAAAGGTTGTAAAGGCAAAGATACTGAGGGTTGTTAGGAACCTAGCAGATAAGGATTATGATAGGAGAGGTGTTATAACCAAGGGAGCAGTAATAGAGACTGAGGCTGGTACAGCAAGGGTAGTCTCTAGACCAGGACAGGATGGGGTTGTTAATGCAGTAAGGATATCATAGTTAGTTAGTTAGTTAGTTAGTTATAATCCTATTATTTATCGGAGTATCCAGAGAGGTGAACAGAGTAGTGGTAATAGTGATGATAATATATATTATGAACTGTCATACTCTCTACAGGTAAACTGTATGAAGGACTATGAACACCACATAATCTGGTTAGAGTACTTCAACAAGAACTTGAGCAAGAGCAAGGGTAGGAGGGTTAGTAAGAGTAAATCTGTGTTTGATCCAAGCATGGACGAGCTGATAGAGGCAGCAAGGTTGGCTGGTTATGAGCCAAAGGATGTTAATGATAACGCACATCATCCTAGGAGAGCATACACAAGGTCAGGTTATATCATGGTTGAGAAGAAGGAGGGTAGTAGCAAGTCAAGGGTCCTTAGTAAGATAGCAGATGCATTACTACAGATAAGGAGCAAGAAGAAGCAGTGATGATAATATTATAAAGAAAGATTGACAGTAATGGTGATAATCACGATGGTGAGTATTGGATGAAGGAGAATAGAGAGGTGGGGGAGGTCTTGCATATATCAAGGAGTGGGAGGATGATAATAAAGAGTAGCAGGGGCAAGGACGTTGCAGGCTTGAGTAGAGGTACCATACTGGTAGATTCTAAGGATAGGAGTGTTGCTAAGGTTATAGAATTGATAGGGCCTGTTGATTCTCCATATATATCTGCATTACCACTAACTGATAGAGTTAAGAAGTATATTGGTGCAAGGCTATATGCTGCAGTAGATAATAGTAGTAGGATGAGGAGGGTAAGAAGGCAAGATAGCAGGAGGGTAGAGAAAGGAAGGGAGATGGGAAGAGGTAAAGATAAAGGGAAAGGAAAAGGGAAAGGGAAAGAGAAAGAGGGGAAGAAGGGGGAGGAGGAAGAAGAAGTATAGGCATGTTAGTTATGATGATGATTGTATGGAGTATAGGATAAGCAAGATTGGTGATGTGTTATGGTTGCGATAGGCCAACGGTCATGTCCAGAGTGCAGTTCTATACTCATAGAGGATCAGAGTAGCGGGGAGTACTTCTGCTCATCCTGTGGCTATGTTGCTATAGAGCATATACCAAGTCTGCTACCAGAGAGTATAGCAAGGGAGCCAGAGGAGAGGCTGAAGAGTTCAAGGAGTAGTGGATACACGAGTTATGCATACCATGATCTAGGCATCTCAACAGAGATACCATATGCTAATAAGGACTTTACAGGGAAGAGTATAGGCTCTAGTATGGTTGAACAGGTAGCAAGTATAAGAAGATGGCATACTAGGCTAAGGGTATCCTCAAGCAGGGATAGAAGGCTGTATAATGTTCTAAGCAAGATAAATGAGATATGCTCAATACTCTCATTGCCAAAGATAGTATGTGAGACAGCATCGTTACTCTACAGGAACTTTGAGAGTAGGAGTGAGGCAAAAGGCAGATCGATAGCATGTATGGCTGCTGCAAGTGTGTATCTAGCATGTAAGAGATGCTCCATAGTAAGGTCCATGGATGAGATAGTAGAGGTAGCAAATTGCATACGTAGCAAGAAGTTAGTGTACAGATACTACAGGATGCTTGCCATAGAGCAGGATGCTAGTAGTAATGTGGTTGATGCTCAGACATCTGTAGATAAGCAGGAGAAGCGTGAGGAGTATACGCAGTTAACACTTGATAGATACATATCCAAGCTCTCAAATCTATCAAGGATAGACACGAAGGTTGAGAAGTTGGCAATAGATATAGCAAGGAAGATAGAGCATGAGGATAATAACGCTATGATAGATGGCAAGGCACCAACTGGGCTTGCAGCAGCGTACATATACATAGCAGCGATGCTCCTTGGCATAAGGATGCTCCAGCACGATATCTCTAGTGTATCAAAGGTAACTGAGGTTACTGTAAGGAATAGGTGTAGGGAGATACTGAGCAACTACAGGATAAGGTTGCTGCTAAAACCAGCACAGTCATGATACCTTCTCTATAATTTTTGTTAAATGTTCATCGTAATATTATAATTAACTTAGAAGTTGTAGCAAAAGGTTACCTGTGTTAGCATCTTAATATTTATATAAGATCACTCTCATAACGGTGTTATGAGGCTGGAGATAGTTGACCTTCACGTTAACATAGACTCTAGGGAGATAATCAAGGGCTTGAACCTTGCTGTTGAGAGTGGAGAGGTACATGCTATAATGGGGCCTAATGGTTCTGGCAAGAGCACATTAGCATATACACTGCTTGGGCATCCAAGGTATACAGTAAGCAAAGGAGATATAAGGCTTGATGGTGAGAGCATCCTTGAACTCTCGATTGATGAAAGGGCAAGGAGGGGTCTGTTCCTTGGATTCCAGTACCCTGTTGAGATCTCTGGCGTTAGTTTCAGCAACTTCCTAAGGAATGCATACAACATAATGAACAAGTCCTATCAGGATAAGAGCAGGGAAGTATTCCTAACGGTTAGAGAGTTCCATGATTACATGAAGAGGCAGATAGATGTTGTTGGGCTTGATGGCTCATTCCTTGCAAGGTATCTTAACGAGGGCTTCTCTGGAGGCGAGAAGAAGAGGTCTGAAGTTCTCCAGATGTTAGTACTTAAACCTAGATTTGCTATACTGGATGAGCCAGACTCTGGTCTAGATATAGATGCTGTTAAAGCAGTTGCAAATGCTATAAACAACTTCATAAGCAACGATACCTCTGTTATGGTTATAACACATTATGCTAGGATACTGAGGTACCTTAAGAAGTTGGATTACGTGCATGTTATGGCTAATGGTAGAGTTGTTAGATCTGGAGGGAAGGAGCTTGCTGAGATGCTTGAGGAGAAGGGCTATGGCTGGATAGAGAAGGAGGTAAAGGAGAGAGCAGATGGTGTGTAGTTTACTAACAATAATATTTGACCTATATATATATAGAAGAGT
>JACAFJ010000021.1 GCA_013538675.1 Candidatus Nitrosocaldus tengchongensis
ATCAAGGCAGTTCCTTGGTATATGCACACTATCTATCTTGCCACGCATAGCATTCATGCACATAACAGCATCCTCAACAAGATCATCATTATCCATTGCGATGAGGTAGCCCTTTGACTCCAACTCTAGAGAGTGCCCTGATCTTCCTATCCTCTGTATGCATCTTGCTATTGACTTTGGCGAGCCTATCTGCACAACAGCATCTATGCTACCTATATCTATTCCTAGTTCTAGGCTTGTACTTGTAACGACTACACGCATCTTCCCATTCTTAAGCCTATCCTCAACATCAAGCCTTATCTCCCTTGAGAGTGAACTATGATGTGCTGCAATCTCATCATCAGCATCTACAACATTCATCTTCGAGAGATGGTATACTACTCTCTCAGTCCCAGATCTAGTGTTTGTGAATATCAGCGTTGTCTTGTTCCTCCTTATCACATCCTTGATTAGAGCATACATCCTCCTGTTCAGTTCATCTGCCTTTGCATGTACTATATCCCTTACAGGCGAGATAGTTATTATGCTCATTGGCTTCACAAACCTAGCATCAACTATAACACAGTCCCTCTCCTCTCCATCCCCATCATACCCAACAAGGAACCTAGCAACCTCCTCCAATGGATGGAGTGTTGCACTCAACCCTATCCTTACAAGCCTGTTTGTGCATAACTCTTGTAACCTCTCAAGGCTAAGGCTTAGATGCACACCCCTCTTTGATGAGCATAACTCATGTATCTCATCAACTATAACCCATCTTGCATCCTTGAGCCTCTCCCTGAACTTTGGTGCACATAGCACTATCGCTATGCTCTCTGGTGTTGTTATGAGTATGTGAGGAGGCTTCTTTAGCATCCTTGCCCTCTCACTCTGCAGTGTATCCCCAGTCCTAACACCTACCCTTATCATGCTTACTGATGCATCTATTGCAGATAACTCTGCTAGAGGTTCTCTAAGGTTCTTTGCTATATCGTTGTTAAGTGAGCGGAGTGGGCTTACGTATATGCAGTATACCTTATCCTCAAGCATGCCATTCCTTGCAAGGCTCACAAGCTCGCTTATTATGCTCAGGAATGCACTAAGAGTCTTGCCAGAGCCTGTTGGGCTTGCAACAAGGGTGTTGTTACCTTGGAGTATGCTTGGTATAGAGTATCTCTGTGGAGGGGTTAATGAACGGAACCTCTTCTTCACCCACTCCTTAACAACGCTATCAAGCATATCTATAACATCCTCATCCCTGTAGGTGTAGAGCTCATCTGCATGCCTTATCATTACACATGCATGCAAGTATTGAAGCACTATTATTTCATTACGTTCAAACCCTTGCTATATATAGTCAAGTATCTTGCACTGACTGCCTACAGCCTCTGCATCGTAACCCAACTCTCTAAGGTAGGATGCAAACTCCTCAGCGAACCCATGGAAGGTATAGATCTTGTTTGGTTTACATGTGTTTACAACCTGTACTAGTTCGTAAAAGTCACAATGATCACTCAATGGTAGAGTGTAATCATGGAACCTTGTATGCCAATTGGCTAGTGCCCAACCTGTAAATGCTATCGTTACAGCATTGTAGTACTTCTTCATAGCCTTAACAAATGCAGAGTTGTTGCCTTGCTTGGGCGCAACCATCAACCATGGGCCATGCTTTAGGCTATCACTATCCTTGTTGCTATGCACTGTAGCAGCATTATCGTCCCCTAGATCTATGCCAAGTTCTCTGTATATGCTGTTCATCCTTGCTACGCTCTCATGTATGTAGAGAGGCTGCCAGTGCCTGAATAGGCTTGTTATGATCTGTGCCTTGCCTAGTGGGTAGCCCATGAGTATCACTGGTAGGCCTTTGGAGTACATCTCTGCTATGAGCATGTTAACCCTATGTATAACATCATCTACACTTGGGAACCTGAAGTGCTTCAGGAATGCCCTATCCCTAGTGCATATATCGCCAGTGTAGAGTATCCTATCATCTATCAGGAGTGCCTTTGAGCCTAGAACATGGCCAGAGTCTATCATCTCAAACATTGGATGAGGTTCATGGCTAGCATTATGGTACTTGAAGCCTCTAGCCTCTGCTATCCTTAGTGTCTCCTTGGATGCTATAACCCTCTTGCCTATATCTGATGATCTATGCATATGATCTGTATGTGCATGTGACACAAATACAAGATCTGCATCTGTATCGTTCTTTGGGTCTAGGGCAATCCTCCTACCCTTGCATTCAACCATGATCCCAGAATCTGAATTGATGAGCATCAATCAGAGTAAGAGGTTATCTATACCTTATTAAGATTTGGTAGATATGCACTTATATATAAAGCAGTTAGCATCAAGCATATGAGTATAAACCTTGCAATACTTGTATCTGGTAGGGGGAGCAACATGGAAGCGATACTGAAGAGCATAAGGGATGGTACAGTGAAAGGTGTTGTACCAAAGGTAGTTATAAGCAATAGACCAAATGTTAGGGCATTGGATGTTGCAAGGCATTACAACGTTGATACCCAAGTTATAGATGATAATGGTAAGAAGGGTGCTGATTGGGAGTATGATAAGAGGATAGTTGAATGCCTTGAGGAGCATGATGTTAGACCAGATAATGGGCTCGTATGCCTTGCAGGGTTCATGAGGATAATGAGCAGAGAGTTTGTACAACTGTACAGGTGGAGGATAATGAACATACACCCATCCCTACTCCCTGCATTCCCAGGCTTGAATGCACAGAAGCAGGCACTTGAGTATGGTGTGAAGGTAACTGGGTGCACTGTACACTTCATAGATGAGGGTGTTGATACAGGACCTATAATACTGCAGGAGGCTGTTGAGGTTAAGGATAGCGATGATGTTGAGAGTCTAGCAAGCAGGATACTTGAGAAGGAGCATATAATATACCCTAGAGCAGTGCATCTCTTCGCTGAAGGCAGGTTAAGGGTAGATGGTAGAAGGGTCAAGATACTCTAAATAATAGATGGGATGATGATAATGGATGGGTTAAAGTATGATAGCGCATATATCAGATGCATCTATGACCTTCCCTGCAAGATGTCTATACTCGTATACGCTAGTGCTTAGAACTACAAACTTGCCCCTCCTTATATGTGATACAACCACCTTGGTTCTGATACCATCTATCTCTGCTATGCATCTTACGATCTGGTTATGCTCTATCCTAGGCTCCCGCATAACTAGATAGTATCCTCTTTGCTGTCTTATCTTAATTCCCTCTGCCTTCCTTACATTCTTCTCTTCACTAGTACTCTCTGAGCAATCTGCTATATGCTCATCTATGAATCTAGGGTTTGTTGATGCAAGCCAGCAGTTGCATCTCTTGCATCTCACAATTACAGCATTCCCTTGCTCGCTTATCTCACTCATAACACATAAGCCTCTTCTAGCATATATCTATATTACGCATTTTGTATATAGAAAGTATATCGTTAGATTATCATTTTAGATGGTACTTAATAAACCCCTTAATATATCTAGCCATGAATATGAATAAGCAACATAAAGGGATGATACATATTTATGCTCCTCTCTTCGCTTGAGAACAAGATAGAGATGCATGAAGAACATGCATTAATGCTTAAAAGGGAACTTGTACTCATCAAGGAGATTATTGATGATGATGGTAGTTACAATCATGTATTATAGGAAGATTTTAATTGCTATAGCAAAGAGTAATCCCTGATTTGACAGCAGTACTGATTGATGGTAAGAGTATTGCAGGTAAGGTAACTGAGCATGTTAGAAGAGCAGTTGAGATGCTCAAGGGCAAAGGTGTGGAGCCTTACCTTGCAACAGTACTTGTAGGGAATGATGAAGCATCAGCAACATACGTTAGGAATAAGCATAGGGCATGTGAGCAGGTTGGCATAAAGACCATAAACCACCATCTGCCAGAGGATTACAACACCAACCAACTTATAGAACTCATAACCATACTCAACGAGGATAGGAGGGTTCATGGCATACTTGTACAGTTACCGCTCCCAAAGCATATCAATGAGTTCCTCATCACAGGCATGATAAAGCCAAGCAAGGATGTTGACTGCTTAACGCCATTCAACATAGGGCTACTAGCATACGATGTTGCTAAACTCCTTCCGTGCACTCCTGCTGGTATAGTTGAGTTGATGAAGCATTACAGGATCGATCCAGCAGGAAAGCATGTTGTTATAGTGAATAGAAGTGTGCTTGTAGGCAAACCTCTAAGCATGATGCTATTGCACATGGATGCCACAGTAACCATATGCCATTCAAAGACGACCAACCTGAAAGAGAAGTGCAGAGAGGCAGATATACTGGTTACTGCCATAGGCGATAGATCCAGGTTTGTGTTGAGCAAGGATATGGTTAAAGATGGGGCAGTTGTGATAGATGTTGGTATAGACAGGGTCAATGGCAGACTTGTTGGTGATGCTGATCTGGATGTGAGGGATAAGGCATCTTACATAACCCCAGTACCTGGGGGTGTTGGACCTATGACCGTTGCAATGCTTTTAAGGAATACAGTGATTGCAGCGACACTCAACGAGGGTATAGATCTGGATGTCCTACATGTGAACTGATCGTTAATTAATATATGTTGTATCGTTAGGTTAGTTGTGCATAGAGTAGAGTAGAGTAGAGTAAAGATGCATGATGAAGATATGATAAGTAGGAGGAAGCAGGAGTTGAGAAGGTACATGCTGAACCTAAGGAATTCACTCAGCAGGGAAGAGATGGTCAAGGCAAGCAGCATCATACAGGAGAAGGTTCTAGAGACCGATGAGTTCAACTCATCCAGCATAGTTGGACTCTACAGTCCAATAGGCTCTGAGGTAGATACCTCTACACTTGCCAAGCGTCTGATTGAGAGTTGCAGGGTACTTGCATACCCACGCATCGAGGATAAGTACACAATGGTATTCGCTAGAGTTAGAGACCCTGTAATAGATCTTACTCTAGGCAGGTATGGTATACTTGAACCTTTGGATTCATGCGAGATGGTTAAGCCAGATCTCATAATAGTGCCAGGGCTAGTATGGGATGAGCATGGATACAGGATAGGATATGGGAAGGGTTACTACGATAGGTATCTTAGAAGGAACCCAGATGCTGCAATGATTGGGCTTGCATATGACTTTCAAGTGCTGAGCAGCATACCTCACAGCGAGATGGATGTTAGAGTGAAGTTGATAGTTACAGAGAGGAGGAGTATCAGAATAAAGATATGAGTTGAATAGCCTAGGGATAGACTCTCTGTAAGAATAAGATCATGCTTGGTTAAAAAGTTATAAAATACTACAACGGGTTACTCTTGTTGAATTTAAGCGAGGCGAATGTGATATTAAGGAGGGCTATAGTTAGTGCATACTTTGAGCCAGAACTTATGAAGCGTAACTACAAGAGATCAGACATTAAGCATCCAAATATAGAAGGAGAGGGTGTAACCCTGAATGATCATCTGCACCTCTTCTTCGACCTACAGACAGGATGCGATTATCCTGATGGTGATGAGTGGTTCATCGTAGAGTACATTCTACCTTACAATATAAAACTTCCAGATAGTCTCAAGGGACCAGATTACTTCACCACGCTAGCAGTGGATGAGAACAACAGTTACTGGAGGCATAGAGAACTGATCAGGTATAGGTATGGTAAGAGCAAGAGACTAGAGGAGGCTGTAGACTTTATAGATAGGAAGTATAGGGAGTTGAGTGACATGCTCAATGAGCATTCGTTACTAAATGGACCAGAATCATCATCATAAATGAGTATAATTTATAATTACTATTATAATTTCATGTAATACTCCATACACCCTCTACATACCTGTACTCTTTACCATCAAGGTATGCACTTCTTGGATACCATCTCATCTCTTCGCTTGAGAAGACAAACCTTACCTCTTCAGCATCTGGAAGGGACCTGAATAACACTGTGTCTACAACATACTCTATGCCCTCTATAGCCTTGTTGAATACCTTGCTATTGCCATGTACTATACTGAATACTATAGTTGGTGAGCCTAGGAACCTTAGCCTAAATGCTAGTCTTCCTCTACCTCTCCTCCACTTTATATTCTTGATGATCTCCTTCAACACCTCCCATCTCTCAAAGCCAATATTCTTTACGAAGTTCATATCATACTGTATGGGTAGATCTATGCTTAACATGCTAATCAATATCATACTCTTCTTCTTCTTACTACTACTACTGTCATTATCATCCTTCTCCATACCTGCCAAATTACCAACATCATCATCCCAATTCTCAATCCCCTCTTCCTCCTCCTGCTGCTCATCCCTCCTCATCTCCTCTATAACCTCGAACCTCTCATTGAGGAGGTTGAATAACACCTCGACCTCTGCTTGAGATAGACCCCTGTGCACCAACCTTGTATACATTATAATATTTATAGGTGGATGCTTATTTTATTATTTATTTGTTCCTTCCCTATCTTCTATATCATGCCTAGGAACCTAAGCAGGTGTATGAGCCCATAACCTCCACCAACGAAGCATGATGGTACCCACGGTACAAGTAATGGTATTCCCCTAAGCCTGATCTGATGATTATCTATTATCCTGCTAACATACTCATTGAGATTAGCATTCCATATCTTGTAATCTATACCATTCCTCTTCAGCATATCTGCAAGCTCATAGAGCACTGCCCCCCTAGCACTGAATATATGCTGTATATACTTCCTAGATATCTCCACCTCCCCTCCTAAAGCTATGGCGTTCTCTACACCATTAACACGCATAAGCCTAACATGCATCTCCCACCCCTTGTTGAGCATCTTGGTTAGTCCATGTCCTATCTGCATCCTCTTCCTATTCTCACAGAAGAGTAGTTTATGGAATCCCTCTGCTAGGAGAGTCTCCACAACATCCTTGGCATCCCTTCTAACTAGAAGGTAGAGTGGACCCTCCTTGACCTCATCCCTCCTGATCAGGTGTATCAAGCCTCTTACTAGGCTAACTGTCCTAGGGTACAGCAGCATGTAATCTGCCATACCATTACTTGCTCAACCCTACATAAATAATCTTTCTATCAAAATAACTATACCTTAATTAATTATAACTATACCATTCATATGTTAAGATGATATCTTATGATAGCACTTACAGAACTGGCCGGTACCATTGTATCATGCTTATGCATCGGCTCAGAATCATGCTCTTCACACCTGTATATTGTGCTCATCCTTACATGCCTGCCAGATGTAAGTACATACTCAACCAATCTGCTCATGCTCCTAAGAGATGCTATACCCTTGATGATCCTGGAAGCAGTAGAATCATCATCATCATAGTCCCTTAACCATAGCCTAACCATCTCATCTATAGTACTGCTATCAACCTGCTCTATAGCATCAACTCCTCTTATTATGGTCCTCTTGTTAAGCGAGAGTATACCTGTGCTTGATGATATCGTATGCAATGCTACACATGGCTCATCTATTATGAATCTGAGGTTGAATGGTGTCGGGTATACTATTGGATCTATACTCACGCTCAGATGCTCATAACCAAATCTCTTCACTGCTATGTAGAGTACATGCCTATCAGTAGCAACAATGTAAGGCTTACCATGCCCTACTGCGTTGAGTTCCTTCACCTTTGCCTCTGCTGCAGCAAGTATATTCTCCCCAGCCTCAACCAGCTTCTTTGCCAACTCCTCACGGGTCTGCTGCTGGTATGCTGCTATTACATGCTGTTGCCTCCTCTTCATCTCCTCAACCTCCTGCTCCACGAGTTTAAGCACAGCGTAGAGGTCTAGCATGAAGCGTATTGATCTACAGAGTATAAAATACTTTCAGTTAGTGGTTATGGAATGGTAACTTGTAGAGTTAATGCCTTAACCCTTGAGATCGCTAGTAAGCATGCCCATGAACTTATCTACTATGGAGTTATCTACCTTTACCCTAACCACACTCTCCATCCTCTTCTCAGCCTCTATCTCCTCTGCGCTTCTCTCATCCAATGCTCCCTCAAAGAAGAATCTAAACTGCTGATCCTTAAGCCTAAGCAATGGCTCTATGTACTTCCACTGCCAATTAGATAATACAAAGTAGACCCTCCTACTTGTAGGGTTTGATGCATCCTTGCTATCACTCTTCCTCCTCTCATGGAAGCCTATAGTAGCAAGGACCTTCTCAACCATATGCTCTATGTTAATGCACTCCTCGACCTTAGCGTCTGGAAGTGAAGAGAACCTTGCATAAAGTTCAGCCTCAGCCTTGCTCCTTGCAAAGATGATGGCTTTGATTATACTGTCGTCTGTGTGTGATCTAGCAAGCCTAGAGAAGAGGTTCCTTGCTGTATCAAGCCTATTCCTTACATGCTTTGGTATAGTTTCAGGAGAATGTATACCTTCATAACTACTACTAGCAGTAGTAGTACTGTTGCTACTGTTGCAGTAAACTGCTATTATACTCTCCATCATTGATGGTGTAGAACTTGTCATATTTAAGGTGTAAGTTATAGATGACACATACTACTACTTAGTACAAAGATATACATAACAATGCTTATGAGGAAGGAGGAGCATATGCCCATACTCTTTGCCCTAGCAGCAGTAGCAATAGCATTGGGGATTACAAACATACTCCTAGTATACAACATCACTACAGAGATGAACCAGTATGAGAGTATATGGGATGTTAATAAAAGTAATATACATGCTGCACTTGATGATCTGGAGAAGAGATACGATGCTATAGATAAGAAGGTTGAGAACGTAGATTCTAAACTGCTTGAGTTAAAGGGGATGAGTGAAGTACTGAATGATGTCAGATACAAGTTGGTTAACATACATAGCAAGGATGGCAATGCTAGTAGTAATAGCAGTAGTAACGATATGTTGAAGCATATGCTTAATCATTCTTTAGAACAAAGACTGGATAAAGGATTAGAGGGTAAGGAGGAAGATAGAGGGGACTTCAAGATAATTTATATGGATAATGATAGATACTCTAGCGTAAAGAGCATGTTGAGTAGATCAAAGATGCTTGATGCATATGTTAATACTTTGAACTCCAAGTTCATCCTCCCTCATGATATAAGCATAGTGGTTGATGAGGATGGTAGATGCAAGAGCGCCTCTGGCTACTATGAGCAGGTTATGAAGAGGATAGTACTATGCTACTCTAGCATAGATAACTTCATGAGGCTCTATCCAGAGGATATTGAGAGGTTCTCTACCTTAGTGAAGTTTCTGCTCTACCATGAGGTTGCCCATGCACTGATCGATGTATATAAACTGCCTATAGTTGGCATGCAGGAGTATGCTGCAGATAACTTTGCCATAGTGATGATGCTGAATGATGGAGATGATATCCATCCTCTGATCTGGTTGTATGATGCGATGAGGGAGGATAAACACGCTACCACGTCTACCACTTCTAGCAGGTACTGGGATACACATATGCTCTTTGTACAGAGATACTATGATATTCTATGCCTAGCATATGGAAGCGATCCCTCAAGGTACGACAGCGGTGATTTGCCTAGCGAGAGAGCATATAGATGCGTCCATGAGTACTCATCTGCACTCAATGCCTGGGATGAGCTCCTCAAGCCTTGGATGAGGGTTGGTTGAGCATATGCTGTATGTGAATGTTCATACATCATGTAGTATATCATGATGCAGGACTAATACTATCCATGAACAGGCATGTTATTATTGTAGTTATAGGGTTTGCACTTGCATCGGTAACTGGTATAATGAGCCTAATATTCTACGCTGAGAGCAACGAGTTGAGGGTTAAGGTCAGCATGCTGGTTCAGGACAACAGTATACTCAAGCAAGATCTCGATGATGCAATGCAGAATCTCCAGGAGACCAAGGCAGAGCTTGAGAGGAGCAGGGAGGAACTGGACTCTGCAAGGAGTACGCTAAGGAGCATGGAGGAGGAACTCAACACTACTAGGCAGAGGCTCGACGTTAGTGAGGAGGAGTTGGAGAGGAACAGAAAGGATCTTAACGATGCAAGGAATGAGTTGAGCAACATTAGGACAAGGTTACTCCAGACTCAGGATGAGCTTAACAGGAGCAAGGAGGAGCATGAACATACACTTAGAACTCTTGAGGAGTTAAGGGCAGACTACGATATGCTTAATGAAATGTTGAAGAAGGCTGAGGAGGATCTGAAGGAGTACACCTACAGGGAGGATAGGGGTGACTTTAAGGTTAGGTATGATGCTGGAAGCATGTATAGAGATGCAATAGACCCAATAGTTGTATTACTTAACTCCAGCCTAAAGCTGCCATACGATATACCCATGCTGGTATCAAGTTGTGGTGATGTATGGTACGCTGCATATGCTGAGTATGAGGTTTACACTCGCAAAGTCAGCAAGATAGTGCTATGTGTTGAGACACTGGATGAGATAAGCGATATTGTTGATGATCTGTATGGTAATGGAATAACCTTAAGCAAGGATGGTGCATTCAGCACATTCATAAAGTACATAGTATACCATGAGGTTGGGCATGTAGTTATAAGGGTAGCAGATCTCCACACAGGCAGTAGAGAAGAATCACTTGTAGATGACTTTGCCTTCTACATGATGGTTAAGGATAATGGTGATGTAGATCTGCTCATCTGGCTCTACAAAGCACTTGCAAGGCTTGAGGAAGAGGGCAAGATAGAGGCTAGGCATCCAAGCAGTCCTTACCTAACGTACAGGCAGCAGTACCATGACATCTCATGCCTTGCATATGGTGCAGGTATAGGGTCAGAGCATATAGATCTTGGCGAGAGGGATGAGGAGAAGTGCAAAGTAACATGGTATGAGGTCTCACGTGGCTGGGGTAGAGTACTTGCACTCTGGTGGAAGTAAGTAGATAAGAGAGTATCAGTGTAGTACATGTATGGATAAGGTTAGTGTGTACCACTACAGTAAGTGCATAACATGTAGGAGGAGCATAGATATACTAAGCAAGGAGCATAAACTTGAGTTGAGGGATATATTCAAGGATAGGCTCAGCAAGGATGAGATAAGGGATATACTTACCAGAGCAGGAATAAGTGCAAGGGAACTTGTAAGAAGGAAGAGCAAGGCATACAAGGATGTAATCGATGGCAAGTACAGTGAGGAGCAGATTATAGAGATGATGAGCAATGATCCTAGCCTTATAGAGAGGCCTATAATCATAATGGGAGGGAAGGTATTCATAAGACCAAGACTGGAGAAGATCTAGTTGGATGATGGCTGATGAGGCTTTATAACACACTAACTGGCAAGGTTGAGGAGATCAAGCCTAGCGATGGTATAGTAAGGATATACCTGTGCGGTGTGACTGTGTACGATTACTCACATATAGGCCATGCTAGAACGATAATAGTATTCGATGTTATAAGGAGGTATCTCATGCATAAAGGCTACAAGGTAAGGTTTGTTCAGAACTTCACCGATATCGATGATAAGATAATCAAGGCAGCAAGGGAGAAGGGTGTAAAGCCTCTTGAACTTGCTGAGTACTTCATAGAGCAGTACTTCAAGGACTTCGATGGACTTTACGTGCTAAGGGCTGATCACTACCCTAGGGCAACTGAGCATATAGAGGATATGCACAGGATCATAAAGGGGTTGATGGATAAGGGTTATGCTTATAGAACAAGTAGAGGTGTATACTTCCATATAGCAAAGGATGAGGACTATGGCAAGTTATCAAAGAAGCCCATAAATGAACTAAAGGCAGGTGCAAGGGTAGAGGTTGATGAGGAGAAGCTTGACCCACTAGACTTTGCTTTGTGGAAGTTTAGCGATGATGAGCCATCATGGGATAGTCCATGGGGTAGAGGTAGACCAGGCTGGCATATAGAGTGCTCTGCTATGAGCATGAAGTACCTTGGAGAGACCTTTGATATACATGGAGGAGGTGAGGACTTGATATTCCCACACCATGAGAATGAGATTGCTCAGTCAGAGTCATTAACATGCAAGGAATTCTCAAGGCACTGGGTACATGTTAGCATGGTCAATGTCAAGGGGGAGAAGATGGCAAAGTCCCTCAAGAACATAGAGCCCATACACTCTGCACTGAGCAGATGGGGTCCGAATGCGATAAGGCTATACTGCCTATCAGCACACTACAGGAAGCCCTTGGAGTACGATGAGATGCTACTCAAGCAGGCACTTGCTGTGTGGAGGGATATAGAGAATGCACTGTATGAGTTGGAGCATGCAATGCATATACCTGCTAGTGATGATGGGATAAGGATAGCAGGCGAGTTGAATGGTATTGTGAATGATTCATACAGGATATTCATGGAGAGCATGGATGATGATCTGGATACGCCTAGAGCAATAGCATCGCTCCTTACCCCTGTAAAAGCAATAAACAGGTATGCTGGAGAAGATATGCTTGATAGTAGTATTACAGAGAATGTCATGCAAAGACTGAACGATATGCTGTTCATCCTAGGCCTCAAAAGGACTGAGGTGAGCATGGAAGAGAGGGCAAGGATAGAGGAGATGGTGAAGAGGAGGAGCATGTTGAGGGCAGAGAAGCGTTACAGGGAGGCAGATGAGATAAGGGAGATGCTTAGAGCAGAGGGAATAGAGTTGGTTGATCATAAGGATAGAACTGTATGGAAGAAATTAAGCTAATCTTCTTAGAAACATGTAAACCTTTAATATCGGTTTAACTATTTATATCTTATGAACCTAGTAATTGAGATTTTAAATAGGTATAAGGATTATGTGATGCTCAATAAGAATGTCTTCATAGCAGGGGTATGCGCATTCCTAGCAAGTACTATTATAGCAGAGGCTTACTATACCATGGACAGGAGTGCTGCTCTCAACTCAACACTGAGCGTTGCTGTAGAGTATGGCATATACATGCCGTTATTTGCATACCTATACTACAGGGATAGCAAGAGAAGGTATAGAGATTCGTCTAGCAGTGTATTATGGAGTAGGGTATTAAGTGATGCAAAGAAGTTGATAGCAACTCTATCAGCTGCAGAGGTTGTGTACATTGCTGCTAGGGGGTACATGCACTACCACTCCCTTAGCGTTGGTATGCAGCCCTATCAAGCAGCAGTACTCTCATCCATAGTAGCATCGATACTCTTCTACACAGTAGTAAATGTAGGTGCCAAGGCATCAAGGCTCTTCAACTAACTTAACGTACAATATTTTTAATAGTTAACATCATAGGCAAGTTACGTTGATGGTAATATTATAAAGCAGCCCTCTGTAATCATCAACATGGATCCGTTTGGGATAGGAGGATTACTAACCTCCCAGATAGCAATAGGAGGGATAATAGGCTTCTTCATAGGCTTCGCAATAAAGAAGATAACCAAGTTAGCATTATTCATCCTAGGCATATTCTTCATAGCATTACTCTACCTTGAGTACAATGGATACATAATGATAAACTATGCAAAGTTTGAAGAGACATTTGGCAGGATAGGAGGTAGTATAGCAGATCAGTTAGCAGTTCCAGCAACCCCAATACTAACAAACATACCTTTGCTTGGAGGCTTTGGTCTAGGATTCATCATAGGATTGAAGAAAGGTTGAACTAGCGTATGATGTTGATTATCATAAAACAACAGTTAGGTTAGAGATTATAACATCGGTTATCCTATCATCATTGCTACTATCTATACACTCATTGTACAGACTACTTTACCTCTATGAGTTTTGCCTCTACCATCTCATTTATCAAACCTTCCAAGGCTGGTTTGAGTTGAGTGGTATCCTCTCCGCTACTACTTGCTATAACATTGACCAACTCCTTGAATGAGATGCCATTACATACATCCCATATCATTATAACTACCTCATTAACAGAATATGCTACCTTGTCATCATTGACCAGAAGGAGAGAACCATCTTCAGCCTTTGCTACATTGCCCTTCTTGTAGAGTTTCTCTAACTCCATCAGTAAATGCGCTATCATTTATTATTTAAATGTTTGTTTAGCTTCAGTACAATCTGTGTAGAAAGATTTTTTATGCCCTAATGCTAACTAACAGGCCATGTCAGCAGCAGAGCAGAAGGGAGAGGATATAAGGAGTGAGAAGTGGGGTATAGCCCACATATACAGCAGTTTCAACAACACAATAGTACATATAACAGATCTTAGTGGAGCAGAGACCATAGCCATAAGTTCTGGAGGAAGGCATGTGACTGCTGATAGGTATGAATCATCTCCATATGCAGCAATGAAGTCAGCAATGGCAGTTGCAGAGATAGCAAAGAGTAGAGGGATAACTGGCCTACACATAAAGGTTAGGGCAGTTGGAGGTGTAGGGCCAAGGATCCCTGGACCTGGGGCTCAGGCAGCGATAAGGACACTGGCAAGGGCAGGGTTCAAGATAGGTAGAATAGAGGATGTCACACCGATACCACATGACTCAACAAGGAAGCCTGGAGGAAGGAGAGGAAGGAGGGTCTAGCATACATACTATAATGATCCTCTAATCGATCGCCTTCATCATCCCTACCTATGTACAAACCTTCTAACTATTATGAATGATAGGGATGCTGCTACTGTACTGGTTATGTATGGTAATACAAGCATGACGTACTGCTCCTGTGTCTGTGCCTCCCTCACTGGAGCCATCTGTGCAGAGGGCTCTTGTACTAACATCCTTCCTCTCTCTTCTGGTTCACTAACCATACCTACAACATCACCTGCCTCTGCTTGCTGCTGCTCCTTCTCTTCACCTATAGAGCCTTTCTCCTTCCCTACCTCACCTATGCTTACTGCCTCCTCTCCTCTCTCTGCATGCATCCCTGCAGATAACATGTTGAGTATAAGCACTGTTGCAATGGCAAGTGCTGGTGCAGATCCCCATAGTACAAGTATGCTCTTCACACCCATAATTCAACACCCAAAGATATAATACTATAGATTAGAACACCAAACATCAGAATGGTCTCCTCTTCCATAATCTTATGGTCTCGAACCAGAATGCACTACTTGCAATTATCGCAAAGATGAGTGCATGTATGTTGAGTGAAGAGTGGTTCACAACCAGATAGGTTATGAGAAGGGTTGTGAAGAATATTGCAAAGAATGTTAGTCTAGGTATGGTATAGCCTAGGATATTAACGAACGACTCCAGTATGCTTAGCTCAGCCTTCCTTGCTATGTAGTATCTACCATAATCATCCTTCGCTACAAGGCTTAGGGTAATGAGTTTATCCAGATGGTAACTTGCTACGCTTGGGCTGGAGAAGTTAAGATCCCTCTGTATCTCCCTCACGCCTACTGGCTCATCCCTCTTGAGCAGATAGAGGTAGACCTGAAGTGTCTTCCCCTTCAACCCCTTCTCTATAGCATCGTCATACATCATTCTGATCTACAGAAATAGAGGATATTAGTTTAGTGTTAAGCAACCATGATGAGTGTTCTAGATACTCATCTATTATCATCATCATCGCTCCTCTTGAACTTCTCTGCTAGGGATATGAGCCTACCATCCTTCTCAATGACTATCCTGCTATCCAGCCTCACGTTTAGACCTACAGACCTAAGTATTGCTAGTAGATCTGCACCAGTTATCATCCCCTTCACCTCCCCGCTCCTGATGAGGCTTGCGAACTTTGGGATTATGAACCCCATCTCCCTAGGGTATTGTTGCTCTGCAGCCTCCAACACTTCTTCCCCTCTATCCGTTAGATGCTCTAGGAGTATCTCTCTATCGCTCTTCTGCCTCTGCTCAAGCATCCTCCTCTTCATATCTAGCAGTTTCTTCATCATTATGATCTGCTCTGCAGGGTCATAGCTATCCTTGCTATCTATATCCTTGGTATCGCTACTCTTATCATTGCTAGGACTCATCCCTTGATAACACCTATTGGGACTAGCCTAGCTACCTTGGTTGCTATCCCAACCTTATGGCTCACATCTGCTACAGCATCAACATCCTTGTATGCCTCAGGAGTCTCCTCAACGACACCTTCCCTTGTCAGTGCCTTTATGTATATACCTCTACCCTCTAGCCTCTTCTGCACATCCTGAGCAGTGTACGAGCGTTTTGCTGCTGCCCTGCTCATTGTCCTTCCTGCACCATGTGCCGTAGAGCCGAATGTCAACTCCATAGCCCTTGGATTCCCAAGGAGTATCCAACTTGCTGTGCCCATAGAGCCTGGGATAAGTACTGGCTGCCCTATTGCCCTATACTTCTCTGGTATCTCTTCCCTACCTGCAGGGAATGCCCTTGTTGCACCCTTCCTATGCACAACAACCTTCTTGAGTGAGCCATCAACCTTGTGCTCCTCAACCTTGGCTATGTTGTGTGCAACATCATACACTAGATGCATGTTCAGATCCTTCTCGCTAGCATTGAATACCTTCTCGAATGCCTTCCTTGTCCAGTGTGTTATCATCTGCCTATTGCTCCACGCAAAGTTGAGTGCAGAGTACATCGCCTTCCTGTACGCTTCCCCTTCCTCTGAGTTGTTAGGCACACATGCTAATTCTCTATCTGGTAGAGTTATCCCATACTTCTTCAATGCCATCTCCGAGACCCTGAGATAGTCACTACATATCTGATGGCCTAAGCCTCTTGAGCCACAGTGTATAAGCACAGTTATCTGCCCTTCACGCTCTATACCCATTACCTTTGCTGCCTCCTGATCGTATATCCTGTCAACCTTCTGCACCTCAAGGAAGTGATTGCCAGAGCCTAGAGTGCCAAGTTGTGGTGCACCTCTCTTCCTTGCCATGTTAGATACCTTGCTTGGATCTGCACCCCTCATCTTCCCATTCTCCTCACACACATCTGCATCCTCATCCCATCCATAACCATTCCTTATCGCCCAGTATACACCCTGTGTAAGCACCTCATCCAACTCTGCGCTACTCAACTTCACAACCCCTTCGCTCCCAACACCAGATGGTACTGCTCTAAACAACTCATTCACCAACTCTCTTAACTTTGGCCTTACATCCTCCTCATCAAGATCTGTTCTTATTAGCCTAACACCACAGTTTATATCGTAGCCTACACCTCCAGGGCTTATGACACCATCCTCAAGGCTCATCGCTGCTACTCCTCCAACAGGGAAGCCATAACCCTCATGCCCATCAGGAAGAACTACAACATGCTTCTGTACCCCTGCAAGGGTAGCAACGTTCATTGCCTGCTGTACTGTTCTGTCAGAGAGCATCTTACTCAAGAGTTGCTCATTTGCATATATCGTTACGGGAACCCTCATACCCTTGCTCTCTATAGGCTCTATCCTGTACTCAACATCGCTTATCCTCTTTATGTAATCACTCATCATGCCCCTTGCTACCACCAAAGATAATTTAAATTAAACTATGTGTAGCAGGATAATAGCATGCCTATACTGCCAATAGATGCTGGAAGATATGGTAGTAGAGAGGTTAGAAGGATATTCGAGGATGAGCAAGTATTAAGGTATTC
This sequence comes from Candidatus Nitrosocaldus tengchongensis, assembly GCA_013538675.1. Lineage (GTDB taxonomy): Archaea > Thermoproteota > Nitrososphaeria > Nitrososphaerales > Nitrosocaldaceae > Nitrosocaldus > Nitrosocaldus tengchongensis. The sequence continues at coordinate 17,399 of JACAFJ010000021.1, forward strand.
ACTTGAGTTTGAAGCATCTGTTGCTGAAGTGCAGAGCATGTTAGGCATAATACCTAGGGATGCTGGTATAGAGATAGCAAGGAAGGCAAGATCTGGCCTTGTAAGGCTTGAGCGTGTGAAGGAGTTGGAATCGGTAAGGGAGCATGATGTTGCTGCCATGGTTGAGGCACTGGTAGAGGTATGTGATGATGTGGCAAAGCCATGGGTGCACTATGGGCTTACAAGTTACGATGTTGTTGATAGCAGGATAGCCATGCAGTTGAGGGATGCTCTAGCAGTAATAGAGAGGAAGATGAAGAGGTTGACACTACTGCTAGTAGAGAAGGCATTAGCATACAAGGATGTACCAGCAGTGGGTAGAACCCATGGGCAGCATGCAAGCATAATCTCATTTGGTTTAAAGTTCGCTGTATGGGCATCTGATATGTTGATACATATCAAGGGCATGGATGAGGCTAAGGATAGAGTGCTTGTATGCAAGACGTTAGGGGTTGTTGGTACAGGCTCGCTCATGGGCGATAGAGCAGTTGATGTTCAGGCGATGGTTGCAGAGAGGCTTAATCTGAAGCCTGTTGATGCTGCAACACAGGTAGTATCAAGGGAGAGGATAGCAGAACTTATCGCAAGGCTAACTCTCATAGCATGCACACTAGAGAAGATAGCAACTGAGGTAAGGAACCTGCAGAGGACTGAGATAGGTGAGGTTATGGAACCGTTCAAGGAGGGGCAGATGGGTAGCAGTGCTGTGCCAGTGAAGAGGAACCCCATAAAGAGTGAGAGGGTATCAAGCATTGCAAGGATGATGCGTGCAATCCTTGCTGTAGCATTAGAGAATATCCCACTATGGCATGAGAGGGATTTGAGTAACTCGGCAAATGAGCGCTTCATAATACCGATGAGCATGATCCTGCTTGATGAGATGCTTGGGAGCATGATAGGTGTTGTATCTGGCCTGATGGTTAACCTTGATAACCTAAGGAGGAACATCTCTGCAAGCAAGGGGCAGATATTCGCTGAGTTCGTGTTAGATGCCCTCATAAGGAAAGGTATGGATAGGATAAAGGCATACTCCATAGTGCAGAGCATAGCGTTCAACGCAAGCATGAATGGTATGGAGTTCAGCGATGCTTTAAAGGAGGATCCTAGGATTACATCACTCCTCTCTAGAGAGGATGTAGACTCTCTATTCGATGCAAGGAAGTATCTAGCCTCATCCTCAAGGATAATAGAGGATGTGGTTAATGCTGTATATGTAGTATGCAAGGGAGAGGATATGACCGCTACTTCATGAATATTGCAAGTAATGTCATGGGTATAGAGATTACTGCTACTATGATTATTATTGCGGTTAGCGCCTGTTCATTCACTGTAACACCCCAGAGAGGTAGCACTGGTATAGGGAATAGTGCTATGAACCATATCAATGCTAGTGCTGCTAACCTCTTCCATCTCCTCCTTATGACCTGCATAGGTATGCTTGCCTAGCAGGAGATTTTAACCTTTCCTGCCTTGCATTCAAATGTATGCCTTGATAATTTATTATGAAAATCAGATGGAATATTGTTACATTTATAAGATGATTCCTGCTATAAACTACTCATGTATAGTGGGGAGCTTGAATTACAGGCTAAGAGGAAGGCACTTGCAGTGCTCCAAGATGAGATAGGCAAGCTCCTTAATGCTGGTAGGTCACTTCTAGCAATATACAGCATGGTACTCAATGGTAACGGTGATGGAGTACGTGTGAATCTGGAGAGGATAAAGAGTACTGAGGATGAGATCGAGAACCTTAGGAGGAAGATAACCATGGATATATGCGAGATAGGCTCTCTCATGGTGAATAGAGAGGAACTGCTGAGAACCATATACCTTATGGATGAGATAGCAGGTCATATGAGTGGTATAGCATTCAGGCTATCAGCCCTAAGACCAGATATATTCAAGAATATAGATAGTGAGGTACAATCATTACTAGATCTTGTACTGGATGAACTATTCAAATTGAATGAGATGGCTAGAGCGTTGAGCATGAACCCCATGACCATAATAGAGATGGGTCCTACCGTGCAGAGGTTAGAGAAGCAGATAGATGATAAGTATAGAGCATTGGTAGTCAAAGGCTTGAATAATGTTACAGATACAAGGGATCTGATACTGCTCAAGGATGTGCTAGATGGTGTTGAAGGTATGGCAGATAAGTGCCTAGAGGCATCTGATCATATGATAATACTTGCACTCAACATGTAGTAGAAGAGTACAGCGTGGTATAGATACATCATAGATGGTATAGACCATGGTAGAGATCATAAAGGGAGAGTTGATAGAGAATAGGATAGTCATATGGGATGTAGAGCACTCTAGAACTCTGTTTAGAGAGGGGTTCTATGGTAAACCTCTAGGCATACCAAAACCAAAGGATGCAGAGTTCGATGCCCCACTTATCCTAGACCTCATAGAGGGTTACTATCTGGCAAAGAAGGGTAGATTATATATATATAGACATGATGGAGGTAAGAGAGAGAATCCTAATGATGGTGATTCAATAGTTGGTATATCGTTGAGGGAGATGACCTCTATATGCAGGAAGGAATACGCTAGGTTTGATAGCAAGTACATGGTATTCAAGGAGTTGAGGGATAAAGGCTATGTTGTAACTCCTGGGATAAAGTTTGGATGCGACTTTGCTGTCTATGAGCATGGACCAGGGATAGACCATGCACCATACCTTGTACAAGTTGTTAATCCAAGTGATCTCCTAACAGCAACCATGATAGTGCTCTCTGGTAGGCTAGCAACTACAGTAAGGAAGCAGTTTATACTTGCTATTGCAAGGGTTAGAGAGAAGAGGGTAGAGTTCTTAGCCTTTGACTGGTGGAGAGCCTAGCAACTAACTAACTAACTAACAAGCAATAACTAGAAACAGATACTCTATAAGATCATTCGAACTCCTTCATTATGCTCCTAACATGCCCTGCTATTATGTTGTAAGCCTCTATAGCCTCCTTGCTAAGGTACCTTATAACCTCACCCTCTATCTTGAACCTAGTATATATCCTTACAGCGTTCTCAACTGGATCTATGAATATGTCATCATCCTTTAATATAGTAAGAAGTAACTGCTTCAACCTTGCATCATTGTTGAGCCTCTCAGTTATCTTGCCCCCTTCCCACCACACGTCCTCCACACTCTTGTTTATCAATCCTCTTACCTTCTTCCTAGTCCTTGCCAAGAGTAGTTCCTCGAACATCTTGCCATCGCCCTTAACTATGAAGTGTATCTGGTAGAATGGCAATGCGCCATAAGTATGTAGAGTAGTTGTTGCGTTATCCTCCATATGACTCAACCCCTGGCAAGTAGATTTATGCAGTCAAAGTTCATACCGTTGACCTTTATACAGCATACACTTGTTACAATCCTTGGTATGGATGTGAAGTAGTAGCTGTAATAGGGTCCTTCTTCTACCTCTCTATCACTAGCAATATAAGCATCCAAGCCTAACCTCCTTAGATGAGTCAGGAGTATCATCCTCATATCAGACTCCAAGTACTCTTCTTCCTCCTCCTTCTCATTCTCATTCTTACCTTCTCCTCCCGAACCATCTCCATGCTTATGTGAGGTATCTATCACTCCATGATGACCTGCTGCCTCTTTATCCTTCACACCTACACCTATAAGCCAACATAAAATAAAGATTTTGTATCTTATTAACCTCTGTACCTCATCCTCATATCTCAGCAAAAGATTTAAGCATCGACAGCCAATACTATGCGATGATGAGGAATTATTATGTACGCATGCTGATATGGATGGCTATAAGTGCTGCAGTCAGTTTCATACTGATAAGGTTATTCGGACTGATAATAGGACTTGTGCTCTCCTTTGCCATATTCATACTACTGAACATACTGGTGAATAGGAGGATGCTCAACTATGGTAGAGGCTCTTTCAGTGTTGGCATAACATATAGATGTATAAACTGCGGGCATAGGTTCAAGGGTGGCTCATGCCCAAGGTGTGGTTCCAAGATGAAGCAGGCTGAATTCTGATTAATAAGAAAACGAAATTAATTTTAAATACCTTGTTAGGAGTACAATGGATATGAGCAGTATACAGGAGATTCGTGTAAGGATATTTGAGGAGTTGAGCAAGATAGTAGATCCAGAGATAAACGTGTCGATAATGGAGTTACAACTCGTAGACAATGTTGAGATCAAGGATGGTAATGTTAAGGTTGAGTTGCACCTTACAAGCCCATTCTGCCCTGCTGTATTTGGATTCAAGATAGCTCAAGATATAAGGGATAACCTGAAGAGGATAGAGGGCGTAAAGGATGTGAAGGTTATGGTGAGCAATCACTTCATGGCAGAGGTAATAAACAAGCAGGTGAATGAAGGCTTCAGCACTAGCACTTACAAGTGATCCATCTATTATTATTCATCAACTTATTCGCTCTATAACCAAGATCAAAGATTACTTGTGGGGCTCTCTCTTGTAGAGTTCTGCCACAACCTTGCTATCCCTGCTCATGCCCAGAAGGTATGCTCTAAGCAACTGGATCCCTAGAGCAGGATCAACGCCCTTTGGGCATACCATACTGCATGAGCCAGCAAAGTGACACCTCCATACCCCATGCCTATCATCCACAACCTTGAGCCTCTCATCTGTAGCATTATCCCTGCTATCTATAAGGTATCTATACATCTGTGCTAGGGCTTGAGGACCAGGGAACCTCTTATCTGTAGCAACTGTAGGGCATGCTGCATAGCATAGCCCACACTTTATGCAGTATGAGAACTGCAGATACTTCTCAACATCCTCAGGCTTCTGGAGGAACTCTCTACCATCTATCCTATCAACAGCATCATTAATTATGTATGGCTTCATGCTCTTGTGCTTCGCAAAGAATGCTGTAAAGTCAGTTGCTAGATCCCTTATTATTGGGAAGTTTGTTAATGGCCTGCATGTTATAACATCGCTACCTAACTCATATACCTTTGTGTAGCATGCAAGCCTAGGGATACCATTTATAACCATGCCACAGGAGCCACACGATGCCATCCTGCATGAGTACCTCAATGCTATGCTATGATCCTTATGAGCCTTTATGTAGAGTAGTGCATCAAGTACAGTAGTCCATCTCTCAGCCTCAACCTCAAACTCATCGTACCTTGCATCTGCACCATCTGCTGGATTGTATCTAAATACCCTTATCTTAACCCTCTTCATTATGCTCACCTACCTACATTACCTACATCATACTAGCAAGGATTATCGTTCTTGGACCATATGCTATTATAGC
>JACAFJ010000022.1 GCA_013538675.1 Candidatus Nitrosocaldus tengchongensis
CACTCATCATCCCTGCATATCTCAGCATAGTAATCTGGCTTGAATATGCTCCTAGGCTTAATGTGTAGCGTTGCAATCATCACATCCTTGCTCTTACCCTCCTTACCATCAAGGATCCCAGTGATTGCCCTGATCGTTAGCCCTGTATCTGCTATATCATCAACCAGAAGCATAACTCTGCCCTCCCTTCTGCATCGATCTATCTTGCTCTGTATATCTTGAAGAGGTGTTATGAAGGCTATGCTAACATCATCATCCATCCTCATGCCCTGATAATGCCTTGCCCTTATCAATGCAATATCATCTACCGAGAGCATCCTGGCTATGATCATGGCAGGCACAATCCCCCCTCTTGCAACTGCTAGTACGCATCCTATGCTTACACCATCATCACTTATCTTGCCTACTATGATTGAACATAACCTGCTCACCTCAGCCCAGTCTATGTATCTCTTCAGCATGTTACCCAACTCAGCTATCTGATCAGATCTGATAAGATCAGAAGTACCTTATTATGTTATGGAATGTATCCCTTAGTGCTGGTATCCTACCTATCTCTCTAACCATGTATGCTAACTCCTCTATGCTGGTTGCATTACTTATGCCAGTAGCCTTGTATATCTCCTCAGCGAATGCAGTACCAACTAGATCGTTTCCACCATAGCATAACCCTACCTGAGCAAGTTTCTTCCCCAATGCTAGCCAGTAGACAGAGATGTTGTTTATTGCATTGGCAAGCATAAGCCTTGAGACTGCTATTATCCTTAGATCGTAGAGTGATGAGCACTGCTCCCTTACAAGACCCTTCTCATGCAGTTCAGTATTCTCTGGACTGAACTTCAGTGGTATGAATGTTAAGAACCCATTTGTTCTCTTCTGCACCTCCCTTAACCTTATGAGATGGTCTACGATATGCTTGCCCTTCTCTACATGCCCATATAGCATTGTGCAATTGCTCCTTATCCCAAGCCTATGTGCTTCTTCAGCAACCTGTAACCATTCATCACCAGAGCATTTACCAACAACTATCTTATCCCTAACCTCTTTATGGAATATCTCTGCTCCCCCTCCTGCTAGAGCATCAAGACCAGCATCCTTTAGCCTTGATAGAACTTCCCTTACACTGTTACGTGTAACCTTTGCTATGAAGAATACCTCTGCTGGGGTTAGTGCCTTTACAGTAACGTTCTTGAACCTTGACTTTATTGCTCTTATCATCTGCTCATAGTACTCAAGCCCAAGCCTTGGATGGAATCCTCCAACTATGTGTAGTTCATTTGCACCCATCATAACACCCTCTCCTGCTCTCTTAACCATATCCTCTATGCTTAGGGTGTATGCATCATCATCCCCCTCCTTCCTGTAGAATGCGCATAGAGGACATGAGGCAGCACATACATTGGTATAGTTTATGTAGTATGAGCATGTGAATGTTACTGTATCCCCTTTGAACCTTCTCCTAACCATATCTGCTATTAGCCCAAGGGTATGGATATCCTCATACTCCATCAACTCAAGCCCATCATTGAATGATAACTCTTCTCCATTGAGTGCACGCTCCAATGCCTTGCTAGCATACATGCTTATACTCATCATACTGCCTTATTGCTCTCTACTATAATAAGGTAGCATCTTAGTGCCTATCTGTATCTCAAAGGATAAATACCATGTTGCTTGCAAAGGTATTAGGTGCAGGTATATGAGCAATACGTTGATATCACTTGCAAAGAGTGATGTTGAGGATATACTAATCAAGGCACTGGATGGCAAGGGCAAGGGAGATGAGTCTCTTGGCTATGATGAGTGCATAAGGCTAATGAGATCCAAGGATGCGAACCTCATAGGCAAGGTAGCAAACATCCTCAAGGAGAGGCTCTATGACAAGACTGTATCATTCATAAACAACCTCATCCTAAACTACACCAATGTATGTATAACATACTGCAAGTTCTGTGCCTTCTACAGGCCCCCAGGGCATCCTGAAGGTTACACAGTAAGCATCGACGAGTGTATAAGGAGGGTTGGTCTGGCAAGAGAGCTCTTCAATATAAGGCAGGTTCTTATGCAGGGAGGGCACAACCCTGATCTTGGGATAGAGTACTATGAGAGCATATTCAAGGCCATAAAGACAAGGTTCCCTGATCTTGCTATACATGCACTCTCTCCTTCAGAGTTAGATATGATAGCAAGGGTTGAGAGATCAAGCACTAGAGAGGTGCTCTCAAGGCTCAAGGATGCTGGTCTAGACTCTATACCTGGAGGGGGAGCAGAGATACTGGATGATGAGGTTAAGAGAGTGATAAGCCCATTGAAGATAAGTAGTGATGGGTGGTTAAGGATAATGGAGGAGGCGCATAGGCTAGGCATAAGGGCATCAGCAACCATGATGTATGGCCATGTTGAAAGCATAGAGCAGAGGGCAAGATCGCTCATGAGGATAATAGAGTTGCAGAGGAGAACCAATGGGTTCATAGCATTCATACCATGGAACTTTGAGCCAAATAATACAGAGTTGAAGAGAGCAGGAGTTGTAAAGTACTCATCTGGAGGCATGGAGTTACTCAAGATGATCTCGATATCAAGGATAATGCTTAACGGGTTGATAGATCATATACAGTCATCTTGGCTTACAAATGGCATAGGCATGGCTCAACTAGCACTCCACTATGGTGCAGATGATTTTGGAGGAACACTTCATGGGGAAGAGGTTGTATCTGCAACTGGGGCAAGGGCAACTACACTTACGCAAGAGAGGATAGTTAAGGCTATAAAGCAAGTAGGCATGAAAGCAGCAGAGAGAGACAATATGTACAATATAATAAGGTACTTCGATTAATCACCAATCAATCAACAAACTATCATCATCTAAAGTACTCATCCCACCTTCTATCTACAAGTTCCTTTGTATGCTCATCAACCTCTGCAAGTTCAGGAGTGTAGTACGCCCCTTCCTCCTTCCACTTGCTTGTTGCATCTATCCCTATCTTCGAGCCTACGTTAGGGCTGCTTGCTGCAGGATCAAGTGTATCAGTAGGCACGTTATCTAGCACGAGTATATCTCTAGCAGGATTGCATCTTGCAGTTACTGCCCATATAACCTCATCCATGTTGTGAACATCAACATCATCATCTACCACTATCATCATCTTCGTTAGTGCTAGTTGCCCTAAACCCCATAGCCCAAGCATGACCTTCTTTGCTTGAGCAGGATACCTCTTCCTTATAGACACTATCGCTAGACCCTGGAACCATCCCGCTGCTGGCATTGCAAAATCAACCACTTCTGGATGGAACATCCTTATCAATGGGAGGAAGGCTCTCTCTATAACATAGCCTATGTACGCATCCTCCAGCACTGGCTTCCCTACAACAGTTGTAAGATAGATTGGATCATCCCTACGCATTATACCCTTGAGGTGGAATACTGGATATTGTTCCTGCTCACTGTAGTAGCCTACATGATCACCAAACGGACCCTCAAGCCTTAAATCGTTTGGATCAACATATCCTTCAAGTACTATCTCAGCCCCTGCTGGAACCTCCAGATCTACGCTATTGCACTTGACAAGCCTTATCCCCTTCCTCCTTACTATCCCAGCGAATAGATATTTGTCAAGCCCTTCAGGCACTGGAGCAACAGCAGAGAATACAGTTGCTGGGTCTGCACCTATTATGACAGCAACCTCTATCCCTTTACCCTTCTCTTTGCTCATGAGGTAGTGCTGTGCTCCCCTCTTGTGTATCTGCCAATGCATTATAGCATGCTTATCATCCAGTATCTGCATCCTGTACACTCCTAGGTTCCTAACACCAGTCTCTGGGTTCTTTGTAAGCACAAGACCAAAGGTTATGAACCTTCCAGCATCCTTTGGCCAGCACTTCAATGCTGGTAGTGAGAGTAATGATGCACCATCCCCATCCTCATAGACCTCGTTTACAACACCTTTGCCAACAATCTTTGGTGCTGCATCTGTCATATCTGAGAGTTTGGGGAGCATCCTTATCTTGCCTAACAGGCTTGAAGGCATCTCCATCCTTGCAAGGGAGGTTATCCTCTCACCTATCTCCTCAAACTCCTCCATCTCTAATGCTAGCCTCATCCTCTCGATGCTACCAAATGCATTGCCTAGAACCCTCATACTGTAGTTATCAACATCCTCGAAGAGCAGTGCTGGACCCTTTTCATACATGACCCTCCTAAGTATCTCAGCCATCTCAAGGTCAACACTAACCTTTGCCTTTACCCTCTTCAGCATACCTGCATTATCTAGAGCATCCATGTAATCTCTTAGACTCTCAAATGGCATAGCCTTCGTCAGATGCATCGCTTATTTACCTCTTACTCTTCTCCTAATGCTACTATCTCCTCAACTGCTCTTATGCAAGATGCTATATAGGAACTCAACCCACTTAGATGCTCGAATACCCTTGCCAGGCTATTGGTGTAGTTATGCAGTGAGAATAGATACTCATCATCCTCTGTATAATCCAACTCCATCTTGCTCCACTCACCATCCTCTTCTCTTCTGCTATCTTGTCTTGGTATAGAGACCAACTCTATCTTGCCGAATGGGTTTCTGTGCGCAATGAAACCATAGAACTCCTTCCTTGCCATGATATCCTTTACAGTTATACTACTTACTACCCTACTTGCCTGCATACTACCCTTGATCCATGCATTTGTTAAAAGGGAGCATGCTTCAAGTTCATCATCAATGCTTCTACCAATCTCATCACGCATAACCATCCTTATCAGGTTTATGTGAGCGATGTAGTTCCTTACCTGCTCCTCCCTTATCGCTATTGCAGCGATGTTCATGCCCTTACCCTTCATCCTAGTGAACCTTGATGGTCTGGCAGTGAAGTTACCCCTTGCTACTATAGCCTGCTCAGCACTCATAAGGGAGAATCCATTGCTCATCATAGCCTTTACAAACGCATCTGTATCAGCAAGTATAGCCTCCTTGAAGAAGAGTTCCAATGCTATGGTCATCCTTGCTATCTGCATCGCTCATCAATCATGGTAGTAGTAGTGGTAGCATAATACAACCCTTTCTGATACATACATTGATTCATCATAATTGTTATTGCTGGATACGATACATGCAAATATATAAGATAAAATATTTCAAGAGAAGAGCACCTCCATCTTAATATTATCAAAGTATTAGCAGTCTGTTATCAAATACAAAAGGTTAATAATATGTTATAAGTAATAATTGGTATGTTGAGTTCGAGCGAGGATATGGAGGCTAGAGCGTTTGAGGAGTTCGAGAGCAAGTATCCAGAGGAGTTGAAGAACCAGATATACGATATCGTGTTGACTGCTATAGGAAGGTACATAGAGGGTAACAATCTAAGAGATAGTGATTTCCCAAGAGTTGCATCATCAGCACTCTACATACTAGCGTTATCCCTTGCAAGGAAGGGCCGTCTGGAGAGTGTTGAGGAGGCTGAGGGTTATCTACTGGATCAACTTCACAGCATACATATGCAGGGTTATAGTGCAATAGAGGAGATATACAGGAAGGCCATGGAGGCAAGGCAAGAATAATAATAGTAATAATAGTAGTAGGAGTCTCATAGAAGATTCCATCATTTTATTTGACTGGCTAATTAGTAGTTAACCCATTGATCTGGGAGCACTAGCCCCGAGCTATCTACCGCAAAGGCCATATTGTTGAGCGTTACCTGAAACTTCATCCTGCCTCTAACAACTATAACCTCTAGATCATCTATCGCATCAGGATCTACACTAGGTTCTATCCTCTTTATAACAGCATGTATGCTCTCATGAGATACTATAGCATCTATGTAGCGCTCTATATCCTTGAACCCACTAATACCATGCTTTGCATGAGTCTCAGAGTTTATTATCAGCATAGTACTGCCTTCATACGTGAAGTATGGAGGAGAACCATCTATTGCACATGCAAACACAACATCATCTATACACATATCATCTATCAAATCTTCATTGATTAAAAATTTTTAATTTTTACTTTACTTGCTGTATATGCCTGCCTCTCAATCTATATATCATTGCTCCTTGACTCTCATGATTCTATTCCTTCCAAGCACCCTCCAGTACTCAACCTGCACACCCTGTCTAACCTTAGTCTTTGCATCATCTTCTATAGAGTCAGTCTCAAAGACCTCGAACGTCTCTAGATCCATTAACTGTAGCATGTTATTATTTATGGATATTATCTGTCCATTCCTCTTCTCTATTATTGGTACATCAACATTTGCATCGACTGGAGAGACTATGCTACGCTTCACGCTATCGAATAGGCCTATGGCTACTACTCTAGCCTTAGCCGAACCATGCTATCTGGGCAACCTTACCTTACACTCGGGGGCAAGGTTGCATACCAGGCTTGCTCTTCTCATACGAGACTATCCTACAGGGTTCTCCATCTATTATTATATAGGAGCCTTCCTTTACACTACCTAGATCTACTGGCTTGCTCATACCAGATTGCACATACAGGAGTTATTTAATAATTTGCATATCTTGCTGAGATAACCATTACTTCAACTGCTCAAGTATGGATAGGCTCATGAGATGCTCAACATATATGCCTCGCCTTATCACATCCAACCTAACCTTCTCACAGTATCTCTGCTCACTTATATGACTCTCATCACTATCCAACTGTAGAAGCAGTATATTATCAGCATAGGGGTATGTGAACTTGAGCATCTTTTCTGGCAACAGATACATGCTTGCAAGGTTTGCAGTCTTTATCCTCCACTGCTTGCGTTGGAATACATTCTCAAGGTCCTTAACCTCCACCCTACCATAACCACGTCTAAGCACATTTACAGATACAAAGTTCAACCTTGATATCCTTGGCCTATCCAATAGTTCAAGTCTGTTTGAGAAGAGTATTGATATGTTGGATGGTATATAAGCGTATATATCCTCTACCACCTCCTCCCTATCATTATAGGTGGCAATAAGGTAATGATTAACATACTCTGTAATGTATGATCTGAACTCATTAGACATGGTTACTGTAGCAAAGTACAGATCAATTATGTTTGGCGAGCCTTTCCAGTATGCCTTGAGCCTCTTGCTACCTTCATCATGCATGTAAGGTACACAGACTATATCTATCAATGCCTAACACTTTATGCAGAAATTAAATATAAATAAGTTAAAAAGATGATGTGCATAAAACACGTTATGCATATGAGGTAATAGAAGAGGTAAAAGATAATATCAGAATAAAGATGAAGTAACTGATGGGATGGGCTTGAGGGAGGAGAATAAGAAAGGGGAGGAAAGGGAATACGCAGAGTGTAGCGTTGTACTAATAAACAACATAACTAATGGAATAGGGGCAGCATTATCATCAAAACTTGCAGATATGGGTGTTACAGCCTATACCATCATCGATAAGTATGATGGGTATAGTATAACCTCTAACATGAGGGTAGTTGAAGCTAAGAAGGGCGATGGTTATGGTGTGGAGGAGTCTGTAAGCAGAATAGTGAAGGAGGCAAAGAGGATAGATATGCTGATAAACCTTCCAGCATATGCACGATTGGGTACCATTGAGGATCTATCGGTTGAGGAGTTGGTAGAGCAGTTCAATGCAAATCTATTCTACACTGCTAGACTCATCAAGGCTGTTGTGCCAGTCATGAAGGTGCGTGGTAGGGGTATGATAATCAATGTTACCTCCCTTGCAGGCATGATGGGGTTCCCTGCAATAACAGCATTTGCAAGTAGCATGTTTGCACTGGAGGGTTTGAGTGAATGCCTAAGATACGAACTCATGCAGTATGGAATCGATGTTGTGCTTGTAGAACCTGGAGCAGTAAAGAGCGATAAAGATATCCTTAGGCTACCAAGGCTAGAAGAGTACTCAGATACGCTCAAGAATGTACAGAGAGGCTTGATGCATCTGATTGAGCATGGGCTTAACGCTGATGATGTTGCAGATACCATAATCAAGATAATAAACTGTTATAGGCAAGGATCTAGACTAGGGATGAGGTACATAGTTGGAGATCATGCATATGCTATGTTTGAGGCTAAGAGGAGTATGAGCGAGGATGAGTTCGAGGAGTTGATAAGGAAGGATGTAGGTCTAGATTAATTAATTAATTAATTAATAAGTAATTGGTTAGTCAATAGATTGATTACTACATATTATTATTATTTATGCGTATATCATTGATCTATGGCGACTCTAATGGGTTAGGCCTCTCCAGCAATGTTGCTCTAATATCCATAATATTTCCATCTCTTATTACAGTCAGTGTTACTTGATCACCAACTGACTTTGCTCTCTGCAGGTAGATGAGTATATCGTTTATCTTTCTTACAGGGTTACCATCTATAGCTACTATTACATCTCCTCCAGCCTTTATCCTTGAACCATCGCTTAGCGTAATTGTCCTGCTACCTCCCTTGATTCCAGCCTTCTCTGCTGCACTATCTGCAACAACATCTATGACAAGGAAGCCCCTAGCCTCCTTCAAGCCTAGGATCTCTGCTATCTCTGCATTAACATCCCTACCTGATACTCCTAGCCATGGATGCCTATACTTACCCTCCTCAATAAGCATCGGGACTATCCTCTTAACAGTATCTGATGGTACAGCAAAGCCTATGCCAGAGAACTCTCCAGTTCTAGATGCTATAGCTGTGTTGACACCAACAACCTCACCATACATGTTAAGCAATGGACCTCCAGAGTTACCAGGGTTTATTGCAGCATCTGTCTGTATAACATCTGGTATGTTGAACCCGTTTGCTGTCTCAAGCATCCTGCCCAACTGGCTCACTATGCCAGAGGTCATTGATCCACTAAGCCCGAATGGATTGCCTATTGCTGCTACCTGCTCCCCAACCTCAAGTTTAGATGAGTCACCTAGGGACAATGGTTTTAACTTATCCCTGCTTACATTATCAACCTTGATAACTGCAAGATCTGTGTATGGATCTACACCTATGATCCTTGCTCTATACTCAGTACCATCTAGGAATGTTATGCTTACCCTGCTAGCATTCTCAACCACATGGTAGTTTGTAACTATATGCCCTTGTACATCATATATAAAGCCAGAGCCTATCCCTCTAGCACTACCCTTCTGCACAGATATCTGCACTACACTCTGCTCTGCATACTTGAAGAGCTCTGTTAATGTCAGTGTACTCCTAGACGTATTCCCTGTCTGCACTTGTTCCTGTACATCTGCTTCTTGCTGGGTTGGTGAGGGTTCTCTCTCTGCATTATCTCCCTGTGCATTTACCTGCCTGCCTTCCTGTGTATTGATTGATGATGGTGGTGTAGTCACCTGTGATGGGTTTAGCAGGTTATAGTTGTAATAAGCTAGAACTGCTGCGATAGACACTATTATTATTAACGTGGCTATGAGGGTAGCCCTCATCGGTCATATTATCATATACTTCAATTAATGCTTTACTTTCAGATCCTGAAGCCATCAGCCCTGTATAGGTCTTGTGTATAACTTCTATTCCTCCAGATCACACCGTGCTTGCTCTTCCTCATCCCCAACAAGAATCCCAAGGGTATGAGTAGAGAGCCTAAAGGAGATGCCAGAACATACAGTGGGTTTATACCCAGCCCCTTGATGATATGGATGAGTGATGCTATTGCTATCATCAAGCATGTAGTAGTGCTTGTTAGCGCTATATACATGCTGAGATTCAACGATTGGATTGCAAGGGAGTATGGTACTAGCAGGAATGGGTATAGGAAGAGGAAGAATGTGATGAGGAAGACTCCAAATGCCTTAGCCTTACTAGCATGGTATATCGGAACCATTAGCCTAGATAGACCATTTATCAACGTGCCTATATCCCTAGCCCATACTGCAGAGAAGAGATCATCAGCAAGGAACATCCTCATCCTGAAACCCTGCTTCTTAACCCTTGCCCCCAATGCCCCATCCTCTATTATCTCATTCCTCACGCCTTTGTGGGTACCTACAGCCTCATAGACCTCACGCCTTATTATGTAGTAACTACCAAAGAAGTATCCTGTATCATGCCTGCTGCTGTTAACCCTCAAAGAAGAGTATCTGCTGTGCAGGAATACTAGAAGCAATGGTAGTGTAGCCTTGGTCCATGGATCTATGCACTCCAGCCTAGGCACTAGCGTTAGAGCATCAAGTCTATCCTTGAGCATCCTCTTAACTGCTAGAGGTAGGAGCATCTCATCATGCATGCTATCAGCATCTGTGAAGAGCAGGAGTTCAGCATCAGACCTTAGATATGCTTGATAGCACGCCCAGTTCTTGCCTACCCATCCATCTGGCTTCTCACCAGCATGGATGAAGAGTACTCTACCATCTCTTCTAGCATACTCCTCCATTATACTTGCTGTACCATCCATGCTAGAGTCATCTACTGCTATTATCCTAAAGTTTGCATATCTCTGCTTAAGCAGTGAATCAAGACATCTTGCTATGAACTTCTCCTCATCCCTTGCTGGCACAATTATATCAACCCTAGGCTGCTTAGGCAAGGGATCGTAATCCTCATCATAACTGCTATCGTAGAGCCTTGGTGCGCATCTGTATGATCTTACAGTGTATGCTAGAAGGTAGAGCCATGTTCCAAGGACACCAAGGATTATTACAAGGAGGATAGCATTGAATATATCAAATGCTGTAACTACCATCATGCTACCAGCACCACTCTATTCATTCATGAACCCATCCATCAGATCATCTGCATACTCCTAATATTAGGGGAGTCAACCTGTGTTAACTGCATCATTGCTTATCCTCTCCAGTGCATCCATTGTACCCTCTTCTATATGTCCCTTAACCATGGATGAGAACATAGAGAGCATGCCCTTAAGCCTTATATCCCAGAGCACATCTATCCTTGTCTTACCATTAATATCTGTTAGCGTTACTATCTTATGCCCTATCATTGGTCCATCCAATATGTTGATATCTACCTTCTTCAACTCTGGCTCTATACTTACCTCTTCCCTGCATATGGAGTTCCTGAATGCTATGGTAACCTCCCTAGTTATCCTATTACCCTCTCTGCTTATGTTGTTTATGCTCTTTGTACCATGCCAGTACCTGGGCTCATTATCCACATCGCTAACTATCTTCCATACCCTCTCTACTGGCGCATCTATAACCTTGCTTACTTCAAGCCTTATACCCATGCCTTGGGTATTGTATGAGACCCTTTTTAATTTATCATGCCTATATCAAGTACCTTATACTTTCCATTGCTGTTCTTATCAACGAATTTGATGAACTCCCTTGCACACTTTGAGCATAGAGGTATAGGCTCCTTTATCATCAAGCTATTCCAGAATACAGCGTAGAAGCTCATGTAACCCCTGTAGGATTCGCAGTCTACACACCTTAGATCCTTAAGGTACCTAAGATCTATCCTCTTGCTGTTATGCATACCTTCCTTACCCAATGCATTGCTATGAGTAGTACTCTGTAAGATCCATTACATACACTTCTCCATCATGATATATATGGTAGATCCTTATGCCTTACTTGATGAGCATAAGTTACGATGAGTTCAAGAGGCTCGATATAAGGGTTGGGGTCATAATTAAGGCTGAGAGTATAGCAGGGAAGAGCAGGATAATGAAGGCACTAGTAGATATTGGTAGTGAGAAGAGGGAGCTTATAGTTGGAGGGGCTGAGTACTATAGGCCAGAGGAGATGGTTGGAAGGAAGGTTGTAGTTCTAGCAAACCTTGAGCCTAAGAGCATAGCAGGGGTAAGATCCCATGGGATGCTCCTTGCTGCTGATGTTGATGGCAAGCCATACTGGCTTACTGTTGATGGCGATGCACCTGTAGGTAGTACGATAAGGTGATATACACTAACTTATCTTATGATGGGGATGACTATATAAAGTAAGTAAAACAAAGTACTTGCTCACCAACTAACTCATTAACTACCTTTCCTTTCATCTCTATTCACAATCCTCAAGAACTCCAGCAATGCTGTATAATCCTTGTCTGCCAACTCTGTCTTGCTTGCTAATCTATAGCACTGCTCAAGCATGGATGCCATTGGTAGAGATATGTTAAGTGTCCTAGCAGTATCGTTTATTGTCTTGACATCCTTCAGCATCATCTCTAAGGCAAATGACTTCTCATACTCACCCTTTACCATCCTTGGTCCCTTACGCTCACTCATGCCAGTCTTGAAGTATGTTGAGTTGAGTATCTCAAGGAAGAGCATTGGATCAAGCCTTGAACGTTCAACCAGGAGTATCCCTTCAGATAGTGCTGCTGCTATCATTGCTATCTGGAGGTTTAGTGCTAGCTTCATTGTATGGGCAGAACCATTGTCTCCTATGTAGAATATCCTCCCTGCCATTGTGTTGAACACATCTATGAACCTCTCAAACTGCTCTCTGCTACCTCCAACCATCATCACAAGATTACCTTGCTCAGCAAGTTGGGGCCCTCCCATAACAGGGGTATCAAGCATGATTATCCCATGCTCAACCAGTCTTGATGCTATGCTCTTTGATGCAAACGGGTTTATAGTGCTAACATCAGCAAGGGTTAACCATCCCTTCACCTTACTACTCCCTTCATCCCTGTAAGACCTTGCATGCACAACTCCCTCGCCCGAAAATAGTACTTCTTCCAATGCATGCTCATCCTTAACTACGGTTATGAGTAGATCTACCTGCCTTGCAACATCCATTGGTGTATCTGCAACTATAGCACCATAACCCTTCAGTGCCTCAGCCTTCCATCTACTCCTGTTGTATACTGTAAGCCTATAACCAGATGCTAGAAGCCTCCTTGCTATTGCACCCCCCATCATCCCAGTCCCTATGAGACCTATCCTTGTATCTTTCATACGTATTGGATGGGATAGATGGAATAATTTAATCTCTACTCTACTTACTGAATATCATACGCTCTAGCTATGAGTTCTACAGTTAAGCCAAGGTTCCTTCCAGAGCCTTCCTCTATCTGTAACCTACATGATTCACCAGTTGTGTAGACCCTCCTGCTACTAACCTTTACTGCATTGAATAGTTCTCTACCCATGAGCATTGAGAGATCGTAGTTATCCTTTATGAATGAGTATGAACCTCCAACACCACAACATCCCTTCTCAAGTATGCTTAGCCTTAGGGATGGTATGCTCTTCAGCAGTGATACAACATGCCTATCGTAACCTTGAACCAGTGTATGGCAGTGCATATGCACAAGTATATCCTCATCCACTGGTTTGAACTCTTCAAGCTCTGCTCTGCTCTTAAGGTTGTAGAGGAGCTCATGTACATCCTGCACGTTATCTGCAACTGCTCTAGACCTCTCATCATCCAGCACGTTAAGATACTCCATCCTTAATGCTAGGGATGCACTTGGCGAGAAGGTTACTATTGGTATACCCCTTGCTGCATATGGGTAGAGGTTAGCAACGTTGAACTCTACTGTCCTTCTTGCTATATCTAGCGCACCTTCAAGCAATGCTGGTAAACCAGAGGATAACTGCTCTGGGAACTCAACCCTATAACCATTAAGGTTTAGTATCCTTACAATCTTGAGCCCAAGCATAGGATCTATATATCTTATGTATGTATCTGCAAAGAATGCAACACTCTTCTCTACTGCTGGCTGCCTATACTTAGAGAAGAGTTCATCGAATAGGCTACTGCTGAACCTTGGCATCCTCTTCCTAGCATCTATACCTGCTAGATGCTCAAGGATTAGCCTGAACAACCTGCTGTTAATCAGCATGTTTGATAGCCATGAGTACTTGCATCCAAGTCTAGCATACCTGTCTATCTCAGCAAAGTACCTGTAACCCTTTGGCAACCCATTCTTAATAGCGTATCTGGCCCTAGCCTCAGCCATTATCTTGCCAACATTAACATTCGATGGACAATCGATGAGGCACATCTTGCACTGTATGCAGTACTTGTAGATCAACTCCTCATACTCCTTGCCATCCATTATGCTAGCGCTATCTATAGTATCAGCAAGGCTGAGTAGCCATCTCAGCACATTGTTCCTCCCTCTACACGATGCTACCTCATCACGCAAACCTTTATACACTGGGCACATCCTCACCTTGTAACTCAACTCCCTACACATACCACATCCATGGCATAGATCAACTTCATCACTGTATGCTAGTTCATGATCATAGCCAGTTATCCTCTTCGCTACAGTACTGTTCTTTGAACCCCATATTAGAAGAGTGCTGCTATCATTCTCTCTGCTTGATCTCTTGCTATAGCGTATATTCTGTATCAACAGATCCCTGCTGTTATCTGTACCTGCTAAAACCTTCTTGTTTGGATTCATTATATTCCTTGCATCGAATATGCCCTTCACCTTAACGAATAACGAGTATATATCATCACCATAAAGCAACCTTACAAACTCTGATCTTGCAAGTCCATCTCCATGCTCTGCAGACATGCTACCATTCATGCTCTTAACTACCTTGAATATATCATATGCTAGAGCCTTCATGACCTCAAGCCCATCTCTACTCTTCAGATCCAGCATGGGTCTGGTATGAAGGTTCCCATCTCCAGCATGCCCATAGAGCGAGTAGGGTATACCATACCTCTTGTAGATACTCCTCAAGGTATCAACAAGATCAGGGAGTCTCTCAACTGGTACAACTGGGTCCTCTATGAATGCTATAGGCTTGCTATTGCCCATCCTAACCTTCATCGTATATGCAAGTGCCCTCTTCCTAACCTCCCATAGCCTAGATATCTCATCCTCATCATATGAACATGTTACATGTATTAGACCCTTTACATTGTTAGAGATGTTGAGCAGTTTATCCATGCTGCATCTAACATCATCCATGCTATTGCCATCGAACTCAACGAATAGCAGGCAATCATAGTAATCATAAGCATAGCCAAGGTTCCCATCGATCATCCTTGCCATATCTATTACAGTTCTATCTATGAGTTCTACAGCAGAAGGTCCTAGCCTAACTACATCCCTTGCATGTATCGATGCATTGTATGTATCATCAAAGGCAAGTAGCGCCAATGCTCTATACCTTGGCATATCTATCATCTTGAGTCTTGCTCTAACCACTACGCCAAGGGTACCCTCAGACCCCACGAATACCTTTGCAAGATCTACTACTACTGCTGCTCTTGTACTGTCATCAAGCAGAACCTTATCTATCCTATAGCCTGAGGAGTTCTTGCTTACCTTTGGGAACCTATCCCTTATGATACCCATCTTGGGGGCAAGTGTATCGTAGAGTTCTCTTGCTAACCTTGCCTCTACTGAACCATTGTTACTGCTGCTACTGTCGTTAATATCAACCTTACCAGCGTGTATAACGCTCCCATCTGCTAGAACCACATCCAGTTCCTCAACGTAGTCTATGGTGCTTCCATACTTGACCGTATGTGCACCAGATGCATTATTTGCTATCATCCCTCCTATAGTGCAATAGTCAGAACTTGAAGGGTCTACTGGTATGAACTTGCCATGCCTCTTCAACTCCCTATCGAGTAAACCTTTGTATATACCAGCCTCAACTGTAACATACCCCTTATCAAGGTCTAGATCAAGGATCCTGTTCATGCCTGTAAGATCTATTATTATACCAGAGCCTATAGCCTGACCTGCAAGCCCACTCCCTCCTCCCCTTGCTATAACTGGCATGCCATGCTTATAGGCAATATTCACAGTGCTTACAACATCATCCACACCCCTAGCAAGGACTATGCAGAGGGGCATAATCTGATAGGCACTAGCATCACTAGCATACATGTATCTATCAACGATGCTAGCAAGTACCCTTCCATTCTTGATACTTGCTCTCAATTCATCTATCACATCATCACCATTATTATTATTCATGCTCTAACTACCTATACCATCATCTCTTAGCATTGATGAGATTTATAGGTTGATATATAAGGAAAGGCTTTAATGTGAAGATCAAAGTATATACAGGCAGGGATACAGGTAGGATGTGGATTATGGATATTGGTCTAGGTATGGGTATAGGTATGATGATGATGGTAACGACTATAGATATAGGGAGTATCTTAATGCAGATGAACCCTCTCTTCCCATCTGGAGATGCACAACAACAGTGGTGGGTATACCTGCTATGGATAATACCATTCTTCATATTCCTTCTCTATGGGCAAAGGATACAGATGTGGATGGTACTGAATGATGTCTCTAGATCATTAAACAAGTTGAAGATCATGCAGGATAAGGCTAGAGAGGAGGCTGTAGCATATCTAAAGAGCATAAACCCAAACCTTGCTAGTACTGAGAGGCTTGATATGATGATGGAGCAGTTCGCAATAACCCCAGTTGATATGGACCCATATGGCATAGTAAGGAAGGTGCAGCATATAATAAGGCTAAGGGATGAGAGGATAAAGGCTCAGGTTAAACTCCTTGCTCCTCAAGCAGATGAGGTTACTGCAAGTAAGTTGGAGAACGTTCTAGAGGTTGCAACTGCACTCTACATGCTCTACAAGATAGTTAGGCACTTCTACCTCATGGGCAAGAAGACAACAAGCATGTTCTTCCTTGTTCAGTTGCAGATGCTCATGCCCCTGATAATGCAGTCAGCAGAGGCACTCAACAAGGCTATCCCTGCAATAAAGAGCGGGCAGCCAATAGGAGATGGCATAGGACCAATGATAGTTGGGAGGCTTATGCTCAACAGGGCGAAGGTGCAGATAGCGAGGGATACAGTCATGAGTGAGTATGAGTACAATGGGAGGAGACTTTACCTGGTAAAGGCCCAAGGCCCTGGAGGTACTGTAGGAGAACCTCATACTGCAGTTGAGAGACTGATAAATGAGATGGGTGTTAGGATAGATATGATAATAATGATAGATGCAGCACTTAAGTTGGAGGGGGAGAAGACAGGGGATGTTGCTGAAGGGGTTGGCGCTGCAATAGGAGGGATAGGGGTTGAGAAGTACCAGATAGAGGAGGTTGCAACCAAGCATAGCATACCCCTCTATGCTGTGATAATAAAGCAGTCAATCCTTGAAGCAATAACAGTGATGAGGAAGGAGATAGCAGAGGCTGTGGATAGGGCAAGTAAGAGCATATTCAGGATGGTTGATGAGCATAGCAAGGAAGGGGATAATATTCTAATAATAGGGGTAGGGAATACATTGGGTGTAGGGCAATGAGCCATGATATGAAGGATGAGAAGGATAAGAGATCCATAGTCTACACAATAGAGGAGTGCCAGCAGTGCGGGATCAAGAACAAGCGTATATTCAAGGTTGGTGACTATGTGTATAAGTTCGGTGGCTCTTGCTTAAGATGCAAGAGTAGTACACTCATAACCATGATATATGCAGAGTATGTGAACGGTGTTTAATTAATTAATTGGCAATAACCATGGTATAACATACTGTGATCAAGCAGTTATAACCACTGCACCCTCCATGGTTGGGACTATAGTATGCTCTGCCTGTGCCACATACCTATTGTTACCCTCAACCAGTACTGGATACGCCTTTACTACCTTCTTCTTTAGGAGGAAGGAGATCATCTCCCTAGCATGGTTCACATCATTACTATCGCTAAGCCATCTCAATGCGAATGGGAGTGTTTTGAACCTATCCCAGAGCATATCTAGAAAGGTATCAGCCTCCTTGCTACCTGTCCTCTTCCTACTCACTATAGAGTATATGTTGCTTACCTCGCCATTGTACACTACACCAGCACCATCTCCTGTGGTTACAAATGGTTCTATAGCATACACCTCGCCCTGCTGTAGTGAGAACGAGCCTATAGTCCATATATTTGGTATTGATTTTCCAGCGTGTATGGTATATCTTGTTATTGAGTGCCCACTCAGGTTCTGTATTGGCTTGAGCCCATATGACTTGATCGTATGCTCTATAACCCTGCCTATATCACTTGCCTTAACCCCTGCCCTTGCTACCCTTATCGCTTCCTTCAGTGCATGCTCAGCAGCCTCAACCAGAATGTTGTATGATGGGTTGTAGCATGCGGTAACTGCGGTATCTGCTATCGAACCATTTACATGCACACCTATGTCTATCTTGAGTATATCCCCTTCCTTAACCTCTATGCTATCATTGGGCTCTGCGGTGTAGTGCGCTGCAACCTCGTTGAGGCTTACATTGCATGGGAATGCTGGCTCCCCTCCCTTAGCCCTTATCATCCCCTCTGCCTCTTCACATATATCAAGTAGTGTTCTGCTAACATGGTAGCGCTTCCTCATATGCTCCCTAACCTCTGCTGCTATCCTACCTGCCTTTATGTAATCCTCAATGTTTGCTAGCAACATCAGATCTATGCTATAGGGATAAATAAAAGTAAGGTTAAATTGGTGAGGAATAAGTTTTAGATTATATATATGGTATGGATTGTAATGAGAGGGTGGGGTCGTGGGCTAGCATGGTACTCTAACTACTTGCTTGCAGATAGACAAGCAGGTAGATAAGAACAGAGTGCTTCGAGCCTTGGGCGCTCGAGGTCGCCGGTTCAAATCCGGCCGACCCCATCATTATATATTGGTATGACTGTGTACAGCATACACAATTACAAGGGGATAATAGAGTACTGGCTTAAGCGTATAAAGGAAGCAAGGGATAAGATAGAACCTATAATAGAGGAAGCAAAGAAGGAGTTAGAAGAGAAGTTCAAGAATGATACTAGTAGTAATAATACTACTACTCCTATTGCTACTACCACTAACAACAAAGTCAGGATTCTTTATGGAGACTTCCGAAGTTACCAAAGATATACCTGATAACAGCATAGACTTTACTGATCCTCAATATGCTAAAGATAGCATTCCTTTGCTAAAAGATCTAGCAGTACTTGCTTCTAGGGTATTGAAACCTTCAGGATCCCTTGCTATAATATATGGTCAGAACCATATACCAGAGTTCTTTGATGCTATCCTCTCCTCCTCTTCCTCTACTCCTACTCTATCTTATTATTGGACAATAGCACTGCACATGCCTGAATCACAGGATGTCTTCTTTGAGAAGAATATCCATATATGCTGGGAATCTATATATTTATATTCCAGAAAGAACCTTTGCCTTAAAGTAGAGAGGATATTCAAAGATCATATAAGTGAATCTAAACCTGATAAATCACTACATGAAAGGAAGCAGGATATAGGTTCAGCAATCCATGTGATAAAGTCATTCTCAAACGAGAATGATCTTGTATTAGATCCTCTAGCAGGTACTGGTACTACAATAGAAGCTTCACTTATCCTTAACAGAAGGATAATAGCAGTAGAGAAGGATAAAGAAGTCTATGACTTGTTATTAAGAAGATTTGCTGGTATGGTTACATGAACAATCAACTAATGATTCATGGAGTGACGCTTTTCATAAATAAGGATCTTTGATTTGATTACAACTATAAACGGTTAGAAGTGTAGTAACCACATTATATGTAACAATTATTAATAAGCTTCATCTAGTAATTACAGATTAGGCATGTCTTCAGATATAGAGAAGAGAGAAGAAGTAATGAAGAAAGAAGAGGTACAGCAACAATCAGCATTACCTCAACCAATTAAGAGGAAAAGAGGCAGACCAAGGAAGGTACCAGTAGTACCAACCCCAACAGCAGAAGCAAAAGAAGAGGCAGTAATACCTTCAGCGCCTACAACACCTACAATATCAACAACACCAGCAGTAGTAGAAGAAGCAAGAGTCCCAAGGCAGGTAGAAGTACAGATACCAAAGAGACTCCTTAGAAGGTTGACCAAACTTCAGGATAGGTTAGATACAATAGAAGGTAGATTGAGACCATTGAAGAGTATAGAGAAGGATGCAAGTACAATTAAGGATATGCAGAAGCAGATCAAGAGCATAGCAAAGCAGATAGCAAGGTTAGAGAAGAGGATCGACAAGTTAACTGGTAAAGGTAAGGTAATGGGAAGTAAAGGAAAGAAAGGCTTAAGAAGGCTTAAGAATAGAAGTAATAAGATAAAGAAATGAAGGAAGAAAGGGTTAGTTGCTGGTTAGTTACTTATACTGTTTGCGATTTATTTTTATCAAACTGCTTCATAATTGCTTCTAATCTTTGATATATTCTCCTCTTCCATATTCACTCATATTATAATATGGGATGAGTAGTAGCAGCAGTGTTAGTAACCAGAGTAGAGAGAGGTTATGGAATACAAGGCAGTATTATACCCTTGTACGAGCTAGAGAATATAACAGTATCGAAAGCAAGAGACCTCATAGTATTAAATGAATTATTTGAGTACTACCTTCAATACTAGATAATAAGAATGAGAGGTTCTAAACGATCTTCATGTTATAAAGGATAGTAAATACAGAAATGAGTGAAGCAAATACCAACAAAGTCTATTCTAGCAAAGTTAGACAAGATCTTTAATAGAGTAGATAACAGAGAAGGAATAAACAGTTGGTGGCAACCTACCAACTGCTTAACAGAAGTTATAGACTGTTGCTTAAAGCCTGTAGAGTTATATTGGGATGAATGAAGGAGGAGAAGGTAGCAATAAGGAGAATGAGAATGAGAAAGAATAAGGCGAGTACAGATCAGCAGTAAACATAATTACGGATGAGTTAGAGGGAGATCATAGAGTTGAAGAAGAGATTATGAATAGATTAGTTAGTAGATCTAATAATAATTCAGATAGGCAAGAGCTTTAAGGATTGTAGATAGATAGATAGAAGCGGTTGGTAGATCAAAACCTATACTTTCTTCTCATCATTATCCTCCTCCTATATTACCTTTACCCCTACATAATGAACATGCTACCTCACCAGTACCAGCACAATCCTTACAATGCTCTCTGTAAAGATGCAACCACTCCCATTACAACTCCTACATATATAGACCCTTACCTTTACATAGTGAATATATGTACATTCTTTCTTATGTACAGAATTAGAATATTGAACTATAAATATATTACTATAATGGCAAAATATAGTATTTATTCTTAAGCAGATGCTAAACGATAGCTATTCTATACCATCCTATGAGAATTATATAGCGGGAGTGGGGAACTTACAATAGTAATAAGTATAATGATAAGAATAACGGCAATTGTATCAACTCTTGATACTGGTAGTGATAGCAGTAGTAGCATTGCTTGCACTATAAGGGAGGAGGGAGAGAAAGAAGATGGTAAATGAGAAAAGCATAGATATTAGATTCTATCTCTATATCGTTCTAGCACTCTTTTACCCATATTGTACTTAGGGTATATCATTCTAACTATATCCCAGAACCTCTCATTATGATCCTTAACCAGCACATGTGCAAGCTCATGAGCGATTATATATTTTAATGCACTCTTTGGTAGTATCGTGACAGCAGTATGCTTTATGGTTATCGTATTACCCTTTATCTTTGCTACCCTATACTCCTTACCATCTATCTTCTTATATGCTATCTTGAACTTAACAGTACCAAATATATCTATTCTATCTCTGCATCCTTCCTTCACCTCATCAAATATCTCCTGTAACCTAATATATGCATGGGAACCATCCCTATCAATCTTGTTCATATGAATCCCCTCTATCTGATAGATGATATAGCATCAAATACCCCATCCACAACTCTGTTGATTATGGCTTGGTTGTAACTATTCTTCAATCTACCAATAACTACCAATCTTACAGATCTCCTTATCTCTCTTTTTATACTCACTGCTTCTTTCCAATTACCAACTAGCCTATCCTTTATACCATCCCATATCTGCCTTGATAAATCCTTGATCTCTTCCTCATTAACATCCATGCTGCTACTTCTCAATACGCTATAGATCCTCTCATATATAGCATAGATCTCCTTTCCTCCTATACTTCTCTCAACCTCTTCTTTAGCAATTATGTCATTAGTAATCTCTCTTAGCCTATCTATTAACTCTTCAAGGCTTAACCTTCTATTCCTTAGTTCCTCATATATCTCTTCAATATTCTCCCTCAATCTTATCACGAATGGTGAGTTCTTATTTGGATCATCCCTAACCATTCTGTGAATAGAGGCTAGCATATCTATAGCCTTACCTATGCTTAAACGATCAC
>JACAFJ010000023.1 GCA_013538675.1 Candidatus Nitrosocaldus tengchongensis
CAAGCATTGCAATAGCAGAGGTTAGAGGCATAAAGAACGTGCTTATAACAGATGTGCTTGAGAGTAGATTCCTGCAAGGTCCATTATCACTTGTAGAGAGGTTCCTCAACAGGTATCTAAGAGGTATCATTGCAAGGGCAGATATGGTTATAGTTCCAATGAATAAGGATGAGTATAATCATGGATGCACTGATAGTATAGGTAGTGCTAACATAGCATACGTTGGACCTATAGTAAGGAGGGTAAGCATGGAGAGGGATGAGTTAAGAAGGGTATTGGGATTCCATGGTTATAAGATCATACTTGTATCTGTTGGAGGCACATCATCTGGAAGGTTCCTCATAGAGAGGGTTATAGATGCGTACATTAGGATAGTTGATATGTTCAGCATGCCTACAAAGATGGTTATAGTCTCTGGACCATCGATAGATATCAATACGATTAGTAACCATATCAATAGAAGAGTTCATAGCATAGAGTTGCATGGCTATGTTAAGAATATGCATGAGATGATCTATGCTGCTGATCTCTTGATCTCTTTAGCAGGAAGGTCTACCATGGATGAGGCTAGAGTGTATGGTACACCATCCATATTCATACCAATAAAGGGGCACTTTGAGCAGGAGGATAATGCTAGAGCATATGGCTTCTCCCATAATGATGTGGAGAGGCTTGAACATCTCATGCTAGAGTATCTAACATATGAGAGGAGAGAGGTAAGAGGTAGCGATGGAGCAACGAAGGCTGCAAGTATGCTAATTAGGCTCCTAACATAATAAAGTATTAATCTCCTCCTCTCTATAATAATACTATGCAGAAGTATGAATGGAAGAAGAGGGATATAGGCATAACTATGAGGTTAATGCTATGCTTTACAGTTCTAGCGATCCTCTACCTCATATTCCTGTCAGTGCTTGCGTACGTTGGTGTAGGAATGATACCACTGATCTTCCTTGGAGTATTCTTCATAATAATGCAGTACCTACTCTCAGACAGGATAGTGCTCTGGAGCACTGGGGCAAAGATAGTTAGTGAGCATGAATATCCTAGGCTACATGCTATAGTTGATAGGTTGGTTGCTAGGGCAGGACTACCAAAGCCAAGGGTTGCTGTTATGCATACTAGCGTGCCAAACGCATTTGCAACAGGCAAGGGGAGGAGGAGTTCTGTTGTTGCTGTAACAACAGGCTTGATGCATATCCTGAACGATGAGGAGTTGGAGGGTGTTATAGCACATGAACTTGCACACATAAAGAATAGGGATGTTCTTGCAATAACCCTTGCAAGCATATTCTCGACCATAGCCTGGTACATGATGCACTATGGCTGGTATGGTGCATATGGCTATAGGAGTAGGGATCAGGCTGGAGGGTTAATACTTGCCATAATAATAGCAGCAATAACATGGTTTGTAAGCTTCCTAATAATAAGAGCTATATCAAGGTACAGGGAGTATATTGCAGATAGGGATGGTGCACTGCTTACAGGGAGGCCAAGCAGGTTAGCGAGTGCCCTAATGAAGATAAGTGGTACCATGAATAGGATACCTAGCAGGGACCTTAGAGAGGTAGAGTCCATGAACGCATTCTTCATAATACCAGCACTCTCTGGAGATACTCTAAGCAGGTTGTTCTCAACCCATCCCCCTGTGGAGGAGAGGATAAGAAGGCTCATGGAGATGGAGGCATCCATGCATTGATATTCAGGAGAAGGGCTAGAGGTAGTAGGAGTGATGGCACTTCGCTATTCGCACTAACACAGGCATACATAACTCTTGATGTGAAGTTAGGGGCTAGGTTCACTGGTAATGCTGCTCTATGCGTTAAGGAGGCTGCAGGCGTATTCAACTTTGCTGTTGACGATGCTAGAGGATTCCTTGATGCTAGCAATGATATCTCGCATAGGGTAGAGAGGGATAAGTATGGGTACATATGGTTCATCCTTAGCGCTGATATGCTTGAAGGTGCTGTTGCTGCACTGGATGCTATAGCAGATACCTTCATAGAGTACGGGTTCAGGGAACAGATACTTGCAAGTGTATTTGCATTCAATGCTGAGAAGAGAAGAGGCAGGTTCTACTTGATATACAGTCATAGGAGCAATAGATTCTATCCATTTGCACCATTATCATCTGCTGGAGGAGTAAGGGATGTGGAATCTGAGTTGCTAATATACTCGCTTGTTAAGGATGAACTAGCGTTGGAGCATGATAAGGCCAAATGGTACCCTATATGGGGTATACCATTTTAATAAAGCGTTGTTCTGCCTATCTGCATATAGATTGGTTAATCTAGCATGCCTTCTGGTACAAGGCCTTCCTCCTTGAATACCTCTCTGGCCTCCTCTAGAGTCATATCTATACTAGGGATTATTATGTGGGATGGGATTATGGTATCGTCCCTTACCCTCTTCCCCCTGCTCTTCACAAGCATACGCATCCCTGCTATACTCTCCTTTACCATCTGCTCATCAACAATATCTTTACCTTCAAGCAGCCTAACCATCCTGTTATCTATTGTATTTATCTCCTTCAAGGTATCCTTATCCACATAGTACTGGCCTTCACCCATAAGTCTCACGACTATCTTATCTACCTTGCTTCTACCTTTAGTGGCTCTCCTTCTCCCCCTGCTCCTTCCTTTACCCTTAGAAGATCCTCTCCCTTTACCACTAACCATCCATATCCCTCCTAACTACTATTGGTCTCTGTCTCAGCTTCAGCCTCAGTGGAAACCTCTGAGCCCTTCTTCCCTCTCTTAACCTTCTGCGCTTCCTTAACCTCCCCCTTACCCATCTCCTTCCTCAACCTCTCCAGTTCCTTCTCTACAGCATCCCTCATCATAACATCCTGCAGTTCCCTCTCTATCATATCCTTGTTCGTTGTGTAATCTGTTAGCACACCACTATCCATCAGTTCATCCAGGGCCATTGCCCTAGCCTTCATCTGCTCAGTCTTCTCCTCTGCCCTCTGTATTGCCATGCCAACATCAGCCATCTCCTCGGAGATACCTGTAACGCTCTCCTTTATCCTAACTTCTGCCTCTGCTGCTGTGTACTTTGCCTTTATTATCTCCTTCTGGAGTTTGAACTGCTCAACCTTTGCTGATAGCCTCTTCTCCAGTTCTTCAAGCCTAACCTGCTCCTTCTCCATATCTGCTATCTGCCTCTCAACATCTAGCAGTTGCTGTATGTTCATGTTCTTCCTCTCTAGAGCAAGTCTAGCAAGATCCTCCCTATTCATCTCTAGAGCGCTCCTTGCCTGCTGCTCCAACTTGTATATATTATCCTTGAGTTTTGCCTTCTGCATCTCAAGCCTCTTCTTTGCTGCTACAACATTTGCTATATCCCTCCTCAACTTTATCATGAGTTCTGTCTGCTTCTGGTATGAGTAGTCTAGTGCTTCCTTTGGGTCCTCGAACCTGTTGAGTAGAGAGTTGACCTTCTGCTTCACAAGCATTGAGATTCTTCTAGTTAAACCCATGTTATATGCAATACATAACTAGATTAT
The DNA here is from genome assembly GCA_013538675.1 of Candidatus Nitrosocaldus tengchongensis. Lineage (GTDB taxonomy): Archaea > Thermoproteota > Nitrososphaeria > Nitrososphaerales > Nitrosocaldaceae > Nitrosocaldus > Nitrosocaldus tengchongensis. The sequence continues at coordinate 3,509 of JACAFJ010000023.1, forward strand.
AAGAGTTATGAAATGGATTATCAGATGAACAAAAAGAGAGGGGTGGTTAGAAATAAACAAACAAAGAACTTGTTACTTGTTTATTCATTTACTGTATCTTAGGCCTGAGTCTAAGCATGTATACAGCAGAGACGGCTATGGATGTAAGTATCATAAGGAGTACACCAGCCATAGACTCTGGCACAACCATGAAACCTCCATCGGGAAGGTCATCATTGCCCGAACCATTGCCAGAACCTGAACCTGATCCACTACCAGATCCACTACCAGAACCTGAACCTGATCCACTACCAGATCCACTACCAGAACCTGAACCTGATCCACTACCAGATCCACTACCAGAACCTGAACCTGATCCACTACCAGATCCACTACCAGAACCTGAACCTGATCCACTACCAGATCCACTACCAGAACCTGAACCTGATCCACTACCAGATCCACTACCAGAACCTGAACCTGATCCACTACCAGATCCACTACCAGAACCTGAACCTGATCCATCATTAGCTTCACTACCTGATTCATTGTCTGAGCCATTACCTGAACCTGTATCATCTGAACCTGTATCATCCGAACCTGTATCATCGGAGCCTACATCTGAACCGGTTCCAGAATCTGAGTCAGTACTAGATCCATTATCTGTATCTTTATCCTCCTCTATATCATCACCGTTACCGTTGTTTGATCCTGTATCATCACTTGTATCACCAAAAGTTAGTATATCGCCTGTAAGATCATCATCACTACCACCATGATTATTAGCCCCATTCTCATCATTATCATGCTGCACTGTATTCCCAACTATAGGCTGGTTGCTTCCATTATATGGTTGGAACAGCAAGAGTAACAGTAATGCTAAACCAGTAACTAGTCCTGTTGTCCTAAGCCCTGTACTATCTGCCATAAGCAAGATTTCGCATCCGAATATTAAAAGATGTATGTAACTTAAACACTATATTCGTGATTATATACTAGGAGTTATATAATTTAGGTTACATAATTTGAATGGTTGTTAGTAAACCATCTACTATTAGTTCATCTCTACTTAATACTGCGTACACTCTCTACCTTCTCCCTTAGGCTCTTCTCCTTATCGAACCTCTCATCTATCCTTACAAGGATCTCTATACGCTTAACACCATGCTCAAGCATAGCATCCCTTGCAGCCTTGACTGCTCTAAAGAGAGCATCGATATCCTCAGCCTCAACCAGCGTACCCATACCTGTAACCTCATGATACCTTATCCCCTTGCTATCCCTTATCGCTCCTATGGCACTTGCAATATACCTGCTTAGACTTGTAGAAGGAAGACCTATGGGCACTATGCTGATCTCAGCATGCAAACAACTCTTAACCATAAGATTACTCCTCTGCAGCCTTTAAAAGCTTGTCGTGTATTATACTCATCAGATTATTAACCCTTCAATACATTAATCTCTTAATTTTTATATCTAATGGAGAAAACTTTATTACTATATCCTTCGTATACAAGAGAGATGGTCTCGAACCCCATTGCTAGAGATAACCTGTACTTATTAACTAAGAAGCTTGGCTTATCTGCATTCGAGTCCAAGGCATACATATGCTTCCTCACCATAGGCAATGGATTATCTGCCAAGGATATAAGCAAGAGTACAGGTATACCATTGACTAGGGTTTATGATGTTATGAAAGCATTGGAGGAGAAGTGCCTTGTAACCAAGAACAAGTTAAGCAAACCTGTCAAGTACTATCTTAATGATCCAGCATATTCGTTGATGCTCCTACTCAACAAGAAGAAGATGCAGATCAATGAGGAGATAGCCATGCTTGAGTCATGGGTTGAGGAGATGAAGAGGATAACCATAAAGGATGCTGATAATGCAGTGAACATCTACCCAGAGTGGGCACTATACGACTCTGAGCAGGATGTGTATGAGAGCCTAATACCAGCACTCATCAAGGATGCTAATAGCGAGGTTATAATAGTTGGTAGGAATATAATAAATACCATCAATGAGAGGTTCGTTGATGAAGCTATAAAGGGTGTAGAGAGAGGGGTAGCATTCAAGACCATGCTAACCCTTGACAGCCTTGACTCACTGCTAACATTCAATGGGGAAGAGGCGATAGAGAAGAAGGCGATGCTATTAAAACTCTTCCAAGTATACAATATGTATAGTGATCTTGTATCTGTTAGGGCTAGCGATCTAATCAACGTTGTACCATTTGGTATATTCGATAGAGAGAAGGTAGGGTTCTCAGTCCAGTCACCAAAGAACAGCAAGTATATTGTAACATTGGTTACAGATAAGAAGGCTATAGTGGATGAGTTCTATGAGATATTTGAGGATCTATGGTCAAAAGCATTAGATATAGATCTTAACAGGTTCGCTGATAGTGATATGCATATGCCCTAGAATTATAGACGGGCAGGTTAGGCTTATCATGATACACTACTAGTGTTAATCATGGTTGTGAGAGTGTATCATGAAGATGCTACCAATATAATAGGTACAATATTAGAATAATAACAGTACAGATACCATTATCATCAGTCTGACAGCCATGTACAGCAGCATCATCTTCTTGTAGCATCCAACATCCCTATTCCTCAAGAGGTCCCTATGCGCTTGCATCACCAAGAGCATGCCTATCGCACTTACAAGCATGAATGTTGTATTTACACAGGATAGTAGTGTGTAGAAGAGTACTGGCATGGCAAATGTTATGTACAATGCTGAGAACTGAATTACAATGGATCTACTCCTTCCAAGCACTATGGGCATTGTCCTTGCTCCATACGCTCTATCCCCCTCTATATCCCTGTAATCCTTGCTTATGTTTGCAAAGAAGTCGAATGCTGTAAGGAAGAGCAGTATATGCAATGGGGCAGTATCTAAAGGCATGGTAACATTCCATCCAAGCAGGAAGTTAACAGCCCCATACCCTATAGCAATGGAGAGGTTCGAGATTATGAACCTGTCCTTGAACCTGAAGGGCCTTATGGAGTATGCTACACCTAGGAATACTGCTATGCTTATTAGAGCAAAGAACTCCATGCTTACAAGTGCTCCCAGTGCTAGCGTTGCAGTGTATAGCATAGCAACTATGGCATATCCTTCCCTTAACGATATCATACCAGATGGTATTGGTCGATCAGGCTTGTTTATTGCATCTGTATCAGCATCGGTGCACTGGTTGAGGGCATTGGCAGCCATCAGACTGAAGCATGTTGCTGTAAATGCAGTGAATACGTCTTCATGTATGTTAAGTCCTGTAGCGTATATGTAGCCTGTGAAGAAGGCTATTGCGTTGCCTATCTGATCCTCTGCCTTGATAAGGCGAACAAAGGCTTTAATATACCTGTTCATAATATTACTAACTTACACTTACGTAAAAACTATTCTTTGGGAAAATCTTGTTTTATTTCCCTACAGGGGTATCATATGATGCTTCATATAGCAGAACCTATACCTTATTCATCTGAAACTGCTATTTATTATAAGTATAATCATTAATTCTATAGTCATCTAGATGAGGACACATTAGATGTAGATTAGGCTTATCTCCTTCCCTTCGCTAGCATTATCCTTCAGCATGTTCTTCAACTCCTCGCAGAGGAATAATAGTCTAGAGCCTCTCTCAGTTATGGTATAGCATACCCTGCCTCCATCATCTACCCTCTCTATAAGACCTTTCTTCAGGAGCATCTGAACGTACTTGCTTGATGTCCTTGTATCAAGCCTTGCAGCATGCATTATCTGCGTTATAGTCCTCCTCTCCTTAAGGTTGCTCAACAGCATCATCATTATATCTAGCCCTTCACGTTTGTAGTGCATATCATAGCATATACACAAAGGAAAGAAAAATATCACTTAAACCTACTACCAATAGGTGAAAAGCCCATTATTCCCATCTCGATACAACTTATGTGTAACAGTTACTCCAGAATAGATTGAGGAGAGAATATTTAAAAAGATACTGTGTATAAACCATATAACATGCGTGGAGCAGGGGCAAGAGAGGGAAGAGATGTTAGTGAACGAGAGGGAAGAGGTAAGAGTGATGAGTATGAAGAAGAAGTAAAGGAGCAGCAGCAAGAAGTGCATATAGTGCTTGTATCCAAAGAGCCAAGTAGAGCATATCCAGCATTCGTACTTGCTCTAGGTAGCGTTGCCATGGGCACTAAATGCAAGGTCTACTGCACCATGGATGCACTAGAGATAGTTAAGAAGGGAGGAGCAGCAGGGATAACACTTGCTGGCGCACCACCTCTAGAGAAGTATCTCAAGGATGCTATAGCAGCAGGGGTTAAGGTTACAGCATGCGGTCCAAGCAAGGAGATGCTCATCCAGATGGGTATAAGGAAGGATACTCTAGAGGAAGGTGTTGAGTTCGAGGATGTAATAGGCTTCTTGAACGAAGCATTACCAGCAGCAAAGAAGGGAGGCATGATAGTATTTCTCTAACTCCTGTTTGTCTGCTTGCTCATCCAACCTTACTTACTAACGTACCATTATCTGTCATCTCAAACCTGTATAGATGATCCACATTCGCATCCTCAAATATCTCGCTATCGTGTGTTATAATGATTATCTGCTTGAGGGTTGAGCCCTCAGCGAAGAGCCTTATGAGTTCAACCATCGATCTCCTCCTCTCTTCATCCAGATGCACTGTAGGCTCATCCATTATGATGAAGTCCAACTTGTATCCACCCATGACATAGGCTATTGCAAATCTTAATGCTAGTGCTACAGCAACCTTCTCTCCTCCACTCATAGATGTTATATCAACAGATCCCCTTGTACCATAGCATAGCATGTTCACCTCACCCCTCTCTGCATCCTTATCTTCGCTCAACTCTATCCTAGATATGCCCATGGCGAAGGTTCTAGCGTACTCTGATGCCTTCTCAGATATATGCTGGAGTGCCCAATATCTGAGGCTCCTTGCAACCCTACCGTTTCTATGGAATACCTTATCCCTTATATTATTAAGCATAGTTATGTGGTTGGATGCGTGGTCAAGTATCTTCAGTATGCCTCTCAGCCTAGTCACATCATTATTGATATTATCTAGCCTTCCCCTAAGCATTGAGAGTTCCATCTCCTCTCCCCTCTCCTCCTCCCCAACCCTATTAAGTTCACTCTCAAGCATGTTGTACCTATCGTGAGAGAACCCCTTGCACTCATCTGCAAGTGCTCTTATACTCTCTGCAAGGGTTGTTGAGTACTCATCAACAGCATAATCCATAATGTTGTAAGATTCAAGAAGAAGGGATGAGGCTATTGCATGAGCATCATGGACATTTAAGAGCCTGCCCAGCCTTGCAAGCAGTGCCTCATACTCTCTCAGATCATTCTTCCACTGTTCTAGCATACTTGCATCAGTTATACCCTTTGCATCTAGGAATGCCCTTGCCTTGCCTATCTCCTCCATCCTTCTCCTGTACTCCTCAACCCTCTTTGAAGCAGAGTTCCTCTCTAGTATGATGGTATCTAGCCTCCTCCTTATTGCATCTGCACCCTCAACCTCCTTCCTTAACCCATTGATCTCATCCTCAAGTGCAACAAGGTCATCCATGCTGACTATGCTATGCCTCTCAAGGAATCCCCTCGCCCTCTGAATCTGCTCGTTATCCTTCTCCAATCTACCTATCCTATCCTCAATGGATGACTTCTCATCGTTGAGTCTCTTGAGTTCGTTGGAGATATCCTCAACCTCCCTCCTTAGAGCATCCTTATCAAACAATGGATTTATACTCTCCACCCTGTTGCCGCAGACTGGACATATACCATCCTTGAACTCAAGCTTCGATGCGCACTCAATCATACCATTAAGCTTACCCTTCTCCATCATGAGTATGGAGATGGTGTTATTGATCTGCAACAGTCTTGCCCTAAGTGTTGAGAGCTCATCTGGAATATGCTTGAGCCTATCAACTATGCCCATCTGCTCTCTAGCATTACTTGCTATAGACTCCTTATCTGCTAGTAGCCTCTTCAGCATCTCAAGTCTTGTATTCTTCTGCTTCAAACCATCTATCTCCACATCCAGTGCAGCAAGCATCTCCTCTGCATCAGCAATTGCTCTTCTAACTCCCTCCTCCTGCTCCACCAACCTGAGGTATTCTTCTGCCTTGGATATTGTAGATCTGAGATCCATAACATCACTCCCTATAACTCGCTTCTTCTCGCCTATGTAGCTCAATAGATTTGTAATGTGAACCTTCATGCTCTCAAACTTCTCCTTCTTCAGTCCCATCGCCTTATACTCCTCCTCTAGCATGGCCTTCTTTGCTGTGATCCTCCTCTTCTCCTCCTCTACCCTATCAAGCATCTGCTTCAATGCTTCTATCTCCTGAGAATACCTATTCACATCATTCAATAGCGTATCCTTGCTTGTATCATCATATCCATAGACCTTTCTGAGCCTTGCTCTGAAGCCATCTATGACATCCCTCATAAGAGTATACGCATTATCTAGCCTGTCTATGCCTATTATGCTGTTTATCAGTTCCTTGAACTCCTTTGGGCTATACTCAACTATCCTACCTATCTCGCCTTGCTGTATTATTGCAGCAACCCTCATCTTCTCATAATCTAAGCCTAGTATCCTTGCTACCTCATCGCTTATGGACTCGCCAAACTGCCTCCTCTCCCCAGCAACTAGCGGTTTCAGACCACCATCCTTCAACTCGTAAAGCACGGCAGACTCTAACTGCCCCTTCGTATTCAGCCTCTTCTCAACCTTGTACCTCTTGTTGTTGGTAGAGAACTCCAGCACTACTGAGGACCTCTGCGCACCATATCTTACCAGGTTCTTGTTGCTACTCCTCATATGCTTACCGTAAAGAGCATATGTTATAGCATCTATAACAGATGACTTGCCAGAACCATTTCTACCAACGAAGACTGCAACACCATCGCCAAACCTTATGGTTGTATCCTTGTGAGATATGAAGTCCATGAGCCTTATGCTTTCAAGCATAGAGATACACCTTCTTCATCTACTGTGTCTCTTAACATTGTCTTCAAACCTCCTCCATACAAGGTCTATCACACCATCTACATCATTAACATTAAGTAGAGGTAGTAGTTCATCTACTGCAAAGCGAGCAGTATCATAATCTTCAAGTGCCCCTGCTGCTGATTCAAGCAGTACCTTGTCTATGTCTGGTCTGCTCTCATATAGGCTAAGGCTTCCATTACCCTTTACAAGATCAACCTCCCAACTGTAATGCAAGCAGAGATCACTGATCTTGGAAAGTATCCCTGCTATCCTTGTCCTATCAACCCCATCTCTCCCCTTTATCCTTATCCCAATTACTGGTTTCTTTGTAAGCCCAGCTATGCTAGCCCTAACCATTCTTATGAATTCATCAAGCCTCTCATATTCTATAGTATAATGCATATGCCTCCTTGATGATCTTATCTGTATGAAATCAACCTTAGCCTCATCTCCAGATAGATCTACCATGCAGAAACCCTTACTGAACTCCCTTATACCTTCGTTGGGTGTTGGATCTATAGAGCCAGGGTAGCAGATGATACCATCACCATAACTCTTCATAGCATGATCATGAAGATGACCCATGGCATAGTAGTTGAAGCCTGATGGAAGATCACTCATACTCAACTCATATGCGTAGGGATGGAACTCCCCCAAACCTTGATGGAGTACAAGTACCTTCTTCTTCACATCATGGGGAGGGCTAATAGCCTTCAACCTCTCCACAAGCTCGTTGCACTCACTCCTCCTATACTTATGGAAGCCTATGAGTAGTGTATCCTCATGCATATATGGTCTGCCATCACCTATGTATGTTGCCATCCCAAGTCTATGGAATAGATATGGAGAAGGGGTATCCCTTACCCTGCTTATATCATGCTCCCCTAACGTGAAGAAGAACCTTATACCATGTTCGTTCAGCCTCTTCACAGCTTCGCCTAGCTTGTTGATTGCTGTACCAGATGGCTTTGGTGTATGTAATATATCCCCAGAATGTATAACAGCATCAACCCTATCCTTTATTGCAGTCTCTACTGCTTCATTGAATGCCTCATACACATCCTCCTCCCTCTCCTTGAGGTTGAAAGGTATACAGCCTAGATGGGTATCCGATATATGCAGTATCTGCACGTATATCTTACATTAGAGAGGGTTAATAATGTTAACCTAAGCATTGTTTTATGCTTTATTATTATTATTAACTATATGATGATGCTTCTACTACTAGTGCTTATGTATAAGGTTTAATATGACCACATACTTCCATACACCTTGATCTATACTTCTACCATCCTACTACTACTATTAGCATCGATCTCTATAACCTTATTGAAGCACTTCACTGCCTCATTCAACATACCCAACTCTACAAGCGCATTACCCTTGTTCCTCCACACCTTCACATCCCTCGGGTTTATCCTCAATGCCTTATCGAAGCACCTTATGGCATCATCGAACCTCTTCAACCTGTATAATGCTACACCTTTGTTGTTCCATGCTCCAGCATCCCTACCATCCATCTCTATAGCCTTATCGAAGCACCTTATGGCATCATCGAACCTCTTCATCTCAAGCAGCACTACCCCCTTGTTGTACCACGCCTTTGCATTACTACCATCCATCTCTATAGCCTTATCGAAGCATATTAGAGAATCTTTAAACCTGCCTAGACCATACAGGGCGAAGCCCTTGAGGTTCCATAGCATGCTGTTACTACCATCCATCTCTATAGCCTCATCAAGATAGGCCAAGGCATCCTCGAACTTACCAGATTCTATGAACATGTTACCTTTACTGTATAGTCTCTTCACATCCTCTTCTTTGTTATTCTTCATTTACAGTATTAACAAGGGCGAAGTATTTAGGTTTTTTCCCTTATAGGGGGAAATTCCTACTTGTACCTTAGGCCTTTTCAACCTGCTTCCTGCTCTCTGTTATGAGTTCTGTTAATGCATTGAATGCTCTAGCAACATCCTCCATCTTCACTATTATTATGGTATCTGTGTAGCAACTCACAGTATCCTCTATGTTTATCCTCCTCCTGGCAAGTTGGTTGTAGAATACAAGTGCGCAGCCTGGGGTCTTTATTATCTCCCCTGGACTCTGCACTATTATAGCAGCAAGGTCATCCTCAACCTCTAGCAAGTACTCATGGAATACATCCTTCATCCTCTCCAGTATTATATCATCAAATATCATGGTTACAGAGTTTATGCCCTCAGATACGCTTATGAAAGAGTCGTACTGCTCCTTCAATGGCAGAGATATCTTCTCTATAGTGCTCCTACTCTTCACTATGGATATCTTTGCAACATCAGTCTTCACGTTTATCTTGCTATCTGCTATTATAGCCTCTATACTCTTGCTTGGTAGTGTGTAGTTATGTCTTATCCTCTTCAATGCTGTGACTATACTGTCTATACTCACATTCCTGTTTAGGATGGCATCAACACTAGGCTTGATCATCCTTGCCATTGCACTGAAGTTCCCATAGCCTCTCTGCAGTGCATCCTGGAAGGCAAGATCGTTGTCGATTATGGCCTTGACCGTTTTGGTTATGTTCTGCCTGACCAACATCAGCCATTATCACCTATATTGGTAATCTAAGAACAAAAAATATAAATGTAGCGTTATCTGCAGATTACACCCTATGAGGGTTGCGTTGGCATACTCTGGAGGGCTAGATACATCTGTAGCGATAAGATGGTTACAGGTTAAGTATGGTTATGATGTTGTTACCGTAACTGTAGATGTTGGTCAGAACGATGATCTCAAGGCTATAGAGGAGAGAGCAAAGGCTATAGGTGTTGTTAAGCACTACACCATAGATGCTAGAGAGGAGTTTGCTAGGGATTATGTCATGCTATGTGTAAAGGCTAATGGGCTCTATGAGGGCAAGTACCCTCTTGCTACTGCATTGGCAAGACCATTGATAGCAAGTAAGGTGGTTGATGTAGCAAGGAAGGAGGGTACAGATATACTTGCACATGGGTGTACTGGCAAGGGTAACGATCAGGTTAGGTTCGATATAACCATGAAGGCACTATCACCTTCCTGCACTATAATTGCACCTATAAGGGATATGAACATGACTAGGGATGTTGAACTTGAGTTTGCTAGAAGGGAGGGTATAGAGGTAGCATCTGAAGCAAAGAGGTACAGCATAGACCAGAACCTCTGGGGCAGAGCAATAGAGGGAGGCGACCTTGAGAGTGCAGATAAAGAGCCTAGTGCAGATGCATTCAGATGGGTCAACGTTGATCCAAAACTATTGCCAGATGATTCTTGCTATATGCATATAGAGTTTGATCATGGTGTGCCTGTTGCCATAGATGATGTTAGGGCAGATGATGGTGATGCTAGAGGCATGGTAGAGATGATAGAGTATGCGAATGAGAAGGCTGGAAGATACGGTGTAGGCATAATAGATCATATAGAGGATAGGGTTGTGGGCATAAAATCTAGGGAGGTTTATGAGGCACCAGCAGCCTTAACCATAATAGAGGCTCATAGGGAGTTGGAGAAGTTGGTGCTTACAAGCCATCAGTTGAGGTTCAAGCAGATGGTTGAGCAGCAGTGGAGCATGCTTGCATACTCTGGTCTCTGGCTAGAGCCACTGATGGCAGATCTTAATAGGTTCATAGACTCTACCCAAGAGTATGTTAGTGGCAAGGTAACAGTGAAGATGTACAAGGGTTCGTTCAGGGTAGTTGCAAGATCATCTCCATACTCTCTATACGATGAAGGTTTAGCAACATACAGCAAGGGCTCAACGTTCGATCAGAGCCTAGCAAGAGGGTTCGTTGAGCTCTGGGGGCTTCAGAGCATAGTTGCAAATAGGGTTAGGAGGAACCATCATGAAGATAGAGTGATGCAAGGGGTGGATGAGGTGAGCATGCATGGTTAAGGTTAGATGCTTGGAGTGTGATAGGGAGTTGAGTGTTCCAGATGATGCTGTAGATGGTGAGATAGTTACATGCCCAGATTGTGGAGCGAACTATGAGGTTGCTCGCTCTGATGGCAAGATGATGCTGAAGCCTGCAGAGAGCATAGGCGAGGATTGGGGTGAGTAGCAGAGCATGAGTAAAGGTAATGCAACAATGATGGTACATCCATCTCAATAGTGTTCGATAGGCTGAGATGGGAGGAGAAGGAGTTGTTGGATAAGGCACTTAAACTTGGCTATAATGCAAGGCTAGTCGATGCAAAAGACCTTGTATTCAGTACAGATGGGGTCATGAAGGATACTAATATTGGCACTAATATCGAGCCAGATGGTGTAAGCCTTGGGGATGTTGTGATCCAGAGGTGTATAAGCCATTACAGAGGGTTGTACATAACTGCATGCCTTGAATCCCTTGGCATACCTACAATAAATAGGTATAGTGTTGCTGAGACCTGTGGTAATAAGTTGTTATGCTCACTAGCCCTTGCTAAACATGATGTACCAACACCTAGCACACATTTTGCATTCAGTGCTGAGAAGGCAATAGATATTGCTAATAGCCTAGGCTATCCTATAGTATTCAAGCCTATAGTTGGGAGCTGGGGAAGGCTTGTTATACCTGTTAAGGATAGGGAGATGATGGAGAGTATAGTTGAGATGAGGGAGGAGATGCCAAACCCATTGAGCAAGATATACTATTTGCAAGAGTATGTTAGGAGACCACCAAGGGATATAAGGGCTATAGTTGTTGGGGATAGGGTGGTAACAGCAGTCTACAGGTATGCAGCAGAAGGGGAATGGAAGACCAACATTGCAAGGGGAGGCAAGGCAGAGCCATGCCCAATAAGCAAAGAGTTGGAGGATACATGCTTGAGGGCTGCTGCAGCAGTAGGAGGAGGAGTACTAGGCATAGATATAATGGAGGATGAGGCTAGAGGATTGCTTGTTCATGAGGTTAATAATACTGTAGAGTTCAGGGGTGCAGCAAGTGTTAGTAGCGTTGATATAGCGCAGGAGATAGTTAGTTATGCCATGAAGGTGGTTAGAGCATGAGCATGGGTAATGGTGGTAAGAAGGTCAAGGTTGGGGTTGTAGGGGCATCAGGCTATGTTGGAGGGGAACTACTTAGGCTGCTTGTAACACATCCTAGGGTTGAGTTAGCGATGGTAACATCTAGGCAGTATGCTGGGGAGTATGTGCATAGAGTACATCCAAGCCTCAGAGGGTTCACAGAGATAACCTTCTCTCCCATGGATTTGGATAAGTTGGGTAGTACATGTGATCTAGTCTTCACAGCAGTGCCCCATGGCAAGGCTGTTGAGATAGTGAAGAAGTTATACGATAAAGGTGTAAGGATAGTAGATCTTAGCGCAGATTACAGGCTCAAGGACCCTGAATTATACAAGTACTACTATGGCTGGGATCATCCATACCCAGATCTCCTTAGCAAGTCTGTGTATGGCATACCTGAACTCCACAGGGATGAGATTAGGAATGCTAGACTTGTATCATGCCCAGGATGCATGGCTGTAACATCACTGCTAGCAATTGCCCCATTGGCAAAGCATGATCTTATAGATCTTGAGCATGTAGTGGTTGATAGCAAGATAGGCTCATCTGGTGCTGGAGGCAAACCATCCTCTGGGACGCATCATGCAATGCGTTATGGTGTTGTTAGACCATACAAGCCTGTAAAGCATAGACATACTGCAGAGATAGAGCAGGAGATCAGCCTTATAGCAGGGAGAAAGGTTAACGTTAGCATGACCCCTCATGCAGTGAACATAGTTAGAGGCATCCTATGCACAAACCATGCATTCCTGAAGAGGAGTACAAGCATACAGGAGTTATGGAGAGCCTACAGAGGAATGTACAGGAACGAGCCATTCGTTAGGCTCATAAGGGATACGAAAGGTCTATACAAGTACCCAGATCCAAAGTTCGTAGTAGGCTCTAACTTCTGCGATGTTGGCTTCGATATAGATGAGAGGAACAACAGGGTAGTTGCACTATCCGCAAGTGATAACCTCATGAAGGGCGCTGCTGGCTCTGCTGTGCAGTGCATGAACGTCATGTATGGATTTAATGAAGTTGAAGGGCTGCTGATAACACCCTTGACCCCAGTCTAATATTTATGGTGTATACATATGGACACTAACGATCTTACGCCATCATCATCATTATTATTATTAGCAAAGGTGTAACGCTATGATAGTCATAAAGATAGGAGGTAGCATAGTTGATGGATTGCATGCCAGTACCATACAAGATATACATGGAGTGTTGAGCAGTGATAAACTGGTTATAGTACATGGTGGAGGCAAGGAGGTAACAAGGATAGCAGGCAAGTTGGGCAAGGAGCAGCGCTTTGTAGTCTCTCCAGGAGGGATAAGGAGTAGGTATACAGATAGAGAGACGATAGAGATATTCACGATGGTCATGGCTGGGAAGATAAACAAGGAGATAGTGAGCATGCTCATAAAGCATGGGATAAGGGCTGTAGGTCTATCTGGCATAGATGCTAGCATGATAACTGCTGAGAGGAAGAAGAGGTTGGTAGTAATAGATGAGAGGGGCAGGAAGGTTGCAATAGATGGAGGCTATACAGGAAAGATAAGCAATGTTGATACATCATTGCTGAATACGCTCATAGAATCAGGATATACTCCAGTCATAGCACCAATTGCCATAGGGGATGAGTATGAGATGCTCAACGTTGATGGGGATAGAGCAGCAGCATACGTTGCTGGTGCACTCAAGGCTGATAGAGCGTTATTCATGACAGACGTTAATGGGCTCATGATGGATGGCAGGTTGGTTGAGCACATTACGCTTGATGAGGCCAAGAGGATGCTCCCTAAGATTGGGCATGGGATGGAGAAGAAGGTCCTTGCATGTACTGAAGCATTGAGCATGGGTGTAAGGGAAGCAATAATAGCATCTGGCAAGGTTGAGAATCCTATAAATAGTGCACTCAGGCATCTCAACTGTACAGTTATAAGCCATGGCAAGTAATACGTATGGGTGTGAATCATGCAGAGAGAGTCTATAAGCATAAGTGAGAGGATGAAGGAAGAGGACTCATACCTTGCCAATGTATTCCAGCGCTACCCTATAGAACTTGTCAAAGGGAAGGGGGTATATGTATATGATAGCAGTAACAGAGAATACATAGACTTCATGGCTGGTTATGGTGTTGCACTTGTTGGGCATTGCAATGATAAGGTTGTGAATGCAATAAAGACTCAGGCTGAGAGGTTTATAACCTGTCATTGCTCATGCTACAATGATGTTAGACTTGAGTTCCTCAAGATGCTGGTAAGCATTGCGCCTAAAGGTCTGAGTAGGGTATTCCTATGCAACAGTGGTGCAGAGGCATGCGAGGCAGCGATAAAGATAGCAAGGAAGTATACAAAGAGGCATGGTATAGTTGCTGCTATGAACTCATTCCATGGCAAGACGATGGGTGCACTATCCATAACCTATGCTAGCAAGTATAGAGATCCATTCAAACCATTACTAGAAGGGGTTAGTTTTATACCATATGGAGATGCAGATAGGCTTGAGGAGTTGCTAAGCAAGAACGAAGCTAGCATAGGCGCTGTTATCCTTGAACCCATACAGGGTGAGGGTGGGATAAACGTGCCACCAGATGGCTACCTTGCAAGGGTTAGGGAGTTATGTGATAGATATGGTGCCTTGCTCGTCCTTGACGAGATACAGTCAGGGCTTGGAAGGACAGGAAGGTTATGGGCATCTGAGCACTGGCAGGTTGTGCCAGATATAATGTGTATTGCAAAGGGTATCGCTGGAGGGGTACCCATGGGTGCTGTTCTAGCAAGAAAGGATGTTATGGACGCTCTGAAGATTGGAGAACACTCTAACACATTTGGAGGGAATCCATTGGCATGTGCTGCTGCAAAGGCAACGTTAGAGTGCATAATAGGGGATGATCTTGTAGGAAATTCTGCCAGAATGGGTAGGTACATGAAGGATGGACTACTAGCCTTGAAGGATAGGCATAGAGTGGTAAGGGATGTTAGAGGTCTAGGACTCATGCTTGGTGTAGAGTTAAGGTTCGATGTCAAGGATGTATTGATGGATGGTATTAGCCATGGGTTACTTATGCTCTACTCTGGAAGGAATGTCATAAGGCTATTGCCCCCTCTCCTTATAGATGAGGATATAGTATCCAAGGCATTATCTATACTTGATACCCTGCTTGCTAGAGAGGAGATGAGGAGAGGAGTCTAGATAGGGTGAGTGAGAGCATGGAAGGTAGGAGTGGTGGAAGGGGAGGAAATAATAACGATAACAACAATAAACCTGTGCATCTGGACAGTATAGATGAGAGGATAATAAGTATACTCAAGGAGGATAGCAGGAGAGCATACGTTGATATAGCAAAGGCAGTAGGGTTATCAGAATCAGCAGTAAGGAGGAGGATAAAGCACCTACTAGACTCTGGAATAATAAAGAGGTTCACAGTAGAGTTGGGTATGAGTAATAGGACTAGTGCTATAACCCTGATATCTGTCAAGCCATCTGTAGATACAGCAAGGGTATCAGAGAGGCTCAAAGCGTTGAGGGGTGTTGAGGTTGTATATGAGATAACTGGTCAGTATGATATTGCAGCAATAATAAGTGCTCAGAGCATTGGGGAGATAAACAAGTGCATAGATGATGTGAGGAGGATAGATGGTGTTGATGATACAAATACGGTAATAATATTGAGGATAGTAACATAATAATAATGATGATGATAATGATGATATTAATAATACATAGTTGTCATCATATATAACCTGTCTCAACTATCCAATAACCGCTATCATGCTTACTTATTACGGTATGATATGCATAGGATGATAAGGAATTCAGATATACTATTATAATTATCTACCACTTTAGTGCTCTTTACTAGCTTAAAATACTAATATCATAACGAAATCTGTATATAGAGTATCCTTGTATGTGTTGATATGCATTACGCTATAGATGAGAAGGATCCAAACTGTTATGCTATGCTATACAATGGTATGGTAAGGGATGAGAGGTACCATAATCTACTAACTCCAAGTAATGGTAATAATAATGCTACGGGAGTGAACATATTGGATAGCACTCTAAGGGAGGGGGAGCAGCATCCAGGAGTAGCATTCACTGTAAAGCAGAGGGTGCAGATAGCATGGATGCTTGACTACTTTGGTGTTGATCAGATAGAGATAAGCCCTGTCATATCTGAGGATCATAGGCAAGCAACGAAGATGATAATTGATGCTGGGCTTAGTGCTGATATAGTTGCTCACTGTAGAGCAATAAGGCAGGATATAGATGTTGCACTTGCATGTGATGCTGAATGGGTAGCAACATACATGAGCGTATCTGATGTACAGTTGAGATCCAAACTCAAGATTGGGAGGGAAGAGGCTTATGCTAGAGCAATGGATGTTGTTGATTACATAAGGGCTCATGGTCTAAAGGCAAGATTCACGTTGGAGGATGCAAGTAGGGCAGAGCCTGAGTTCCTAGCAAGGACTGCTAGAGATATAAGCAGAGCAGGGATAGAGAGGATAAGCATCCCTGATACTGTAGGCATAATGCTCCCTCAAGGCATGTATAGGTTGGTTAGTATGGTTAAAGCAGTAATAGATGCTAGCAAGACAAGGCTGGATGTGCACTGCCATAACGATCTAGGTTTAGCATTGGCAAATGCATTAGCAGGGGTGGATGCTGGAGCAGACCAGATCCATGTCACTATAGATGGGATAGGGGAGAGGAATGGTATCCCTGCCCTTGCTGAGGTTGCTGTTATCCTTACAATGCTATATAGATGTAGGGATGATCTTAGGCTTGATATGCTCAAGGATCTCTCAAGGCTAATAGAGCAGTATACAGGTATAGCAACACCAGAGAGCAAGCCTATAGTTGGGGATAGTGCATTCAAGCATAAGGCAGGTACACATCTTGCTGCAGTGCTTAGAGATCCTAGAGCCTATGAGATAATAGAGCCTAGAGCAGTTGGGAATAGGAGGAGGATAGTATTTGGGGAACTTGCTGGGAAGAATGGTGCAGCATTCCTGCTCAGCATTTTAGGGCTTGATGTTGATGCTT
>JACAFJ010000024.1 GCA_013538675.1 Candidatus Nitrosocaldus tengchongensis
CATTTGCATGTGGAGTCTTCAAGGCATTGAGGAGACTGAACCTCAGGTTCGATATAGTAGCAGGTACATCTATAGGCGCAGTTAACGCTGCTATAATAACTGGTAGCAGGAGCGATGAGCCAGATAAGGCACTAGAGGAGTTCTGGCTAGAGGTTGCTGAGAGCAGTTATGAGATAATACCAGAACTACTCATACCAGTATATAGCGCTGATGGTATACGGTTCAAGAGGATATCCTCTGGCGCCCTAAACTCTATACTATTCGGCGTCCCAAAGATGTTCATTCCTCGTTGGATGCAAGTATATAATTATCATACTACCAATATCTATAATTGGAGCAACTGGACATATGCTTATGATCACTCTGTTATGCAGAATACACTCTCAAAGTACGTTGACTTTACAAAGTTGCAACCTAGTCGAGGTGGTACTAGACTCATAATTACAGCGGTTAACGTGCTAACAGCAGAACATCTGATATTCGATAGTGCTAGGATGCAGATAGAGGCAAAGCATATACTTGCAAGTACTGCAGCATCACAGTATGGCTTCCCATGGATAGAGGTTGAGAATGGGGTATTTGCATGGGATGGCGCATTGATAAGCAACACTCCTCTAAGGGAAGTGCTTATCGCATCACCAAAGAATGACAAGGAAGTCTACATAGTAGAGAACTATCCACAGGTAAGGAGTAATCTTCCAAGGAATCTGATCGAAGTAGTTGATCGCTCTAGGGATATAACGTTCAGTGACAAGACATCCCATGATATAGAGATCTTCAACAAGTTCACACGCCTTATAGATCTAGTAGAGTTCTTGTACAACAGGATGGAAAGGGATGATGGAGATGGTAATGACATCCCTCCTAGTATAAGGCAGATATATAAAGATCTGATAGAGAACCATGGTGCTGAGATATTAGCAGTATACAAGATAAGTAGAAAGGAACTGGATACACCCTACCTGCTCAAGAATGCAGATTTTTCAAAGCGAACAATCAAAGATCTCATAAAGCAGGGAGAGGAGTTGGCGTATCAGCAACTGCAAAATGTTGTGAAGCAATAATAACAGATTTTTATTTATTATGAACTGATTGAGTTGATCGGATTCAGATCTTTGCATCTTTCAGAGCATCTTTACATGGGCAATTCCTCTCATCTGGTATCTTTGGTATAACCTCTCTTAGCAGTCTCTTCACATTTGAAGAGTTCTTCCTTAACGTATCTATAACCTCCTGTGTACTTACTGGTTTCTCAGCCCATACATCGTAATCTGTTACAGTTGCTATGCTAACATAGCATATCTCCATCTCTCTAGCAAGGATGCATTCAGGCACTAGCGTCATCCCTATTATATGAGCATTCATCACATCTCTGAAGAATCTTGACTCTGCTCTAGTTGAGTATCTAGGCCCTTCAATGCATATGTATGTGCCTTGCTCATGAACCATTAAGTTTAGGTCCTTGCACTGCTCTATAACTATGCTTCTAAGTTCAGGGCAGAATGGATCTGCTAGAGAGACATGGCATACCTCTCCCCCATCGTAGAATGTGTACTCCCTCCTCTTTGTAAAGTCTATGAACTGATCTGGCACAACTATATCCCCAGGCTTTACATCATCCTTCATGCTTCCAACTGCTGCTGGGGCAATTATCCTCTTCACACCTAGATGCTTCAGTGCCCATATGTTTGCTCTAGCAGGAATCCTGTGAGGGGGTATCCTATGCTCCTTACCATGCCTAGGGAGGAAGGCTATGCTCTTGCCAGAGTACTTGCCTATAGTGATTAGATCAGATGTATCGCCATATGGAGTGTAAACCTTGACCTCTCTAGCATCCTCAAGCATCTCAACATCATACACGCCAGTGCCTCCAATTATCGCTACATCAGCATGTAAATCCTTGCTACTCATCATCATCATTATACACCACCAATGAGTATACATCGTAGCCTTTGAGCAACTCTCTGCCCCTCAACCTTGCAAGTTCTACTATGAATGCAAAGCCAGCAACCTTTGCACCCAAGCCTTCTACAAGTCTTGCAGCAGCAACAGCAGTACCACCAGTTGCTATTAGATCATCTGCTATAAGCACCCTATCACCAGCAGATACAGCATCCTCCTGTATCTCCATGGTTGCCTTGCCATACTCTATTGTATAGTCTATGCTCCTTGTCCTTCCTGGTAGTTTGCCCTGCTTCCTTATCATTACCATGCCACACCTGAACCTCATCGCTAGTGCACATGCTACTATGAACCCCCTAGACTCTATCCCTGCTATGATGTTGATCCCTCTATCCTTAAAGTGCTCATAGAATAGATCAACTATGTAGTTCAGTGCATCTATTCTCTTCAGCAATGGGCTTATATCCCTGAAGAGTACACCCTTATCTGGGAAGTCTGGGAACTCCCTTATCACAGCCTTGAGATTCATGCTCTATCTACCTCCAGAGGGAAGGATAAATAACCTTTTCCTATCATATGTTGTAACAGGATGAGTGATTATGCTTATGTTGTTTCAAATATTGATTGAATATGTTTGCATGCAAGGTGCGGGGGGTGGGATTTGAACCCACGAACCCCTACGGGACGAGGTTCTAAGCCTCGCGCCTTTGACCAGGCTAGGCAACCCCCGCAGTGTTGAATCAAGTTGATGTTAGGAGGTATTTTTGTTTATGCTTATATCTGCTATTATAGTTACAGCGTAATAGTGATACAAATAAAGCTAATGTGTTGCTGCATGTTAAACATGATACAGAAGAATATGTGTTATGTGATAGCATATATACCTCTTACCATATAATATTAACGTTAATATAAAAATAAGATAATTTCATAATAAGTTACATGTAACAATTGTACTACTGCTATATCATTATTCTACTCCTTCTTCTTCCTTCCTCTACCTTTCCTTTTACC
Source organism: Candidatus Nitrosocaldus tengchongensis (assembly GCA_013538675.1). Taxonomy (GTDB): domain Archaea; phylum Thermoproteota; class Nitrososphaeria; order Nitrososphaerales; family Nitrosocaldaceae; genus Nitrosocaldus; species Nitrosocaldus tengchongensis. Next base: position 2,917 of record JACAFJ010000024.1, read on the forward strand.
TTTCTTGCTACTAGTACTGCTACTCTTTTTCTTTGCTTTTCTTGGCATACTATATCTACCAAACATAACTAATTAAGTTTAATGGAATTATCTTTGATAAGAAATTGTTATGCATTAATCTTTATGCTATACTTAAACCACCATCAACTATGAGCATGGTTCCAGTTACCCATCTTGCACTATCAGATGCAAGGTATAGTATTGCATTTGCAACATCCTCAGGTTCACCTATGCTCCCTAATGGCTGTAACTTGCTCAACCCCTCCCTAGTCTCTGTATCCTCAAGGTAAGGTTCAAGGAACTTGCTCCTAACTGTACCAGGGCATACACAGTTGCATCTTATGTTGTACTGAGCATACTCTAAAGCAATGCTCTTTGTGAACATTATTATAGCTGCCTTGACTGCATTGTACACTGAGAGAGGTATCCTATACGCCTTTATCCCAGCAACGCTTGATATGTTTATTATACACCCATTCTTCTGATCCATCATCACTGGAAGCACTGCCCTAGTCATCCTTAGAGTACTGATTAGGTTTATGTCTATTAGCGCATCCCAATCCTCATCATGCATCATATGGAATTGTGTGGGATCGTTTATGTAACCAACGTTATTCACAAGTATATCTATTCTATCGTACTTCTTCAGTACAGTATTAACTGCTGCCTGTACATCCCCTTCCTGTGTCACATCAGCCTTTATAGGTAGTGTATCACCATCTATGCTAGTTGCTACTACTCTAAGCCTATCCAAGTCTCTAGCAAGCATGGCAACTCTTGCACCATGCTTTGCTAGTATCCTGGCAGTTGCCTCCCCTATACCTCTACTCGCACCAGTTACCAGTGCAACCTTATCCTTCAGTATCATATACTTACTCATTCCCTCCCATCCATTATATAAAGAGTTTGTCTCTTCATTCTACAAAAATATATTTATCAGTAGGGTAGTAAGAGAACTAAACCAACCATGAGTATGCGAAGATTATTTGGTACCAACGGGGTTAGAGGAGTATTTGGTAAGGACCTTACACTTGATCTAGCATTAAGATTATCATACGCATTAGCAACATACTACAGGGAAGGTCCATTACTACTTGCTTATGACGGGAGATACTCAAGCCCATTGATAGCTGATGTTGTAAAGGCTGGATTGAATACAATGGGTATAGATGTGCATGATGCTGGGCTAGTACCTACACCATGCCTCCAATACTGTACCAAAAGGCTTGGATATAGGGGAGGAGTAATGATAACAGCATCACACAACCCTCCAGAGTACAATGGTATAAAGGTCATGGCTAGCGATGGTGTAGAGATTGCTAGAGAGGATGAGTTTATGATAGAGGAGATTTACTTCTCAAATAAGTTCATGCAGAGCAAGGGTATAGGCAGGGATGAGAGGTTGAACAATGCTGTTGATATCTACCTTCAAGGTATAACCTCGCTTGTAGATGTTGATAGGATAAGAAGCAAGGGGCTGAAGGTTGTAGTAGATCTAGGGAATGGTGCACAGGCAGTTGCTGCATCTAGACTACTTAACATGCTAGGTTGCAAGGTTGTAGCATTGAACGAGCGTATCGATGGTTCATTCCCAGGTAGAGGATCTGAGCCTACAGTTGATAACCTTGGAGAGCTTACTACAAGGGTTAAGGATAGCAGTGCAGATCTTGGTGTAGCATATGATGGTGATGGTGATAGGAGCATATTCTGCGATGAGCAAGGTAACATATACACGGGGGATAGGAGTGGTGCATTACTGGTTGAGCATGTACTTGCAAAGGAAGTACAAGGAGTAGGTGTAAATGTAAATGTAGTAACACCGGTGAACTCATCAATGCTGATAGATATAGTTGCAACCAAATATGGCGCCAAAGTAATAAAAACAAGAGTAGGAAGCGTTGAGGTCTCAAGGGAGATGGTTAGGGCATCAGCACTCGTAGGGCTAGAAGAGAACGGAGGTTTCATGTATGCCAAGCATATACCAGTTAGGGATGGTGCTATGAGCACAGCACTCATGCTTGAAGCCCTTGCATCTAGAGGAGAGCCTCTCTCTAGGATCATGAGTAGTTACAAGAGGTTCTACCAGTACAAGACCAAGTTCCCATGCAGTAGAGAGCAAGCATCGAGGGTTATAGATGCCTTGAGAGATAAATCCTTGAGGGTAGAGAGTATAGATGGGGTTAAGATATGGGTTGATGATGAGTCATGGATAATGGTTAGGCAGAGTGGCACAGAGCCTATAATGCGTTTATATGCAGAATCTAGCGATGAGCAGAGGTTAAGATCCATGGTAGATTCCTATATGAGGATGATAATGTCCCTATTATAGTAGATATACAGGTAGGTAGGGATAAGACATAATAATAAATATGTGTATAATAAAAATACTGGACTTACTTGCTTATCCTCATAGCCTTTACCGAGTTCCTGTACGTTGTAATGAACCCAATGCCGCCAACTATTACCCCTATGGCAAGTACTATTATGAATACTGCTATGGGCATTACTAGAGGAGCAAGTACCTCATGTGCCTCTGCTGCTGTCAATCCTAGTCCTCCAACATTTACAGGAAGCATAGCCTTTGCACCCTCATAACCCCCATACATCATGAGCCATGTTGATCCTACAACGCCAACGTTCATCATGATAAGATGTGCCCATGCAAGGTAACCTGCAATGCCTCTATACACTGCTACCAGCGTATGCTCTAGATAATGGTAGAAGAGTGCTGATACCGCTACACCTACAACACCAACAACTATATACATGATGTAGCCCATGATGAACCACATCCCTGCGCTTCCAAATGCTATAACCCTTGATACCTCAGGCTTAACATACATCTGCCCAACTACAGCAGATAACGTTAGTATGGTAACTAGTAGCCCTTGCACTATCGCTGCTACCATAAACCTCTTACTCCATACACCAGGTTCAATATTGTTACCCATGATACTCACTCATTCATGATTATTGGCAGACTGTAATTTAATTGGCTTGCAGATTCCCAGCAATAAGAACGATAACTGTGTACATATTTTGTATAACAACATTTTTAAAAGGCTTTACTAATGCTATCTTGATGATCCCAATGGGTGATCCATATGAGTAAGCCATACTATGTGAAGTTTGAGATACCAAGGGAGATGGTTAACCTGATATACGAGGCTGTCAGGATAGCAAGACAGACAGGTAATGTAAGGAAGGGTACCAATGAGGCAACAAAGGCAATAGAGAGGGGTAGTGCAAGGCTGGTTATAATTGCAGAGGATGTTGAACCTCCAGAGGTTGTTGCTCATCTACCCATACTATGCGATGAGAGGAATACACCTTACGTATACGTTCCTAGCAAGAAGCAGTTGGGCGAAGCGCTTGGTATAGATGTGCAGGCAGCCGCAGCATGTATAACCGATGCTGGAGATGCTAGACAGGCTATAGAGCAGATAATCAATACAGTTAAGAGTATGAAGAGGTAGAGTTGGGTTATGAGTAGAGAGGAGGAGAGGTTAACACCTGCTGAAGTTATACAGATAGTTGGTAGAACAGGTATAGCAGGGGAGATAACGCAGGTCAGGGTAAGGATACTTGAGGGCAGGGATAAGGGTAGGATAATAGCAAGGAATGTGAAAGGACTAGTAAGGCTTGGTGATGTATTGATGCTCAGAGAGACTGAGAGGGAGGCAAGGAAGATACAGTGATAAATAGGCAGATAGGTTTGATAATAGATGTATGAATGGATAGTTAGGTGAATGAAATGAGTCTTAGCCTATCAACCAAGTCATGCAGTTTCTGTGGTGAGGTTATAAAGGCAGGAGAGGGTAGGATACTTGTAAGAAACGATGGTAGTATGCTCTACTTCTGCTCAAGCAAGTGCTGGAAGAATATGCTTATTCTCAAAAGGGATGCTAGAAGGCTACAGTGGACAAAGAGGTACATCAAGGGTGGTATAAAGGTAAGGAAGTAATATACGATGGGAAGAATAAAGGAAAAGGAGGGAAAGGGGTAGGTAGGATATGCAAGCAGATGATAAGAATAGTGATAAGACACTCATAGTAATAAAGCCAGATGCAGTTAGGAAGAACCTAATAGGCTCTATACTAAAGAGGTTTGAGGATGAGGGTTTTCGCATAACAGATTTGGTAATGCTCAGATTAAGCAAGGAAGAGGCTGAGGAGTTTTATTCAGTACATAGGGATAAGCCATTCTTCAAAGAGTTGGTTCAGTTCATAACCTCTGGCCCTGTAGTTGCTGCTATACTCGAGTATGCAAGCAAAGATGGTGCAGATGCCATAGCAAAGGTCAGGAGTATAATAGGTGCAACCAACCCAAGTAAGGCAGAGGAGGGCACAATAAGGAGGCTCTATGGCTCAAGCATAACAGAGAATGCCATCCATGCTAGTGATTCAATTGATAGTCTTGAAAGGGAGGCCAGGGTTATATTTGGTAACAAAGGCAAGTCAAAGGGTAAATGAGTAGGTAGTGAGTGAGCATATTTGCCTATAAGACAGCCAGTAGTTGTTGTTCTAGGGCATGTGGACTCTGGCAAGACATCCCTACTGGATAGGATAAGAGGTACTGCAGTACAGGCTAGAGAGGCAGGAGGGATAACACAGCATATAGGTGCAAGTTTCTTCCCTCTAGAGACTATAAAGGATGTGTGTGGACCATTATTCGCTAGATTCGGTGCAGATGTAAGGATTCCAGGTCTACTTGTTATAGATACTCCAGGACATGAGGTATTTGCCAACTTGAGGTTGAGGGGAGGTTCAGCAGCAGATATAGCAATACTTGTTGTTGATATAAACAAAGGTCTAGAGGCACAGACCTATGAGAGCATAGAGATACTCAGGAGCAGGAAGGTGCCGTTCGTTATAGCATTGAACAAGCTGGATATGCTCCCTGGGTGGAGGAGTATTGGTACTACCACTACCACTACTACAACTGCTGGTAATAGCAGGATTCTATTCCTTGATTCGCTCAAGAGGCAGGAGAGTGCAGTTGTGGATGAGTTGGATGCAAGGATATACTCACTAGTAGGTGCATTATCAAGGCTAGGGTTCAGGGCTGAGGCATTCTACAGGGTGAAGGACTTCACCAAAGAGATTGCCATAGTGCCAGTTAGTGCAAGGACTGGAGAAGGTATAGCGGAACTCCTTGCTGTACTCATAGGATTAACACAGCAGTACATGCTCAAGAGGCTGGAGGTTGGAGAGCATGGAAGGGGCATAGTACTTGAGGTTAAGGAGGAGACTGGCTTGGGGATGACAGCAAACCTCATCCTGCTTGATGGTATGCTAAGGGAGGGGGACGAGATAATGCTTGCAAAGAGGGATAGCATAATATCAACTAGAGTTAGGGCAGTACTACTCCCAAAGCCTCTGGATGAGATGAGGGATCCTAGAGATAGGTTCATGAGGACTGAGGAGGTGCATGCAGCAGCAGGTATCAAGATAGCATCCCCAGATCTAGATGGTGTATTGGCAGGATCACCATTCTACGTTATAGGCAAGGGAGTAGAGATCGATACGCTAAGACATAGCATAGAGAGTGAGATCAGAGGATTGGTTGTAAGTACTGATAAGGTAGGTGTAGTGCTCAAGTGTGATACCCTAGGCTCGCTCGAGGCTATAACTGAGATGCTGAAGAGATCAAACATACCTGTAAGGATAGCGGATATAGGTAATGTAGTCAAGAGGGATGTGGTAGAGGCACTAACCGTAAGGGAGAAGGATCGCTACTTAGGAGTAGTATTGGCATTCAACGTTAAGGTTCTACAGGATGCACAGCAGGAGGCTGATGCGCATAACGTTAAGATATTCTCAGATAAGGTTATCTACAATCTTGTAGAGTCATACAGGCAGTGGGTTGAGCAGGAGAGGGAGAGGGAAGAAAGCACCATATTTGCTTCGCTCATCAAGCCATGTAAGTTCATTCTACTCAAAGGTTTTGTATTTAGGAGGAGTAATCCAGCTGTGTTTGGTGTAGAGATCATAGAGGGAAGGTTGAGGCAGAAGAGCCCTGTTATCAACTCTGAGGGTAATGAGGTAGGAACGATACACCAGATACAGGATAAGGGTAAGAGTATAGATGAGGCTAGGAAGGGTATGCAGGTTGCAGTATCCATGAACGAACCTGTAGTAGGGAGGCAGATAAAGGAGGGAGAGGTACTCTATACACTACCATCTACACAACACCTGAAGTTGCTGAACGAGAGGTTCAAGCATAAACTTACGCAAGAGGAGCAAGTGCTTCTAGATGAGTTAGCAAGGATAAGGAGGAAGGTAGATCCATTGTATGGTTATATATAACAACTTATATAGATAGAGCAAATCACCATCATCATATTATTATCAAGCAAACTTATACAAGCAAACCTGTTAAGTACATGACCAGCATGCCTGTAACCAATCCAACTATGTTATGTTTTGATAATATAGATGCACTCTTCCTACTACTACTTCTCATCAACCCAAAGATGGCATATACTACTTGTAGTATCGCACCAGCACCTACTGCAAGGAATGCTACAGATACAATAGGTATGTTTATGAAACCACCTATCCACGTTCCAACTATAGTTGGTATACCTGCTATCATGCCTAGCATTGCAAAGTGTGTTATCTTTACTTTAGATCTAACAAGAGGGGATGCTATCGCAAACCCTTCTGTAGTATTGTGTATTGTAAATCCAATGATAAGGAACTTGGATAGTGCTATTGCTCCAACTGCTAACGCAGCACCTATCGCTAACCCTTCACCTAGGTTATGCAGACCTATGCCAACTGCTATCATGTATGCTATGTGTAGTACATTGCTACTACCATTAGTGGTTACATCATCATTATTATTAATATTAGTGTTGGTCATTACATCATCTGGATGTTTGAGAGTTGAAGATCTGTTATTATTATTATAACTATGACTGCTATCGCTAGCCTTGTTAACTGTTAGTAGTAGGAATAGAAATGTAGATACCATGATCATAGGTATCAACACTTTGCCATTCATAACTACAAATCTATCAACTATCTCAAATGCTTCTACTATAGCATCTATAGCAAGAAATACAAGGAGCCCAGCAGTAAGGCTAAGGAAGAACTCGTTCCAGTGTTCTCTAACCCTTTGCATAGAGGGGAACCAAAGCAGGCCTAGTGCAACTGGTATAACACCAACATATATTCCAAGCAATGCAAAGTAGAGTAACTGTTCAGTATCTGGTTCTGGAGCAAGTGTAGCAGTCTCTACGCTAGAGGCAAATCTGGTACCATCTGAAGTGGTTATTCCTATCTCATATGGCCTCCCTTCTATCCATCTGTAGTTGATCACCAGTTGAGCAGATGATAGCCTTGTCAATACATTTGTTGGTTTAATTATAGCATCTATAGGCGCATCGTCTATATCTGCTTGTGCTATAGTGACCGTATCCTGTCCAATATTACGTACATGCACTACAATCACTTCAGGTTTGAACTCTACCCTTTCTATAACTACCCTTGGTAATGGTTCTCCATAATCAAATATAGGTATGTATGCAATGTAGTAGATGATTCCACTTAGTAGTAAGATAGGCATGACAGTTAATATCACCATAGTTATTCTCATATAGCATCACTCTTGCCATAATCTTGGTATGTGCAATTATATCACCAGTACCAATGCCCACAAACTCCTCCATCATCACAATCAGTTACCATCATCACTGTTAATAGCACTAGCATCGTTACTGTCATCACTCCCATAACCATCTTCTACAACTTTAAAGAATCCCATCCAGCCTTTATCAGAGAACTCTATAACATGGGCATGGAACATGTACAGGCCTGGATAATCGTATCTGAACTCAATTATGGCTCTCTCTCCTTGGCTGAGTGTAAGCATATCCGTAAACTCATCTGGCACATGGTTGGTACCAGTTCTGTAGAGCTTGAATAGATCACCATGTAGGTGGAAGTTGTTTATGGGATCTAACTCCGTTATATTCACAAGGTAGATCCTTACAAGCTCGCCTCTCTTAACCTCTATTGGATTCTTGACATAGTGGAATGGTATGCCATTAACGGTGTAGAAGTTATTCTCTCTATCGAAGTCTGTATCATAACTATTTAATACCATGACCATCTCCTTTGCTGGTTCCCTTGATATCTTTGGATCAACTATGAACACCCCATACAACCCTCTGTTTATATGCTCCGCTACTGGAGAAACATGACAGTGGTATAGATGCAAACCATATGGCTCTGCAGTGAACTCATACACGAACATTCCTCCAGGGGGTATCATTGGGAACACACCATCCATATCTGCAGGATGCTTGCCATGGAAGTGAATTGTGTGAGGTTGACTTCCATTGTTGATGAAGGTCACCCTTACCATATCCCCCTCTGTTGCTCTTAACGTTGGGCCTGGTATGGTGCCATTGTACGCCCATGCATCAAAGTATATGTTTGGTGCTATCTCAAGCGTAACATCCTCAGCCGTGATTGTAAATTCTCTCACTACCGTACCATCATCCAATACAGAAACTCTACCATAATCAAAGTTAGTAAGGAACTTATCGGGATCTATGCTGGATCTCTCTACGTTATTATGCATGGATGATATATGTACCTCCCTATTGCTTGTATTATAATCCGCATTTATAGCAAATATACCCGTTAGGATTACTACTGCTAGCAACAGAACCACTACAGTAGGTTTAACGCTCATACCCAATATTATTTTTTGCCATATTTAAATTTTTTAGACATGACTAAATATTGTTGAGTTGATAGAAAGACTACCAGTTATATTGATAGTAAACATATAAGATATAGAGTCTTTACAGTAGCATATCCATAATATTGATCTCCATATATCAGGAAAAGATTATGTGATATGCTTCTTTATCAGCCTCTCTAATCCTATCTCTCCAACAGCACCTATAGCCCTATCTACCATCTTGCCATCCTTGAATAGTATGAACGTTGGTATAGCATAGACGTCGTATCTAGCAGCAATGGCACTGTTCTCATCAACATTAAGCCTGGCGAAGACCATCCTATCACCGTACTTCCTTGCAAGCCTATCGAATATTGGGAGCATGAACTGACATGGACCACACCATGCAGCCCAAAAGTCAACTATGACTGGTTTAGAGCCATTTATGACATCATCAAAGCTCTGCTCATTCAACTCTATGAGCCTAGGTTCATTACTTATGCCCTTCTGTTGTTGCTGCTGTTGACCCTTCACCATCTCCTCCATCTTCTTACGCATCAACCTCTCTATCTCTGGATCTCTTTCCACACCTATCATATGTAATGCTCAAATATAACATTTATTTCCCAGATCAAAGGTCAAGCAGGAACCTTAACCTACACCTTCCATCTACTTTCTCTACACTCATCATATGATACGTTACGCCCTTGATCTCAACCTTGTAGTTATGCTTCTCTAAATCCAAAGATTCTCCGTATGCCTTGGCCTTCAATATGTAAGAATCGTTACTCTTCTCTATAGAGAGATCGAACCTGCTCATCGCTATATGATCGCTAACCAGTGCTATCATAACCTGCTCAAGCCAGTTGTAGAGCAGACTCTCAAGGTCATGTCCATCTGCCTGCAGTGTGATCTCAAGACTCTCCTCAACTCTGTTAACATCTACCATAACATCTACAAGGGCCCTTGCTGCTAAAGCAAATGCCTCCTCAAGCGTATCTGCCTCAACCTCTACAAGGGCATCGGTCATATGCTCAAGCATCCTGTAACTCATATCATTACTTGATCAAGCAGGTTTAAATAGTTACATTCAACATGGTACGAGCATTAATTAATAATGCTAGCGGGCCCGGTGGGCTTCGATCCCACGACCACCTGCTTAGAAGGCAGGCACTCTATCCATGCTGAGCTACGGGCCCTCATTACGGTTCATCTTCTACCTACCTACATGGATATATCTATCTATTTATTGTATGTATTTGTATCATCATCATACATGTATGCTCTAGCATAGCAGTATAGGTACTGCTGTGCATAACCAGCATACCTTCCAAAGTAACCCCTCATAATACTCGATGCCCTTCTATACATATTTGGTGATAACTTCCTTGCCTCATCCATATCCATACCTACTAAATGCCTGTAGTATTTTGCTATAACCCTCCATATCCACACATCTATCGGGAATGCCTCGAGCTTCTCTAGCGAGAATAGCATTATGCAATCTGCAACTTTGTTCCCTACACCATCTATGCTTAATAGGATATCCCTTACCTCATCATAACTTCCATCAAGTAAACTTTTAACATCCATATCAAGATATGAGTGCACTGCATACTTAACGAACCTTGCCCTATATCCTAGACCACAATCTACGAGATCGTTTATACTTGCATCTTGCAGTGCTTTTGGTGATGGGAATGTATGAAAGGTTAAACCATCAAACTCTACCTTGTTACCAAACCTCTTGCATATACCCTCTAGCATATGCCTGACCCTTACTATGCGTGTGTTTGTAGCGCATATGAATGAGATGAGGCATTGGAATGGGTCTTGACGCATTATCCTCAAACCTTTGAACCTCTTTACAGCCTCGCCTATTAGAGCATCTTTATCTCCTATGCTATGGTTTATAACATGTGTATCATCATCTAACCTGAAGAGTCTCTCTACACTTACATATCTTGGCTTTGATTCATGGACAAGTTGCTCATAAGATGGTTCTATTCTCACAACATTCTCAGAGCATATTATATAGTAACTTCCTCCCCTCTTATACCATAGGAATACTTGACCACTATCAAGTGTGCACTCTATGTTTATAACATCCATAAGGTTCATCCATCAACTCTTCTAGCCTACTCTGTTATAAACAAATTTCTTGACAAGTTTGTATCTAGTAATGGATAACATGGTTTATGATAAGCGTTGAGCAACTCTAAGCATGCAGGATAAGAATAGTGTAAAGAGAGCAAGAGATGCAGTAGATCTGCTCAAGAGAAGGATGGAGTTGCGTTCGTCCATGATCAGTATTATTGCAGATGCCAAAGTGAAGGCATCTGTAGATGGCATAAGACATGCACCACAATTGAGCAAGAAGATCAGCAGGCTAGGCTGGATGCTCTTCTGGATACCAGAGCCAACCATGGTATCTACAGCAGTAGGCATACCAATGATACTGGCAGGTAAGGCATTGGATAGATACTATAACAACCTTACAGTTAAAGGATTGTATGAAGAGACAGCAAAGATGCTCAAATCACTAGAATCCTTCAGATCAGGATAGATATATAATAAAATAAAGGAAATACAATACTGGTATATATGCCCAGGCAGGTATTCAGTAAGGATGCGTTACTTAAACTTGCTGAAGGGGCAGAGGAGTGTAAGGTAGTAAGAAGAGAGGATAAGGTGAAGATAAAGGTGAGGAGGGCAAGGTACCTTTACACCTATGTAGCAAGTAGTAGTGAGGCTGATGATATACTGGGTAAGATAAGGATTGAGAAGGTAGAACTATAATAAAGCGATCACAAACCTTTGTTTTGTATGGATCTCATTTGTTAGGAGTTAGAATTGATGTATGTATAGTATGCTTGACCTATCGATAACCCTGCATCCCCTGCTGGTATAATGCTGTTGTGTATGAACCTCAGTCCATGCTCCTCCACATATCTCTTGATGAGATGGGTTATGATCCTGTTGTATGCAACCCCTCCAGATATACCTATAACATCTACTCCATGCCTCATAGCATCATCTAATGCTAGAGCAGCAAGGCCCTTAGCAATATACATATGGGCAGAGTATGCAAGGTCTCTAACATAGAACCTCTTCATGTTGCAGAATATCTCTTCAAGCAAGTACCTTGTATCTAGAGTGCAGTTGCTTATCCTTGGCTCTAACTTGAGCATATCATCACCACCATATGCAAGGGACTCTAGCAGCATTGCAGGCTCCCCTTCATATCCCCTTCTATCTACAATCCCTAGCAGGAATGAGATGGCATCAAGTACTCTACCTGTGCTTGTAGTCTTCATGTACCTACCCTTCCTTGCAATATCTAGTATGGCATCCATCTCAGCCCTACCATAGGGCAGTGTATTGCATTTAGAGTATAGATAGTCCTCTACACCATCAACACTGCTTGAATATAGTATGCCAGCAACCATGCGTAATGGATAGTATGCTGCCAGATCCCCTCCTATCATTGGCTGCTCCATAAGATGTGCAACCCTCTCGTACCTGCTACCATCCACAAGGAATACCTCTCCACCCCATACATTGCCATCATAACCATAGCCATTGCCATCGCATACTATACATACCATCATATCTCCCCTTCCCGCTCTCTTCCCATCCTCGATGAGTAGCGTTGATGCATGTGCATGGTGGTGCTGTACCCTCTCTACTGTGCATCCATACTCTCTAGCGATGGTGTATGCTAGGCTGGTAGTTGGTATGGAGGGATGGAGGTCGCATGCTACAACATCTGGCCTTACATTCAGCATCTTGCAGAACCTCTCAACTGTACTACATAGGTTTGTGTATGCTTTAAGCGAGTCCATATCCCCAAGGTGCTGTGATGCAACTATCTTATCCTTGAAGAGTACAGATATGGTAACGTTAAGATGGGCACCAAATGCAAGTATGCACCTTGATGAGTATGCATCTATGCTTATTGGTGATGGCACATAGCCCCTAGCCCTCCTAACGATCATAGGGGAGGAGGAGTTCACAATAACAACAGAGTCATCGCAGGGGTTTAGTATCCTCCTGTTATGTATAAGCAAGTAATCCACGAACCCAAGCCTTAACGCTTCATCATCCTCAGCAATTATAGGCTCATCACTAACGTTGGCACTTGTAACTACAAGGGCATTCAGGCTAATCATGCTGAAGATTAGATGATGCAGTGCAGTGTATGGTAGCATAACACCAACTGTATACAGGTTAGATACCAATGGAGATAGGTTGTAGTTGTTACTCTTCCTCAACAGTACTATTGGCCTTGCATATGATCTTAGGATGCTCTCCTCCACCTCATCCATAACAGCAAACTCCCTAACAGCATCAACATCCCTAGCCATGACTGCCAATGGCTTGCTCTCCCTCTTCTTCCCCTTCCTAAGCCTAGAGATTACATCATCATCGTATGCAGATGTTATGAGATGGAAGCCACCTATGCCCTTGACTGCTATAATGTATCCTTGCTCTATCAGCCTTGATGCTGTTGCTATAGGATTGTCATCACCATCACCATCCTCAGCAGCAGCAACAACCCTCTTCCCATTGCGATCTACAAGGTAGAGCCTTGGTCCACAGTCATGACATGCTATGCTCTCATTGTGGAACCTTCTATTAAGAGGATCTCTATACTCTTTTAGACAATCATCGCACAAGGAGAACTCAGCCATACTTGTATTTGCCCTATCGTATGGTAGTGCTCTTATCATCGTGAACCTTGGACCACAATTTATGCATGTTATGAAGAAGTACCCATGTCTTCTATCATGCATGTTGAAGAGTTCATGCAAGCACTCATCGCATATTGCAAGATCTGGTGGTATGGATGGCTCGACTGTAGATGATGCATCTGCACTCTCGATTATTGAGAAGTTAGCAAACAACTCGCCACTCCCTTCACCCTTCTTAACATCTATGCATTCATACGCTGCCAATGGTGGCTTATCATGCCTCAGTGCATGAATGAATTCCTCAAGATCATGCTCATAGCCCTCAACAACTATCTCAACCGAACCATCGCCCATATTCCTTACATAACCCTTTAGGTTATTTGCAATAGCAATCCTGTACACGAATGGCCTGAAACCTACCCCTTGAACCCTGCCATGTATAGTTACTGTATAGCGCATATTCATACTCATCTAGCATAGATGGCTAATGGATAATAATATAATGATGATATCTCATCTCATCTCTGTCAATGGGTAGATCTCATACTCTGCATAGTTGTACACTGGCATTCCTGCTATGAGGTTCTCTAACTCCTCATTGGACTCAACATCGAGTATCCATGCACCCCCATGTCTACCAACTATATGGTAGTGCACTTCCAACTTACCCTCATCCTTTAGCCTCTTTGCATATGCCCTCATATCAAGCACCACCCTAACCAACTCTGGAGTTAGTGCTACTCTTTTGAACGACCATAGTATGAGAAACTTCATCTCTATCATACATTTCAATCTACTATCTATTAAATCTAGATCGATTAGCCAAATTTAAATACATTGGAGGAGAAGGTACCCTATGCCATTCATAGTTGAGAGGGATGACTTCAATGGCTTCTTTACTGCATTAAGGGATATGGGTTATGAGATCATAGGTCCAAGGGTTAGGGACTCTACAATAGTCTATGATAGGTTGGATTCTACTGATGATCTTCCCATAGGTATAACTGAGCAGCAGGAGAAAGGAACCTACAGGTTAAGGAAGAGGGGTGATGGAGCACTATTCGGTTACACAGTTGGCCCATACTCATGGAAGATGTACCTATTCCCTCCACGCATACGCTTATTCGCTGCAGAGAGGCATGGCAATGAACTCAACATTGTAGAGGAGCAGTACAGCGCAAAGAGGTTGGCATTCATAGGGGTTAGGGCATGTGAGTTACATGCAATACAGATACAGGATAGGGTATTCCTTAACGGTACATTCAAGGATCCAGTATACGAGAAGCAGAGGAAGAATGTATTCATACTTGCTGTCAACTGCACTGTATCCAGCAGTACATGCTTCTGTACCTCAATGAAGACAGGGCCTAGGGTAGGCTCTGGCTATGATCTGGTTGTTACGGAGGTTCTAGAGCCTAGGCACCACTTCTTAGTTGATGTTGGTACAACTCTAGGGCATGATCTGTTAAGTAAGGTAAAGCATAGAGAGGCAAACAGGGAGGAGGTTGAGCATGCTCTAAGCATAGTTGAGAATAATGCAAGGGAGATGAGTATGGTGGGGAGGAGGAGCATAGACACAGCAAACATAAAGGAGTTGCTTTACAGCAGTTATGAGAGCAAGCACTGGGATGATGTTGCAGAGAGATGCTTGGCATGTGCAAACTGCACCATGGTATGCCCAACATGCTTCTGTAGCACTATAGAGGATGTAGTTGATCTCAAGGGTGAGCATGCTGAGCGATGGAGGGTATGGGACTCTTGCTTCAGTGATGAGTTCACTTACATGCATAGCAGTACTGTTAGAAAGTCGAGAGGTGCAAAGTACAGGCAATGGATAACCCATAAGCTTGCCTCATGGATAGATCAGTTTGGCACATCTGGTTGTGTTGGATGTGGTAGATGCATAACATGGTGCCCTGTAGGCATAGATATAACTGAGGAGGTTAAGGCACTACAGACAGCAAGGTCATTCATGAAGCGGGAAGGTGAGCCAAATGGTTAGTACAAGTATGAGTATGGAGGAGAGTATAAAGAGGCACTCATTCTTCAGGGAGATGGGCATAGGCATAGATGTTAGCAGTATAGCAAGGCATGCTCAGCATGTAACATTCGAGGCAGATCGCTTCATATTCAGGGAGGGAGATGATGCAGATGCATTCTACCTCATAACACATGGTAAGGTATCACTTGAGTTATCAACTGCACATAGGGGGAGGATAATTATACAGTCTATAGATGAGGATGATGTACTCGGCATATCATGGCTCTTCCCCCCATACAAGTGGCACTTCGATGCTAGAGCATTAACACTAACAAGGTTAATCAGGATAGATGCTGCTCAGATGAGGAGGATGTGTGATGAGGATAATGCATTTGGCTACAAGGTTCTGAGCAAACTTGCAAGTATAGTGATGAAGCGCCTCCAAGCAGTAAGATTACAACTGCTAGAGATGGAGGAGATGTGATCTCTGGGGTATAGTGGGATAGGATAAGATATGATAGAATAGGGAGAAGAAGTATGGTGAGCATGGGATGGATTATGAGCATGATGCTGTTGTCAATGCAGGAGGAGGAGAAGTAGGCATGTATGGCAGGGAGCATGTAACATGGGGGTTGATGATGCATAGTGATGATAAAAGCATAATCAACAACAATCCTTATCTGCCAAGAATACACAAGGTTAAGAGGGTTAAGAGGGAGACCCATGATACATTCACCATAGAGATATCTGCTGATAACTTCAGGTTCATGCCAGGACAGTTCAATATGCTCTATGCATTCGTTGGTGAAGTACCAATATCGATAAGCAGTGATCCTGCAGATGGTAACGTTATAAAGCATACAGTACGCAGGGTTGGGCATGTAACATCTGCACTCTGCAGTCTTAAGGCAGGTGATAGCATAGGTGTAAGGGGGCCATTTGGTAACCCATGGCCTGTAAAGGCGCAGGAAGGCAATGATATAGTTGTTGCTGCTGGAGGATTAGGACTCGCACCATTAAGGCCCTTGATCTATCATCTGCTCTCAAACAGGGGAAGGTATGGTAGGATATACCTGCTCTATGGTGTAAAGACTCCTAGGGATATACTCTACAAGAACGAACTTGCAAGGTGGAGGGCCAGGTTCGATGTTGATGTGCATGTAACTGTTAGCATAGCAGATGAGAGATGGCATGGCAATGTTGGTGTTGTAACATCCCTCATACCTAGAGTATATGTTGATCCTCTACATGCTTCAGCATTCATATGTGGGCCAGAGGTTATGATGCGCTTCACTGCTAGAGAATTGATAAACCTAGGGTTAGATGCTGAGAGGATATTCATATCAATGGAGAGGAATATGAAGTGTGCTCTAGGCATATGTGGACATTGTCAGTTTGGGCCAGAGTTCATATGCAAGGATGGACCAGTCTTAAGTTACAGTAGGATAGCAAGGCTATTAAGCATAAGGGAGGTGTAAGTAGTATGGGGAGTAGCAACAGCAAGAGGAAGAAGCCAAAGCTTGCCGTATGGAAGTTTGCATCATGTGATGGGTGTCAGTTGAGCATCCTAGACCTTGAGGATGAACTGCTTGAACTTGCTGATAGTGTAGAGATAGCATACTTCCTTGAGGCATCAAAAGCAGTGATCAAAGGACCATATGATATCTCCCTTGTTGAGGGCTCCATAACAAATGTAGATGATGTAGAGAGGATAAAGAGGGTTAGGAGTGTATCAAGGTACCTGATAAGCATAGGGGCATGTGCAACAGCAGGGGGCATACAGGCGTTGAGGAACTTCAAGGATGTAAAGGAGTTTACAAGCATAGTATATGCAAGGCCA
>JACAFJ010000025.1:0-6013 GCA_013538675.1 Candidatus Nitrosocaldus tengchongensis
CTGCTGCCTGCAGTATGTTCATAGCATGCCTTAGATCCCCAGATGTGAACTCATATATCATCTCTAATGCCTTATCCTCATACCTTACCCCTTCAAGTTTGCATATGTTTGCAAGGTGGTTTACAACATCATCCCTAGCAAGACTCTTGAACCTGAAGATTACACATCTACTCTGTATAGGCTCTATTATCTGAGAGATGTAGTTGCAGATGAGGATGAACCTACTTGTACTTGCACTATCCTCCATTATCCTCCTCAGCGCTGTCTGTGCCTCAGGGGTCATCTCATCAGCCTCATCCAGTATAACTATCTTGAATGGTATGCTACCTATGCTTGTATATCTAGTGAACATCTTAACCTTCTCCCTAACCATGTTTATTCCTCTCTCATCAGATGCATTAAGCTCAAGTGTGTAATCCCTCCAGTACTCGCCAAGAACCTCTCTAGCAATGCATAATGCAACTGTTGTCTTGCCTACACCTGCTGGACCAGCAAAGAGCATATTTGGCATACCAGCAGGACTTGCAAGTATCCTCTTTATCCCCTCAACTATCTCTCTCTGGTTAACAACATCATCAAGCCTCTTTGGCCTATACTTCTCTACCCACATCAACTGCTCTATGCTCATGCTCTGCTCTATAACAAGGATGAATAAAATGCTAACTCCATAGTTCATATACTTGATTTGCATATCTAGGAGAGGTGTATAGATAGAATGGCTGTAAGCACTATAGCAAGGGTTCATACTCTAGGCTACATGCTAGAGCCCATAAAGGTTAGGTTCAGGAAGGATGTGAAGATGAAGATGCTCAACATCACGCTTGATGCTAGCGAGGGTGAGAGTAAGATGCTTCCAAGATGGCTTGCAAGGATACTACAGGCTAATGGTATTGTAGAGGCTCAGGAGCAGGATATGGGGATAGAACTGCTTAGAGCATTAAGCAGGGAGAAGATAGCAGGAGAGCAGTTGACTACTGTAAAGCATGACTTCTACATAGGTTTGAAGGAGTTCATATCAAGGCAGCAGGGTGCAAACAGGGATAGGCTTATGGTATCACTCCAAGATATAGTTACGCTCAGGCTCAAGAAGATCATGGATTACGCTAGTAGGTTAAGGGGTACATCAAGTATAACTCCTGAGATAGAGCAGAGGTTGAGTGTTGAAGAGAGGGTACTCTTTAGAGCGTTGTATGATGCTGTGAGTGAGTTCAGAGGCTATATGCTAGATGGTGATGAACGAGAGTCGATGAGGAGGAGGTAGCATTAGCATGCTCAACGATAATGCTGCTGTTAAGAGCATATACGATGAGATTGTAGAGTTCATCAAGGGATTCAGGGATGCTGATGGAATATACAAGTACAGGGAACAGGTTGAGATGTTGAAGATAAACAATGCTAGATCCATAACGGTAGATCATAACGACCTTGCACTATACAACCAGAATATAATAACTAGACTTGCTGAGGAGCCTAGTAGTGTACTCAAGGAGTTCAGCAATGCAGTGTATGATATGCTCAAGGAGGTAGATGCTAGATATGCTGAGAGCATAAAGGATGAGTTGATGGTTAGGATATCAAACTATCCATATCAGGTGAAGATGCGTGACATAGATGCGGATCTCGTAGGCAGGTTAATAAGCACATCTGGCATGGTTGTTAGGGCATCTGAGGTGAAGCCATTCATATCCAGATACTACTATAGATGTGTTGATGGGCATGAGGGTTATATAAGTAGGAGTGAATATTATAGGAGTAAGAGGAGAGGTAGCAGCAGTAGCAGTAGTAATAATAGGGATGCTGGTAGAGATGAAGAGGGTGAAGATAAGAGTAATGGTGAGAGGAGAGGAGGAGCACTGACATGTAAGAAGTGTAAGAAGGAGATAAGCGTAGAGGTTGAGAAGAGCAAGTTCAGCAACATACAGATGATAAGGATGCAGGAACTTCCTGAAGATCTACCCCCTGGACAACTGCCGTATCACATAGATGTTATGTTCATGTATGATCTAGTTGATAATGCAAGACCTGGGGATAGGATAATACTAACAGGCATAGTTGATGTTGAGAGAGATCTTGAGAGTCGCACAATAGATGTGCCATTATTCAGGCTAAGGGTAGAAGGTAATAACATAGAGTTCTTGGCAAGCAGAGGAGATGGTAAGGATAACACTGCTAGAAGCAATAGCAGGTTTGTTATAAGCGAAGAGGATGAGAGGGAGATCAAGAGGCTAGCATCTAGGCCAGATCTATACGATCTACTCATCTCCTCCTTTGCTCCTCACATATATGGGCATGAGATAATAAAGGAGGCTATACTGCTACAGATAGTAGGCTCACCTCAGAGGGAACTAGAAGATGCTACAAAGTTGAGGGGAGATATAAATATACTTCTAGTTGGGGATCCTGGTACAGCAAAGAGTGAGTTGCTCAAGTACGCAGCAAGGATAGCCCCTAGAGGGCTATACACATCTGGCAGGGGAAGCACTGCTGCTGGCTTGACCGCTGCTGTGATCAGGGATAAGAGCGGGATGATGATGCTCGAGGCAGGGGCAGTCGTGCTAGGGGATCAAGGTCTAGTCTGTATAGATGAGTTGGATAAGATGAGGGCTGAGGATAGGAGCGCACTTCACGAGGTTATGGAGCAGCAGACATGCTCTGTAGCAAAGGGAGGTATAGTTGCTACCCTGAATGCTAGAACAAGCATACTTGCAGCAGCAAACCCAATACTAGGCAAGTACGATCCATACAGGAATATAACAGAGAATGTGAACCTGCCTATACCATTGCTTACCAGATTCGACCTTATCTTTGCTATAAGGGATGAGCCAAGTAAGGATGGGGATGCAAACCTTGCAAGGCATATACTTGGCATACATAGGCGTATAGGCTATGAGCACCTTCCACCAATACCAATAGACCTTCTGCGCAAGTACCTAGCATATGCGAAGAGGTTCAACCCCTTGCTAAGCAAGGAGGCTGAGGATAGCATATTCGAGTACTACATGCAGATGAGGGCAAATGCAAGCCCTGATGCAATAACCATAACTGCAAGGCAGTTGGAAGCACTCATAAGGCTTGCAACAGCAAGGGCAAGGCTCATGCTTAGGAGTACTGTTACTGCAGAGGATGCTGAGAGAGCAATATACATATTCAACGTTATGCTCAACAAGGTTGGTATAGATGTCAAGACTGGGAAGGTTGATCTAGGAGTACTGCATGGCATGCCATCTAGTGAGAGGAGTAAGATGCAACTATTCCTTGATGTATTCAACGCATTATCAGGCAAGGATCAGAACCCTGTTGAGGAGCAGGCACTGATAAGTGAACTTGCAAAGACTGGCAAGTTCACAGAGGATGAAGCTAGAGAGTGGGTAAGGAAGGCAAATGCCCAAGGCATAATATATGAGGTAAGGCAGGGCTTCTACAAGAGGGCTTGATCTGTTAGTTGATCATCATGTATTGCTAATGGTGAAGGTAGATGGGCAATGAATGAGGATGATGGTTCTTCAGTTGTTGGTAACATGCCTATCAATGCTCTACCTATAAGCAAGGGGTTCAAGGATCTTCTTTTGAATGGATTGGGCTACTCAAAACTCTATCCACCACAGCAAGAGGCAGTAGAGGCAGGACTGCTAGATGGCAAGAGCATGCTTATAGCAACACCAACGGCAAGTGGCAAGACACTGATAGCAATGATAGCAACTGTCAGAGCATTGGAGCATGGAAGCAAGGTTGTGTATATGACCCCGTTAAGGGCACTTGCAAATGAGAAGTATGATGAGTTCAAATCGTTGGAGAGCCTTGAATTCAATGGCAGAAGCATCAATGTGAGGATCTCCACTGGTGATTATGACTCTAATGGCGAGGAGTTGAGCGATGCAGATGTTATAATAACTACAAATGAGAAGATGGACTCGTTATTCAGGCATAGAGCGTCATGGATAAGCGATGTTGGGCTCTTTGTGTTTGATGAGGTGCATATGCTGGCAGATAGGGAGAGAGGCGCAACGCTAGAGATGATGCTTGCAAGAACATCCATCATGAGCAATGCACAGATACTTGCCCTTAGTGCTACTGTAAGCAATGCTGAGGAGATAGCAACATGGCTTAACTGCGTGCTTATAAACACAGCATGGAGACCAACAAGACTCGTTGAGGGTGTATATGCACATGGTTTAATACACTACAGCGATGGCACAACTGCAAAGATAACGACTAGTGTATATGGAGCCTCGATAGACCTTGCTATAGATGCACTCAAGGATGATGGTCAAGCGTTGATATTTGCTGAGAGTAGGAAGAAGGCAGTATCTCTAGCAGCAAAGGCAGCAGAGGCGATAAGGTCTATTATAGATGAGGGTGATAGGGCTAGGGTAAGACCATACATAGATGAACTCCTTGAGAAGGATGGTAGCGAACTTGCAGAGAGGTTGGCAGAGGTTATGCGTAACTGTATAGCATTCCACCATGCTGGGCTGAGCCCTACAGCAAGGAGGATCGTTGAGGATGCGTTCAGGGATAGAGCATTGAAGATATTAACTGCTACACCAACCCTTGCTGCTGGAGTAAACCTTCCAGCAAGACGGGTTATAATATCAAGCATAAGCAGATATGATGTTGAGTATGGTGCAAGCGTGAGCATAACTGTAAATGAGTACAAGCAGATGTGTGGTAGAGCAGGAAGGCCCAAATACGATGCTTATGGAGAAGCGATAATAGTTGCAGGTTCACATGATGTTGATGATCTGATAGATAATTACATAAATGGGGAGCCAGAGCCGTTGAGATCAACACTTACAGATGAGAGGATGCTTAGGATGCATGTATTAGCATCGATAGCGATGAGCAATAGTGTTAGCATCAAGGATCTTAACTATCTCTTTGCACATACACTGCTAGCAAGGCAGTACAGTGCAAGGTACATAACCCCAAAGTTCGAATCAGCGTTGGAGTACCTTGCTGTTGAAGGGCTCATTGAAGAGTCGGGCATGGATGGTGATGATGATAGTAGAGTACTGAGGGCAACAAGGTTTGGAAGGAGGGTTGCCATGCTCTACATAGACCCAGAGACTGCAGTAATCATGAGGGATGCTCTTGCAAAGGTGAGGAGTGTAAAGGATAGGGATCTAACCTTAGCATTACTACATCTCATAACAGAGTGCCCAGACTTCTATCCTAGACTGCAGTTGAGGAGCAACGATGTGGATGAGGTTAGGATGCTTATAGATGAGCATGGTGATGAGTTCATATACGATGTTGATGATGAGCATAGCATCTCTAGAAGCCTTCTAGCATTATACGCATGGATAGAGGAGTACAGTGATAAACATCTACTTGAGAACCTTGGTGTTGAGCCTGGTGATATGTATAGAATGGTTGATAGTGCAGACTGGTTACTCTACTCAATACATGAACTTGCTTTACTACTTGGCAAGAGAAATCTACTCTCTACAATAGATCTGCTGAGGGCTAGAGTTGAATATGGTATCAAGGAGGAGTTGATCGAACTTGTTAGGCTTGAAGGTATAGGAAGGGTTAGGGCAAGGGCACTTTACAATGCTGGCTTCCATGATCTGAAGAGCATAGTAGATGCCTCAGAGTCTAGGCTAGCATCAGTAAGGGGAATAGGCTATACACTAGCATCAAGGATAAGGGAAGAGGCTTCAAGATTATTGGATAAGGAGAAGGGTAAGAGAGGGGAGATGTTGTGATGATTATAAGTTATTCCTTGGGTGGTTTATAGTATACTATGCTATCTAGTATAGGTGCATACAATATAGAGCTTGCATTGTAGATGATGGTATTGCTGTATTAGCATCAATGGAAGTTCTTGCTCTTGCAATGCTGAGTTCTATAACAGCGATGCTTACACTCTCCATCCATAACTTATCAGTGT
This sequence comes from Candidatus Nitrosocaldus tengchongensis, assembly GCA_013538675.1. GTDB lineage: Archaea > Thermoproteota > Nitrososphaeria > Nitrososphaerales > Nitrosocaldaceae > Nitrosocaldus > Nitrosocaldus tengchongensis. Next base: position 5,894 of record JACAFJ010000025.1, read on the forward strand.
TGTTCATCCATTGCTAGACTCTCAATTCTTCATTCTTATGAGAGTGAGGTTCATCAATTGGATCTGTAATTGCTGGAGTGATACTTGGGCAGATATTCAGCAATGGAAGGGATAACATAT
>JACAFJ010000025.1:6035-17647 GCA_013538675.1 Candidatus Nitrosocaldus tengchongensis
CTCTTGAAGGCTAATAGTTGATCATAATACAAGTCTATCCTTCCACCTCTTAAAGAACTCCTGCTCAACACTCTTATCCCTCAACTCATCTGGCAGGAGTACTGGTATACCTTTTATTATTGGATACAACCTCTTGCATGCTGAACAGATGAGCACACCTTCGGTTATCTCATCATCACACTCAACAAATACCCTCAACTGCAGATCACTCTTATCTATTGGGCATACAAGTATATCTAGGAGCCAGCGCCTCAACGTTGCTCAACTACTAACTAACTATCATCATCCTGCTGAATATGTATGTACACCTGCGACCCAAGCCTGCTTGATAGCGATGCTGCATCAGCAACCTTCTCGGTGATCAATGCATCAGCGATGCTGATCTTTGGCCTATCCCTTCCCTCTATAGCATCTATGAAGTTACGCATTGCAAGTGAGATTGGCTCCATGCTCTCCTCTATTGTAATTGTAGCATCACTACTATCACCATCCTCCACATAAATCTCCTGTCTTACAAGATCACACTTAACTATTCCATTCTCCATGGTTATGGTAATCCTCCTTAACCTCTTGAGATTGTTTGAGGTTATACATGCTACTCTACCATCCCTGAATCCAAGTGTTATTACTATAGCCTTCTCGCTACCAATTGCATATACAGTATCTGGATATGCATGAAGCATATACAATGCAGTATCTATACCATCTATAGCAACATCGTAAAGTAGGCTAGAGTTGATCATCCTACCCATTAGCCCGCTCTGTACTTCCAGTATAAGCATGCTGCCATACCTCCTACCATCTACAACCTCCTTAGCCTTATTAACCAGAGGGTTGAACCTCTCAATGTACCCTGGCACCAGCATGCTCCTACTACTCTTCTTAGCCATGGATGCTATCTCCTTGCACTCCTTGAACGAGCCTCCTACAGGTCTTGCAAGGAATATGTTCTTGCAGTGTTCTATCATGCTTGATACAATGCTAAGATGCGTGTATGCTGGTGTGGTAACAACTAAACCATCAAGCCTTGTAGATGCAATCATCTCTTCAAGCGAGGTGTAGTATGATACGCCATACCTAGATGCAAACTCTCTTGCTTTGTGCACATCTGCATCGTAAACACATGCAAGAGCATCGAACCTGCTCAATGCTTTAGCATAATCATCTCCTCCTTCGGCACCTACAACGCATAGCCTCAACATCCTCACCAGACTGGTGTGAGCCAGTCCATGTATGCCTTGACCTCTGCCCTAACCGTCTTTGCATACATCTCCCTTATGCTCCTCGTCACTTTACCTTCCTTGCCATCCCCTATGATGTGATCATCTATGCTTATAACAGGGGTTATCTCTGCTGCTGTGCCTGTAAGGAAGACCTCATCTGCAACATACAACTCACTTCTAGGTATATTCCTCTCCTCCACAGCATAACCCATATCCCTTGCTATCCTTATAGCAGTATCCCTAGTTATACCCTCCAGCACGCACGATGCTAGAGATGGTGTAACTATCTTTTCATTCCTTACAACAAAGACATTCTCACCAGGAGCCTCACTAACCATACCATTGCTATCAAGCAGTATAGCCTCATCATATCCTCTCCTCCTACACTCCTGTGTTGCAAGTACAGAGTTGAGGTAGTTTGCTCCAGCCTTTGCCAATGGAGGGAGTGAGAGGTCGTTTATTCTACGCCATGAGGAGATGCATGCCCTTATCCCATTTGAGTTGAAGTACTGATCGAACCTAAATACAAGTATGGCTATGTGTGATGGGGAATCTTCCCTAACGTACAGGTCTATGCCATGCAAGCCAACGAATGCTATAGGCCTTATATAGCAGGGGTCTCTAGCATCGTTCTTCCTTAGCAGTTGCACAACACCATCTATCACATCCTTTACAGAATGCCTTAAGGGGATGGAGTGTATGCTTGCAGATCTGAAGAGCCTCTTTGTATGGTCTTCAAGTCTGAATATGTACAGATTATCCTTTGCTTTGTATGCCCTTACACCCTCTATCACGCTAGTGCCATAGTGGAGTGCATGGGTCATCAATGGCACCTTTGCATCCTCATACTCCACCACCTTACCATCGAGCCATACGTATGGATACTCCTCCAGCCTCATTGCTCTAATGCAAAGGGCATGGATATAAAAGGGTATTGAAGAAGAGGAGTAGATGATGAGATATTGTTTGCTAATGCATATCATCCATCTATACATACATACATCCATCCATTAGCATTATTGCATGGGAGCGGTGGGATTTGAACCCACGACCTCCAGTGCCCGAGACTGGTGCCATTCCATGCTAGGCCACGCTCCCTCAGCATTCCTACACAATAAGGCAACATAAACCTAAATAATCTTACATTATAAGAGTAAGAGAGTAGGAGTGAAGAAGTTAGAGATAGTGCTAGGTAGAGACTCTCTACACTATGTTGTTGAGCGTCTAGCCCTTATAGAGCATATAAAGAGTGTACATGTTACATCATCGGAGCTTGTTAATCTGCATACAAAGGAAGAGGATGCTAAATCCCTAATATCCATCAAGATAGAGTTTGTTATAGAGGATGAGTATGTTGATGAGGTACTACAACTACTCCTTGGGGATGAGAAGATAACCTTTGGTAGGATATACGTGCTTGCTATGGATAGAGCATTTGAACTGGGCTATAGAGAAGGTTATAGGTTCAGGTTAGCATTATCATCGTTCATAAGAGCATCAAGGAATGATGTATTCGATACAGTTACTGATTATGAGCATCTTGCAGAGTTATTCCCATCCTACTTTAAGAGTATAAGCATAAGGAGTAGTAGTGATAATATGACTGTAACTGAGGAGGAGGTTATCATAGATAATCTATCGATAAAGCAGATAAGCAGGCACATAGTGTATCCTCCAGCAGTGCATGAGGTTGAGATACTCTCTGGTTATCTAGAAGGGAGCAGGATAACTGAGACCTATACTGAGGCTAGCGAGGGTACACAGTTGATGGTTGTTGCAGATATAAGGATAAAGGAGCCATTGGCAAGGGTCTTCGGCTTCCATATAAGGCATAAGGTAGAGCAGCAGATAAAGGGAGTCATGAAGGAACTGGCAAGGCTTGTAGAGAGTAGGTATGAGAGCTTGCAGTAGAATATGTTGATAAATAACATTAATTAAATATAACAAAATAAAAGTTGATTATTGCTGGTTGTACATGCTTTGCCTATACCATCATCGTTACAGTATGGTAATGGTTCACCTCACCTACTTACTTAGCCCTATACTTCTCCATCTCCCTGTCTGGGATGGAAAGATATATGTAACTACCATCGAAGTTGGTGACCAGTGACTTGGGTATGTTGTATCTGCGTACCTTCCATGTACCCTCTATCAGCACCAACTCCTTATCAGTCTGTCCAACTATATGGCCTCTCATATAGCCATCGCTGGTAACTACTGGCTTGTTCAGTATATTCTTGCTATCCAAGTTTATCATGGGTGCAGACATCTGTCTCACCTTGAATAATAATACAAGGAATTAAATTAAAAGTTTTGCGGATTTTCTTAACCTTGAGAGTTATAGTCTATCAGCCATATGACTCATACCTTACATCGAATGTCTTATCTGTTCTCTTATTCTTCTCCTTCTCCTCTATGAAGCCTAGAGGCTTGAGGTACTGTAGCACTCCATCCACAGTGCCCTGCCATCCACACACATAGAACATGGTATTCTCTGGCGTTATCTTCTCCCCAACCAACTCCTCAAGTGGTGACTTACCAGTAGAAGGATCGTTCTTGAGGAATGTCTCTACCCTACCCTTGTGCCCTCCCCAACTCCTGTTCAGGAACTCATCTGGTCTACTTATACTTGCCCTGTACCTGAACCTCCATGAACCGTCCTTACCATCTATGCTCTCCTCCTCCAACTGTGTTAGCAGTTCCTTGTAGCCCAACTCTGTAACGTAACTTGCACCATGCAGTACTATTATCTCCCTCTTATCTCTCCTAGCCTTTAGGTGCATTGTCATACTTATGAACGGTGCTAGCCCTGTACCTCCAGCAACCATGACTATACGCCTCTCCTCCTGCCTACCATCTAGCCATCTATCTACTAGCCCAAATGGTCCAGTGGGCTTGAGCCAGAGTATCTCATCCCCTTCCTTCCTCTCAAAGAGTTCTGTTGTGAACCTCCCTGGTACTGGCTTCTTCACCCACCTTATGTAGAGTTCAAAGTACTTCTTCTGTTCTGGGGGCGAGGCTATGGAATAGGCTCTTCTAACTATCTTGCCACCTTCGCTCTTGACTGGCAAGCCTAGGGTGACAAACTGCCCTGCCCTAAAGTCTGGTACCTGACCTTCAACTGGTTTTATCCTGAATATCCCTAGGTCCTCAGTGTATAACCTTATGAATGATATCACACCTCTGTTATCTGTCACCAACTCCTTTCCCCTAAACTTATGATGAAGGGTATTTAAATATATTGAATTGCATAGCATAGAAAGAAAGATTAAGAAGATAGATCAAACTAACTCTATCTGGATCGGGCTATGTATGGCAGAGTAACGGGCCGGTTGCTGTATCGTACTAGTAGGTAGGTAGGTGATACGGCAGGTCACTCGTCTAGCCTGGTAGGATATTCCCGTGGCATGGGAAAGGTCGCGGGTTCAAATCCCGCCCGGTCCACCATATAAATTGATGATTGTGCGCTCTATTATACAGAAGAATCCTTGCTTAATCTATAGTTATTATGCAGATAAAGCGGTTACTTACAATTATTATCAGATAACTACCTGTAATATTTATAAGATATTAGGTGAAGATTCAGTGTATGAGTGGTAAGAGGATAGTGCTTAGCGCTGATAGAACGCTCATGTCACACTACAGGGATAACATGCTATTCGGCTTCATAGCAACATTCCCTGAAGAGAAGATACCATCCTTCATATACAAGAGCATCTTCTGCCCAAGCGTAGAGTTCAACAAGGCTACTGGAGAGGCAGTGGTAGCACCTCTAGGCTTGAGGAGGGTTGAGGGAGGACTATTAAAAGCATTCAGGAGGGATGAGGTATTTGTAGCACATCCAGATCACATAGAGAAGGCTATAGGCAATGATACGGAGATCGTTGGACTGAACGTTATGGATCCTAGGGGTATAGGTCCAGTGCCATCTGCATTGACACAAGGGAAGATGACCCCAATAAACAGGATCTCGTTCAGGAACCTATGCTATAGGCTGAAGAGCCTTAGGGAGAGGAAGGGTTACAGGTTCAAGGTTGTTGTTGGTGGAGCAGGTGCATGGCAGTTCTCATTCAGCAGTAAGGAGAGGGAGGCTTACGGCATAGATCATGTTGTTATAGGCGAGGTGGATGATAAGATAGTTGATATATGTAAGGATATAGTTGGTGGAAGAGCAAGGGAGGTTATATTCACAAGGACAAACACTATAATGGATATACCATACATACAAGGCCCTACAACCAATGGATGTATAGAGGCGATGAGGGGATGTGGGAGAGGCTGTGACTTCTGCGACCCAAATCTTAGGATGAAGAGGGACTTCCCCGTTGAGAGGCTGAAGGAAGAGGCAAGTATAAACCTTAGGTATGGGATAACTAGCATATGGCTCCAATCAGAGGAGATACTCCTTTATGGTCTTGATAATAATGAGATGAGACCAAACAGGGATGCTATAGTGCATCTCTTCAGTGAACTCAAGTCTCTACCCAATGTTAACTACGTTGCTGCCATACACCTTACGTACTCATCTGCAATGGCTGATCCAGAGTGCATAGCAAAGATAAGGGAGATAAACAACTTCAATGCTAGTAGGTGGAATGGTGTGCAGATCGGGCTAGAGACTGCATCTCCAGTGCTAATAAAGAGGCATATGCCATACAAGGTAAAACCATTCACGCCAGAGGAGTGGCCATGGCTAGTTAGGGAAGGGATAAAGTTGCTCAATGAGAACTACTTCTTCGTTGCAAATACACTCATAATTGGACTTCCAGGGGAGCAGGATGATGATGTTAAAGAGACTATAGAGTTGATAAAGGAGTTAGAGGGCATGGCAACTGTAGTTGCGCCAATGTTCTACACAGATTACCATGATCCTAGCAGATCCCTTCAAGGGGAGAGGATGAGTAGAGCGCAGTGGGAACTCTACTTTAGATGCTGGTACCTTAACGCAAAGACAGTGGCAAAGTGGATGTCCTATGGTACATTGCACTTCAGCCCTATGGCAAGGATGATAGCAAATGCATTTGGTAAGTTAGGTACATGGTATGTTCTAAGGCTCATAAGGGATGGGGCAAAGAAGTATGCTGGTGTGTATCTGAACTAACAGAATGTAGAATAACTACCAATCTACATGGTCTAACGCTGCCCTTGCAAGTAACCTTGCAACCCTTATGGGCTCTGGCACTGAACCCTGCAATAGGAACTTGTTCAATGCCCTCTTTGCAATCCTTGTATTTGTACCAGCACATCTAACATATACGTAATGTCCAGTCTTGAGCATAACCTTGCTCCTTGCTCCTAGCCTCCTGTACGCTTCTAACTTCCTCTCAGCCTGCTCTCCTTGAAATGCACGCATTATATGCTCCTCTAGCCCTTCAGACTCTTCAAATGTAACGCCTATAACTGGTATGGATAGTGTAGAGTATAGCCTATCTAGATCTATGATGTTGTACATGCTTATCACAACACCGCCAAGCATGATCATGTTTACATCGTTCCTATTCAGAGCCTTGTAGAGTTCTATGACAGCATCTGTTGCATCATCACCCCTTATAGTTGTGTTAGAATAGGCTACACCATCTATAACAAGATCACTACGCATAACAACACCAGCAAGCACAGCCTTGCTCCTACCCTTCCTGAAGCTCTCCGCTACGCCGAGTGCCCTTACTGCCTTCTTCTCTAGATGGAGCCTCATCATTCATACACTATTATTGTACTAAATAGATCAATTGATCAGTAAGCTAAGCTAACCAGCGTTAGCATTATCTTTACCCTTCCTAACCCTTGAGTATACAAAGCCAGTAACTACCATGAATGTTATGGTTATTATGAACCAGAGCACAAGCACCTGCAGATCCATGGCTCATCAATCTAACTAACCCTATCTATATTAATAATATTTATGGATGTTATAGCATGAGCATCTCCATGAATAGGAAGAGAAGGAGAGTAGGGCTAATAGGCTGTGGTGCTATAGGTTCTGAGATAGCAGTTGCAATAGACTCTAGCAGGGTAAATGCTGAGTTGGTTGTTGTTTATGATGTATACAGGGAGAGGGCTGATGCACTTGCTAATAGGTTAAACACAAGACCAGTTATAGCAGATAACATAGATGCTCTACTTGCATCTGATGCTGAACTTATAGTTGAGGCTGCTTCACAGCAAGCGGTCAGGGATCATGCAAAGAGCATAGTGGAGCATAAAAAGGATCTGATGCTCATGAGTGTTGGTGCACTGCTAGATGATGCATTCTATGCTGAGTTACACTCACTGCTTGAGATGTATGGTAGAAGACTCTACCTTCCAACTGGTGCTATAGCAGGTATAGATGCGATAAGGAGTGTCAAGCATATGCTCAAGGAGGTTACTATAACTACTACAAAGCATCCAAGGGCATTGATGGGTACACCATTCTTCAAGGAGCATAGGGTGAACCTGAAGGGGTTGAAGAAGGCTAAGGTGATATACAGAGGTTATGCAAGGGAAGCTGTAAGGCTATTCCCTGCAAACGTTAACGTTGCTGCCATCCTTAGCCTAGCAGGTATCGGTGCTGACAGAACAATGGTTAGGATAGTTGTAGATCCTAGGGCAAAGAGAAACATACATGAGATACATGCTAGGGGTGAGTTTGGTGAACTCTACTTTAAGGTAAACAATATTCCAAGCCCTAACAACCCAAAGACCAGTTATCTAGCAGTCCTATCTGCAATTGAGTGCCTTGGTAGGGCATGCAATGATATGATAAGCATTGGCACATGAGATATGTAAGATGGCAAATTTTGCTTTCCTCTGTATATATAAATGCAATTGGTGCATCTATTGTATCCACTTAAATAGAAAGGTTGTGAGATGATCATGAGATGGGTGAAGTCGATCTTAAGCAAGAGATAGCAAGGCTGAAGAGGGAGAGGGATGCTGTTATACTTGCACACAACTACCAACTCCCAGAGGTTCAAGATGTTGCTGACTTTATAGGCGACTCTCTAGCATTATCGCAAAAGGCAGCAAGCACAGATGCAAAGGTTATTGTGTTCTGTGGTGTGCACTTCATGGCTGAGACAGCATCGATAATATGCCCTGATAAGAGAGTGCTCATACCAGATCTTGAGGCTGGATGCTCCCTAGCCTCAACAATAACTGCTGAGCAGTTGAAGGCATGGAAGAATGAACATCCAGATGCAGTAACTGTATGCTACATAAACACAAGTGCTGATGTGAAGGCTGAATGTGATTACTGCTGCACATCCAGCAATGCTGTGAAGGTTGTGAAGAGCATACCAGAGGATAGACCAGTGCTCTTCCTCCCAGATATGTTCCTAGGAGCATACGTTGCTGAGGTTACAAGGAGGAAGAACATGTACATATGGCCTGGGGAGTGCCATGTCCATGCTGGGATAAGGCCATCTCTAGTGCTAGAGATGCTCAAGACTTACAGGGATGCTGAGTTCCTCATCCATCCAGAGTGTGGGTGCACAACCTCAATGGTGTACTACTTTGGTAATGGTAATGGTTGTGCAGTCAACAACAACAGCAATGGTAATGGCAATGGTCATGGTAATGGTCATGACAATGGCATATCATGCAATGTGAAGTTCCTATCAACTGAAGGGATGATGAGGTATGCTAGGCAGAGTAGTGCAAGGAGGCTTATAGTTGCTACAGAGGTTGGGATACTGTACAGGATGAAGAAGGAGAACCCTGAGAAGGAGTTCATCCCTATAAGCAGTGATGCTGTATGCAAGTACATGAAGATGATAACGTTAGAGAAGGTGTATAGATCGTTAAGGGATATGGTGTATGAGGTCAAGGTTCAACAGGATACAGCAAGGAGGGCAAGGAGAGCAATAGAGAGGATGCTTGCTATAAATTAAAAATTGGTTATTAGATATATATTATCTATCTTTGATATGCTGTCTTATTCTTTTAAATATGTATAATGCTCCTAATGAGCTTCCCACTAATGATATAAGCCCTATAGGTGTTTCTGGTATTACTAGAGCTGAACAATGTACTGTTATATGTTTGATTGTGCCAGTAAATAGGTCAGTATATGTTATAACTACATCACCAGCCTTATGACACTTTAGCGTTACTAGAGTGCCTCCTTCACGAGTATCAACTTTCTTTATACTAACGATGCTAGGATCACTTGATCTTGGATCTACAGCGCCCCTACCCAAACTTACGGTCTTGGTCTCTCCTACTCTCATAACTACATCAGCAGCATACACCGTATCTGATACCACAAACATTACTACAGTTATTGTGGCTATTACTGCAAGATTCACGATATATCTTACAACCATATTCATCTTGGCTCAGATAATTATATAAAGTTATATATACTCTATTTTATAAATCTGGATAGTATCCTACGTACTGAGATTATAATAAATAATTAACTAATTCATTGGAGTATCCTGAGATGGGATCTCAAGGCTCATATCTATCGCCCTTGCTGAATGCGTTATCCTCCCTATTGAGATGATATCAACATCAAGTTTAGCATAATCCCTTATGTTATCCTCGTTTATGCCTCCAGATACCTCGATCATAACCTTGTCCCTCAACCCTCTAGCCTTCAACTCATCTATTATAAACCCTGCATGATCTGCATCAATGTTATCAAGCATCACTATATCTGCACCACTCTCAACAGCTTCCAGAGCGTCCTCAAGTGATCTAACCTCAACCTCTACTCTATACCTGCTACCATGCAACCCCCTTGCAAGCCTTACTGCCTTACCTACGGAGCCTACAATAGCAAGATGGTTATCCTTTATTAGTACCATATCATACAAGCCTAGCCTATGCATATACCCTCCTCCTAATGCTACTGCCTTCTTATCGAGTAACCTCAACCCTGGAGCAGTCTTCCTTGTAGATGCTATCCTTGCGTTTGGATTAACGCTCTTTGCAATCTCAACATACCGCCTTGTGCATGTTGCTATCCCACTCATACGCATAAGTATGTTCAATGCTGTACGCTCAACAGCAAGTATAGATCTAGCACTGCCATGGATGAACATTATCACAGTGTTTGGCTCTACACTACTACCGTCTCTAACAGTACTCTCAGCCCTGCAGTTAACAAGTTGGAATAGGCATGTAACCTCCTCTAGCCCTGCAACTACGGCATGCTCCTTGCATACTATCTTTGCCTTGACTGGTCTACTATCATCTACTATCATACTTGTAACATCACCAGTACCAACATCCTCCTCTATGAATCCCTTGAGTAGTTTGGTTAACGATGCATCATTACACAATTCATTTAGCATGGTTCATCCCTTCCTTCCTTCCTTACTTACATTAAAAATAAATTAATGAATAGAGTAGCATAGATGATACAGTCTACCTTCTCACGTCACCTTCATAGCATACTTGCCCTTCTGTGTTATGTTGAGAAGCCTTGCTATCTTCGACTCCGCAGGGTTAACTACCAACACCAGACCATACCAATCAGCAGAGAGATCTGCTGACTTGCATACAGGACATACCTTGCCCGTTGTTATCGCCTTGCACCTTCTGCATGCGTACTCCTTCATCACTGCTTCGCCTCCTCAACCTTTGCCCTCTGCTGCTCAGCCTTCTTAACATCCTCCCTTATCCACTCCTCAGCACCAAGGAATGGTTGCCTACACGTTACACCTATCTTGCCCATGGTCCCTCCCTTGAGGCTAACAGCAGTTATCCTTGCCCTAACTGTTGAGCCTATCCTAAGCACTCTATTGCTCTTGCTTGCAACTATCATCCCTTGCTTAACATCAACGTTGAGGAAGTCATCTATTATCTGTGAGAGATGGAGCAGAGCATCTGTAGGCCCTATCCTAACGAACGCACCAAACTCTGTAACCTCTACCACCTCTCCTTCAACTATCTCCTGTAGGTTGGGATAGAAGGTAAGCATGCTGAACCTTGTCTTGTGATATGTTGAGCCATCCCCAGGCACTACCTTGCCTACAGGGTTAACATCAGCATCAATGATCATTATAACATACCCAAGTTCAGTGCTTATCATACTCTCATACTTCTCCTTGAGTATGGCTATGGCAGCATCCTTTAGGTTTGTATTGAACCTATCAGGTGGTATCCTAACAACATCAACCATCTCTACAATAGCAAACATTCCATATACTATCTCTAGCATACCCTTATGAACCTTTTGATCTAGAATAGAGAGTCCTTACGATAAAACTGGAATAATTTAAATAGCATAAAAGGGTAGAGGGCTCATGGTAACTGTAGATGAGGTTATGAATGCTCTAAGGAGTGTAAAGGACCCTGAACTTAACAAGGATATAGTCTCCATGGGCATGATAAAGGATCTGAGCATAGATGGAGGCAAGGTTGCATTCACGCTAGAACTTACTACACCAGCATGCCCAT
>JACAFJ010000026.1 GCA_013538675.1 Candidatus Nitrosocaldus tengchongensis
TATAACCATTGTAGGATGCATTATCATGCTCTTGTTCTGGCTTTACCGTGGTAAGAGATAAATCAAAATAACTAACAGATGTGTAGATGATCAATAGGTTATTAAATGGTCTCATCATGATGCTCAGATATGTATAGAGTAGATAGGGACTCTCTAGGCGAGGTTAAGGTGCCAATGGATGCTTACTATGGTCCATTCACTGTTAGAGCATTGGAGCACTACAATGCAACTGCTCAGAGAATGCATCTGAACATGGTTAAGGCTTATGTTATGATAAAGAGGAGTGCAGCACTAGCAAATATGCAGTTAGGAGCATTAGATAAGGAGAGGGGAGGAGCAATAGTAAGGGCATGTGATGCAATACTTGCTGGGGAGTTGCTCGACCAGTTCCCAATAGATGCTATAAACTCTGGTGCTGGTACAGCATTCAACATGAATGTGAATGAGGTTATAGCAAACAAGGCGTTAGAGTTGTTGGGCAAGAGCAAGGGAGATTACTCCTATCTTCATCCAAACGATCATGTGAACATGTCCCAATCTAGTAATGATACATTCCCTACAGCACTGCATCTTGCAATACTAATGAGTAGTAGGGATCTTATAGAAGCACTAGATAGGCTAATAGCATCCTTGAAGAGAAAGGGTGAGGAGTTCAAGCATGTACTCAAGATAGGTAGAACACATCTAATGGATGCACTGCCAGTAACTCTAGGCTCAGAGTTCTACGCATATGCTCATGCTGTAGAGGATGCTAGAAGATATCTGCTCAATGCACTTGATGAACTCAAATACGTTGCATTGGGAGGAACAGCAGTAGGTACAGGGGCAAATACACCCAAAGGCTATAGGGAAATTGCAGTAAGGTACCTCAGCGAGATCTCAGGCATCGATCTCAAACCTGCTAGGGATATGCAGTATGCACTGCAGAGCAGGCTTGGTGTAGCGTATGTATCCTCATGCCTAAGGAACCTAGCATTAGAGTTGATAAGGGTAGCGAATGATGTAAGGCTCATGGCATCTGGCCCCCTTGCTGGGCTTGCTGAGCTTACCATACCTGCTGTTCATGCTGGCTCAAGCATCATGCCTGGCAAGGTTAATCCTTCTCTTGCTGAGTGCCTGAATATGGTCTGCTTCAATATAGTTGGTAATGATCTGAGCACAGCACTCGCAGTTCAGGCAGGGCAGTTGGAGTTGAATGTGATGCTTCCTGTAATGGCAAGATGTGTGTTAGACTCAATGGATATGCTATCAAGGTTCCTGCCTGTCTTTGCTGAGCATATGCTTGATGGGTTGAAGGCAAACGAGCCAAGGTTGAAGGCTAGCGTTGAGAGCAACCCTATAATGGTTACCTTGCTATCACCATACATAGGCTATGTGAAGGCTGCAGAACTCTACAAGGAAGCACTAAAGGAAGGGGTTAGTATAAAGGAACTGGTCATAAGAGAAGGGTTGATGGATGAGAAGAGGATGGATGAGATACTAAGGAGTGCTGTAGGAGTTTGATTTAATACAGTAATATATGCTCTATAACAGCAGTAATGGTAGTAGGTGTAAGTAATATCATGATCAAGGTATGGCTTGAGGTCTATGGATGCTCATCAAGCATATCTGATGGTGAGATAATAGCAGGAGCCATAGCAAGCAATGGGTATGAACTTGCAGGTAGCTTTGAGGAGGCTGATGCAAGCATAATCGTAACATGCGTGGTTAAGGATGCAACAGCAAATAGAATGGTTGAGAGGATAAGGCATCTATCTAGCAAGCCATTGGTAGTTGCTGGATGCATGGCAAAGGCAGAGCCAGAGAGGGTTAAGAGGCTAAATCCTAAAGCAAGTATACTTGCTCCTAACGCTATAGAGAGGGTTGGTGATGCTCTTACATCAGCACTTAGTGGTAGAGGTATTGCCCTACTTGATGATTCTATCAAGTCAAAGGTAGGGCTACCAAGGATTAGAGTCAATCCAGTGATAAGTATAGTGCAGATAGGCTCTGGATGCTTGAGCGAATGTACATTCTGCGAGACGAGGCTAGCAAAGGGTAAGCTGACAAGTTACAGGGCAGGCGATATTGTAAGGCAGGTTAGAGAGGATATAGAGCAAGGATGCAAGGAGGTATGGCTAACCTCTACAGATAATGGTGCATATGGTAGGGATATAGGCACCAATCTAGCAGAACTGATCAAGGCTGTATGCTCCATAGATGCTGAGTTCATGATCAGGGTTGGGATGATGAACCCTCAATATCTACCTTCAATGCTTGATGATCTCATAGAGGTATATAGGGATGATAAGGTATTCAAGTTCCTTCACATACCAGTGCAGAGCGGGAGCGATAGAGTGCTAAGGCTCATGCGTAGAGGGCATAGGGCATCAACGTTCATAGATATTGCAAGGAGGTTCAAGAGGGAGTTGAAGCATTGCACAATAGCAACCGATATGATAGTAGGCTTCCCTGGTGAGAGTGAGGAGGACTTTAAGGCTAGTATAGATCTTCTGCTAGAGGTTGAGCCCGATGTTGTTAACGTATCAAAGTACAGTGCTAGACCAAATACTGAAGCAAGTAGTATGGAGCAGCTTAGCAGAAAGGTTGTAAATGAGAGGAGCAGGGTAATGCACTCTATAGTGAGCAAGGTATGCTATTCAAGGAACATACTCTGGAAGGGCTGGGAAGGTATAGTGCTCATAGATGAGTTGGTAGATGGAGGATTGCAAGGGAGAAACTTCGCTTACAAGCCAATCTACCTAAATATTGGAAGTATCAAGAAGGTGATTGATGATAACTATGGTAATGAACAGAAGATTTTCAATACTGCTGAGATGGATATGAGGAGATCATTAGGATCATGGGCTAGGGTTAGAATAGAGAGGGTTACAACACACTCGCTAGTAGGATGCATCATAGGCTAGTAGTTTGTGTAGAATAACAGATCAAATTTTTTAGACCCATCATTGATCTGTAAGGAAACAAAATATTCTTAACATCTACCTTCTATGTAAGAAGGGATGGAGCTTCCTTTACCTGCAATAATAATAGGCATAGGTGGTGCTGGTGCAAGGATTGCAAGGATGATGATGAATACATCTGCCCTAGATACCATGCTGATAAGTAGTAATGCAAATGATCTTATAATGGAGAAAGGAGATGAGAAGAGGAGTGGAAGAAGGAATGGTTATGACGATGACATATGTACAGTACTAGACCCATCATCCCATCTAACCAAGACAGTGCCAAGGATAGAGAGGGTACTGCTCAACACAGGAGTGTTGAACCCCTCGCCCTATACCATAAGGGGATCACTCTTGGCATCTGAGAGTAGCATACGTACTAGATTGATAGGCTACAATACATTCATCATAGTAGCAAACCTTGCTGGTAGGAATGGTGTAGCAGTTGCACCGTTGCTTGCTGATATGATCAAGGCTAATACTGATTCTAATGTAAGGCTGATCATATTTGCTATAATGCCATTTGGCTTCGAGAGTGATAGACTGTTCAGGGCAGGTGTTACACTCAAGAAGTTATCTGAGATGAGCGATTGTACAATAGTTGTAGATAACGACTCATTCCTAGCAAATAATCCAGATCTCAGCATTGAGGAGTGCTATAGGATAGCAAATGGGATACTATTGGAGGTCTTTAACATGATAATGTTGAGCAGTGAGGTTAAGGGTCTCAACATGCTATCTGCAGGGATAGATGATGGCGATGGAATAGATGCAGTAGTAAAGAACGCTGTAAGGATGCTTTACAGTAACACCAAACCAGATAAGGTTAAGAGCGCACTATTATATGTAGTTGATGGAGGCACTGAAGATGTAAGCATAGGACTCATAGACTCTCTAGCGAAGCGTATGAGCAGTATCCTAGGCGAGTATAGAGATTATGTGATGGTTAAGACATCTATGATGAGTAGAGGGTTAAGGAGGAGGGGGTATGGGAGAGAGGATGATGATGAAAATAGCAATAGAGTTGGTATTAGTAGTAACAGTAGTGGGAATAGCATTGGGACTGGAGGTGTGATTGGTGCAGAGGCTCATGATAGCAGTATGTATAGTGCAGTGCTTCTAGCAGAGGTTACAGGTATAAGCAAGTTCGATTCATACGATCCATTGAGCATACTGCCAAGAGAGTGCATGCTCGACTGGGAGTATAGCGAGTCTGAGATTAGACTGAATGTGGAGAGTCTTACAGCACTACCAAACCTCGAGTAGTAGTTTGTTAAGCGAACCTTCCTTCCTTTTTATATTTATTATTTCTACTGCTATAATCACTCTAGTAGTTTGAACATATCTGCAACTGTAACTATACCCACCACATTTCCCTTCTCACTAACTAGTACACACTTTGAGAACCTGATCAGCGGTATTATAGCCTTTGCTGGTGTTGATGCATCAACTATAGGTGGTGCTGGCTCCATTATCTCTCCTACTCTACACTTGTATAGGTTATTACCATCCCTACTACTACTACCACCCTTCCTCCTCCTACCCATATACTCTGTCTTGCTGCTGCTGGGTTTAGTACCTACACTTGTAGTTATTGCATTACTATAATCATCGCTATCAGCATTAGCAGTACCATTCTTAACCATCATATATTTCACTATACCCTCCTCACTTATCATGCCTATTGGTTTTGTATTAGCAAATACTGGAAGTTGGCTGAAGGAGTGTTTGCGCATCAACTCTATAGCATCATGGAGTGAGTCATCCACTGCTACGCTTATTATCTCCCTGCTACATATATCTACTATCTTTGGTGACGATCTATCCTCTAGGGAGTTGAGCACTTCAAATATCCTCTTTGCTGTATCGTAACTTGGCTTGCACCTTCCAGACTCTATCTGGTTTATCATGGACGTGCTAATCCCAGCAAGCATGGCAAGCCTTCTCTGCGTAAGTCCAAGTCTTATCCTTGCTTGCTTTATGTACTCTAACCTAGGGAGCATACAGTATTATTGAATCAGATGAAGGTGTAATTATAGTTTACATAATACTCATAGTATAATAGGTATGTCATATGTATCAATACACTGAATAGACTGAACTGGATACAAAATACATATTATCACCATCCAACGCTTGTGATGCATGGCAAAGGAGTATAGGAGACGTTATATAATAGACTCCGTAGCATCCATAGTCTTCTGGGTACCATTATACATAATATTCAACCTCTTCGTGTTAAGGCTTGAGTTATGGCAGGTACTTGCTTTAGCAGGGTTCTCCGCTGTTGTTAACTTTGTATTCGGAGGGCTGTTTGGTAGGTTCCTTGATGCATGGAGAAGGTTACTTACTCAAGGTAAGTGAACAGGAGTAAGAGTAAGAGTAGGTTAGGATATCTAACTAATTAAAGTAATAGATAGAGAGTCAAAAATCTACTAAAATTAATATAATGTTTAGAGGCTGAGAGTCATTAATGAACAAGTCGAACTCTGTAAAACTCTACAGGTTGAAGCGTATGCTTAACGAACTATCACAGAAGAAAGGTAGAGGTACAGAACTCATCTCCCTCTACATACCCCAAGGTAAGCCTATACATGAGGTTATAGCAACGCTAAGGGAGGAGTATGGCACTGCATCAAACATAAAGTCAGACTCTACAAGGAACCATGTGCTCGATGCTCTAACAAAGACCATGCAGAGGCTCAAGCTCTATGCAAAGACACCAGATAACGGGCTTGTGATATTCTGTGGAGCATTACCTACAAATGGTCTAGGCAGTGAGGTTGTAAGGATATTCGAGATAGAGCCTCCAAAGCCATTGAACATCTTCCTCTACAGGTGTGATGATCACTTCCATACAGATATACTGAAGGATATGCTCAAGGAGGAGAAGGTCATAGGCATAATAGCCATAGATAGCAGTGAAGCAGGAATAGGCATACTTGAAGGGAACAAGGTCGAGGTTGTGGATCATATAACCTCTGGTGTTGGAGGGAAGCATAGGGCAGGAGGGCAGTCAGCAAGGAGGTATGAGAGGTTGAGGGAGATGGAGTTGAACGATTACTTCAACAGGGTTGCTGAGCATGCAAAGTCACTCTTGATAGATACGTACAATGTTGTTGGCTTGATAGTTGCTGGTCCAGGACCAACCAAGGATGACTTCCTCAAGAATGGTTATCTAGACTATAGGTTGCAGAAGAGTGTTCTTGCAGTGCTAGACATCTCATATGCTGGTAGGGAAGGGGTTAGGGAGGCATTGGAGAAGGCTCAAGATATACTGCAGGAGTACAGGCTGATGGAGGAGAAGAAACTTGTTAGGAGGCTCTTCGAGGAGATAAACTCCAGCAAGGGTTTGGCTGTGTATGGTATGCAGGATGTGATAAATGCTCTAAGGAATGGTGTTTCAGATATGGTGCTTGTGAACGATAATATAAACAGGGTTAGGGTAGAGGTTACATGTAAGAGGTGTAATGCTAAGGAGGAGAGGATAGTGGATATTGACAAGGCTATACAGGTTAAGCAGGAGATGATAAGCAAGCCATGCAGTAAGTGCTCAAGCATGGATTATGATGTGTATGAGCAGGATCTTATAGAGTATCTTGATGAACTTGCAATGGGTACAGGGGCAAGGGTTGAGGTTATATCATCAGATACTGAGGATGGGAAGATGCTTGAGAGCCTAGGTAGGATTGCATCCATACTAAGGTATAGGATTAACTAACTTATTACTCTGCTTACTTTATAAATAATATACATGCTAGATAGCAGTCATTAAAAGTCAACCAGTCAGTCAGTAAGTAGCATAATCGATCTAGCATGATAGGATACGATACGATACGATAATAGGCATAATCAATCAGGACCATACCATATATACTATTATCTATTGCTATTTGGTTAGTCTGTGATGAGTTCTACATCCATAGTAGTTGCACTGTTGTTGTTATCATTGAGTAGATGCTGCCTTATCTTTCCTGCTATAGATCTCAACTCCTCCATCGTTGCTGTCCTCCTGCTAGGCCACTTACCCCTCTCCTCATTGATAGATCTAGGAACTATATGCACATGCACATGCGGTACAACCTGATGTGCTACCTTGCCATTGTTCTGTGCTATAGAGAAGCCTTGAGCATCAACAGCGACTACAGCAGCCTTTGCTATCCTGTGTGCTAGTGTAAATAGCATGCATACATCCTTACTCTCCATCTCTAGTATGGTTGTATAATGCTTCTTTGGTATGACAAGTGTATGCCCATTACTTATGGGATACTTGTCCATAAAGACCATCATAGAATCATCCTCATACACCACTGCTGCCTCCCTCTTCCCCTCTGCTATGAGGCAGAAGACACATGCACTCTCATCCATACCCTTGCTACTTGTAGCATCCATGACCTTGATTAATTACTTGTATTATTTTATATCCTTATCTCTAGGGGGAAGGGAAATATATGATAGGATGAGGCTATATGGCTGGATTCGTTACTGCACCCTCTGAAGATGATCTTACAAGCATTGCATACTTTGCAAATATACCCTGCCTATAAAGGGGCTCAGGCTCTCTAGCCTTCCATCTACTCCTCCTTGCTTCTAACTCCTCCCTGCTCAACTCAACATCAAGCCTTCCTTGCCTTACATCTATGCTTATCTCATCCCCATCCTTGAGTAATGCTATAGGCCCTCCAACTGCAGCCTCTGGCGCAACATGACCAATCATCAGCCCTCTGGTTGCTCCTGAGAACCTGCCATCTGTTATGAGAGCAACATGCTCACCAAGCCCTTGACCAACTATAGCAGCAGTTACAGCAAGCATCTCCCTCATCCCTGGTCCTCCCTTCGGTCCTTCATACCTTATGACCACTACATCTCCTTCCACTATCCTACCTTTGCTTATCTCTTTGAATGCATCCTCCTCGCTATCGAATACCCTTGCTCTACCCTTGAACCTCTCAGCCTTAATGCCAGCAATCTTCACAACAGCACCATCTGGAGCAAGTGTACCCTTGAGTATCTTTATGGTACCTTCTCTATGTATTGCATCATCAACCCTCTTCACTACCATACCATCTGGCATAGTAGTTATGCTCTCAAGGTTCGCCTTCATGCTCCTGCCAGTAACAGTCAACACATCGCCATTGAGCAGACCATGTTTCAGCAACTCCTTCATTATCACAGGGACACCACCAATCTTATCCAGCTCATACATGACATAGGAGCCACCTGGACGCATATCCGCTATATGAGGTGTCCGAACCCTTATCCTCTCAAAGTCATCATATGTTAGTTTTATCCCTGCCTCTCTTGCTATTGCTAGTAAGTGTAGTACAGCATTGGTTGAACCTCCAACTGCATTTAGCACTGCTATAGCATTCTCAAAGGCCTCATACGTTAGTATATCCCTAGCCTTTATCCCTAACTCTAGTAGATGCATAACAGCCTTGCCTGTATTGTACACAACATCAGTCCTCCTTCGATCCTCAGCATTCGGACTAGCACTTCCTGGCAATGCCAGGCCTAGTGCTTCGCTTATAGATGCCATGGTATTTGCTGTGTACATACCAGCACATGAGCCAGCAGCAGTACATGCATGGTTCTCCACCTCTATGAGCTCCTGAAGGGTTATTGCACCCTTTGCGTATGAGCCTACAGCCTCGAATACATCCTGTATAGTCAAGTACCTACCCTTGTAGTATCCTGGCACCATGGTCCCTCCATACACGAATGCAGATGGTATATTGAGCCTAGCCATTGCCATCATGCTCCCTGGCAGACTCTTGTCGCATCCTGCTATGCATACTAGGGCATCGTACTGATGAGCATGTACCATCAACTCTATAGAATCTGCTATAACCTCTCTACTGATAAGAGAGGCCTTCATACCCTCATGCCCCATTGCTATACCATCGCTAACTGCAATGGTAGCGAATATTCTAGCAGTGCCATTGGCATCCTTTACTCCAGCCTTTACATACTCTGCCAACTTGCCTAGATGAATGTTGCATGGTGTAGCCTCATTCCCACTATGCGAGATACCTACAAAGGGCTTTGCTATCTCCTCATCTGTGAGGCCCATAGCCTTGTACATTGCCCTGTGAGGTGCCCTCTCTGGTCCCTCTACAACCTTCCTACTCCTTAGCATAGAAGTGGTATTGATGGTAAGTATAAAAATGTAAGGCTGGTACATCTATTTAACATTCAGTCTCTTTGAGATATACCTCTTCGTATTGCATTCATGATTACTTGTAAGCAGTTCATATAGATCATCAAGCTCATCTATATCGAACATCAGCCTCTTGCTTAAGAGTATCTTAACTCTAGCATCACTTGTTAGTGCTTCTCTTACATGTAATATGTAGCTATCCTCATCGTAATGTGTCTTTATAACGTTTGGAGGCCTTCTGAGCAGTATATTGGTACCATCTAGCCTGCTGGATGGTGTTATAACAACACACCTTACATGTTTAAGCATGGAAGCATATAGCATAGATACATCGAATGCATTTATGAGTGGGATATCATGAGGGAGCACAACACTTGCATCATACCTGCTTGCTACATGATCAGCAAGTGCAACTGCACTGTTCACACCCTGCTCATATGCATCCTCAACCAGCACTGTGTTAAACTCTTTAGCGATACCCTTGATGATAGAATCACTGCTAACTATTATTACTGAGTCTATGTAGGGAGAAGAGCATAGGCATCCAAGCACATCCCTTAGCATTACGATGGATAGGTTGATGCGCTCCTCCATGCTCAAGAGAGTAGCAAGCCTGCTCTTCCCCCTAGCAAGGCTCTTGACTGGTATTATTGCACATAGCCTCAACACTTGCCTGATTGATGGTGTATTAGGAAATAACTGTTTGGTTTGGTTATGCTTGCTTGGTTATGCTAGAGTTCTAGTAGGTATCTAGCAAGCCTAACCCCATCCTCCTCATCATCCATCAGTATATCTGTTGCATACACATCCATACCCTTGGCCTTTATCTCATCCATCAACACTCTATCGCTCTCATCTATAACTAGCGATGATGCAAAATCCCTGTACATCTCTGCAATAGATACAGGGCTTACATCGTAGCCTAGTGCCTTCATGTACTTTGCTGCTGGTCCACTTACTGGTCTTGAGCCTATTATAGGGCTTATAGCGATGCATACATCCCTCCTCCTCCTTACTGCATCCCCAAGTCCCCTTATTGTAAGTATAGGGAGGATGCTACTCACAGGGTTTGCTGGTGCAACTATTATCCTATCAGCCTCCTCTATAGCATGGAGTGCACTGCTGCATGTTCTAGCATGCTCTATACCCTTGTATGCTATGCCATTAACATCCAGCATCCCCTTATGCTTGACCCAGAACTCTTGAAGGTGCATATCCCCTGCATCAGTAAAGATCCTAGTCTCTATATGATCATCACTTGCAGGTATAACCCTTGCATCTATACCTAGCCTTGAGCATAGATAACCTGTAACATCACAGAGCCTCTTCCCTTCTCTCAGCATCATGCTCCTGATGATATGCATCGCTAGATCCTTGTCTCCAAGCATGAACCACTGCTCCCCTTCAAGCTTAGCAAGTTGAGCAAGGCAGTTGAATGTATCTTTGCTTACTCCCCATCCCCTCTCCCTGTCAAGTAACCCTGCAAGTCCATATACTATGGTATCAATATCAGGGCATATGTAGAGTCCATGCATCCATATGTTATCACCAATATTGCAGATTATGCTTAGATGCATATCCTGCCTCTTGCTGCTATTAATACTATTGCCACTGTTACTCTTCAACCTGTATAATGCCATAGCAAGTTTTACAGAACCAGTACCCCCAGCCAGCACTACTATTTTATCCATACCCTCTACATATAGCATCATCTATAATTCCGTATCTCTACTCAAAATGTTGATAAATAATGTTTGCATCTTCTAAATCTCTAGCGATAAAGAGGCAGTATGTTTATAAAGATGTTTAAAGAACTAAGTATATGAAAGGTATATTATTGGTATCATCTGTCGTAATAGTGATATTACTGCTATCCATAGCACTCATGCCTTATGTTCATGCTGGTCAGATAAGGACTGCTACTGTAGGCACCAAGAGCAACATGGTTGAGGCTGAGTTCCTAGCACAGAGGACGGTTACTATAGAATACTCAGCAGGTGGTGCGCTGAGGGACAAACTTGCAGGTGTGGTTGATGATCTGGTCTTGAAGGCAGATGAGAGCAATCCTAGCATAGATGCACTCAAGGCAAAGATAGATCAGGCTCTAAGGGATGCACAATCACCAACAAGGGTCAAGGAGGTCAAGAACATAACATACAATCTCTCACTCAGGGGAGAGGATAAGAAGGCTGTGATAAGCCAGAACCTGCTCCTAAAAATTGTGCTGAGTGATGTGGTTATAGAACAAGGACTCTACGGTCAACCAAGCATAATAGATCTGAACTGGAAGGGTCTGAGGGTAGATGGTAATGTGCCTATGGAGTTCAGTGTTGATGGCAAAACAGTAACCATGGATATAAACACAACCTCTGGTTATCTGCAGACCATCTTCCCAGATGTGTTCAATGAGTTGAGCAAGGATGCAAACTACAAGTATGTGCTGGATGAACCACTACTGGACTTTTCAAGGCTGAATGAGCACCCTATAGATAAGTGGCACAGGCTCATAAATCCTATAGCAGGACAGGTGCAGGGGCAGGAGGCTGGGTTCAAGGAGAAGGAGGGTGCAAAGGCAGTGACAGTCATTAGTGGTGGTGAGACCAGTATTAGAGAGGGCGAGTTAAAAGAGAAGGTGCTATCTACAGAGTTAAGTATCGATGGTAACAGGTATAGGATAGAGAGCGTTGAACCGAAGATAAATGCAAGTATAGACGTGCTATGGTGGGCAGAACCATTCATGGATGGTAATGCTTCCAAGGCAAAGGTCTTCCTAGAGGACCCGAATCTTACAACCACTTCATCTGGGAACTTCCCCCTCATGGTACTTCTAACATTTGCTGGCATGATGGGTGCAATAGCAGGCTTTGTGATATGGAGGGCAAACAAGAAGTAGTAGTAGCAGAAGCATATAATAATTTATTATTCTCGTAATTAATCAGTAATTAATGATAAGTTACATCCCCATATTTGAAATATAACACTAGATAATGGTGAAGTACTGTATAAAATGTATTTACGTTGTAACAAATAAATAAGATTAAAAAAGTTTATAAAAAGAAGCTGAGTAATAAGCTCCAATGCATAAACATAAGGTGTTAGCATTATCACTGCTATCGATGCTAGCAATATCGGTTATGCCTTCAGCACTAGCATTTCAGATAAGGGATGCACAGGTATTCACTCCGCAGAACGAGGTTGGTGTTGAGTTCCTATCTGTAAGGGTAAGCACGATAGAGCATCCTCAGGGAGGCAAGTTGAAGGATATGCTTACTGGGGTTAATGAGAAGATAGTCTTCAGGGCAAGCGAGAGTACTCCAGGGGTAGAGTTGCTGAAGGAGAAGATCAACGAAGGATTGCTTGAAGCAGGTTCACCAGCAAAGGTGAAGGAGGTTAGGGAAGTGGTATACAACGTTGCTCTACAGGATGATGGAATGAAGGTTACGATGCAGCAGAGTCTAACACTCAAACTGCTCCTCACTGGGATAGTTATACAGGAGGCAGTGTATGATCAGCCAGCAATAATAGATCTAAACTGGAGGGGCTTCAAGGTGAATGGGCAAGTACCTATAACACTTAATGCTGATGGCGCTACCGTGAATATGGATATAAACACCATGCGAGGTTATCTTGAGGTAAAGTATCCAGAGGTCGTTAGTCTACTCAGCAGGGATAGCAAGTTCTCATCAATGCTTGATGATCCATTGATCAACTATGAGAGGATAAGGGAACTGCCGATAACTCAATGGCATAAGTTGATAAATGCATTGCAGAGTATGGCGGAGGCAGAGAAGTGGGATGTGAAAGAGCCAGCACCTGCAGTTACAGTTGTAAGTGCAGGAGAGGGTAGCTTAAGAGAGGGGCAACATCCACCAAGGATACTATCCGCTCAGGCGACCATAGATGGGAGTACTTACTATATGACCATACAGGATCCTCCAATAAGCGCTACACTGGATATATACTACTGGGCAGAACCTATAAGGGATAATCATGGTGATGCTGCTAGAGTGTATCTAAGCGATCCAGGAGGAAGGTTGCAGCAGGCATCAACAGGGAACTTCCCCCTCATGGTACTTCTAACATTTGCTGGCATGATGGGTGCAATAGCAGGCTTTGTGATATGGAGGGCAAACAAGAAGTAGTAGTAGCAGAAGCAGGAGTAAATATAACATTTTTTAATTATTTAATTACATTGTCAGCATCTTGTATGCTAGTTAGTTAGTTGGTTGGTTGGATGAATGAATGAATGAGGATGGTGGCGCATGCTGGCCATAACCCTCCTTCTGTTCTAGGCAGGATTCAGCTGAGCGACCTACCTGGACCTCTGACAGGGTTCATCGGTCCTATTTGGTCTTGCTCCGTACGGGATGGTTGTTTCACTCCTATCCTAGGAGCATCAGCCTTCTAGGCATCATCTTACCCTAGGCTGGATTCATTTCTGTACCATTGCCAGCCATCTCTGGCTACCCATCGCTGGGTCGTACTCCTGTCTGGAGGGAGGAGTTTCCTCCTTTTGCAGGTGACCTGCCCACCAGCTTGCACCACCATTTAATATTACTTTGACCCCATATAAAAATGGGATGAGGACTGCTAGATGGGATCAGATCAAGAGGATGATAGATAGAGTAGATATAGTTGTAGAGGTGATAGATGCCAGAGAGCCAGAGTATACACGTAGTAGGAGGCTGGAAGAGTATGTACTCAAGAAGGGGAAGGCATTGATCATAACACTCAACAAATGCGACCTTGTGCCAGAGCATACAGCGAAGGGATGGGAGAAGAGATTCTCTGCTGAGGGGCTCACATGTATATGTACATCAAGCAAGAGTATGGATGGGATAGATAGGCTCAAGGAGTTGATACTCAAGTATGCAAGGAGCAGAGGTACAGCAACAGCATACCGTAAAGAGATGACTGCAGGGTCAACGATGTTACAGATACCAAGGAGTATAGCAAGGAAGAGGAGCAGGGTCAGTATGGCAATAGTTGTAGGATATCCAAAGACTGGCAAATCATCGATAATAAATACGTTGAGGAGGAGGCATGGTGCAAGCACAAGTCCAGTACCAGGGAGCCCAGGTTATACTAGAGGCATGCAGATGTTCAGGATAGCAAGGAATCTCTATATGTATGATACCCCTGGGATGCTACCCATAGACCTTGAGCATGTAGACCCTGTTGCATATGCTGTTAGATGTAATGCCCCAGAGGAGTTGAGTGATCCAGTTAAACCAGCGTTGAAACTAATCGAAAGGATACTTGCCCATAATCCAGATGCCGTAAGAGATGCATATGGGATAAGCACTACAAACCCGTACGAAGTACTCGAGGAGATAGCAAGTAAGCGAGGATGGTTCTACAAGAGCGATAGGGAGCCTCTGGTAGAGGAGGCAGCAAGGGCAGTGATAAGGGATTACCATGCAGCAAGGTTGAACTTCTACATACCTCCACCTCCACCACCATCATCATAGATAGCATCATTGTAGCATATGTCAATCCATAGGAGAGGCTTC
This sequence comes from Candidatus Nitrosocaldus tengchongensis, assembly GCA_013538675.1. Taxonomy (GTDB): domain Archaea; phylum Thermoproteota; class Nitrososphaeria; order Nitrososphaerales; family Nitrosocaldaceae; genus Nitrosocaldus; species Nitrosocaldus tengchongensis. The sequence goes on from JACAFJ010000026.1 coordinate 14,619, forward strand.
AGCCAAAGAGTACTCATGCTCTATCCTTACAATATCATCTATGCCCTCAGCCCTCCTATACTCCTCAAGGAGTTGATGGTTCAGTGTCATGAATGTACTACCCCACTTGAACTTTGCTAAGAGTTGATATGCTAGATGCTCATAGCCGAGGATGTAGCATGCTGCTGCTAATGCTTCTACACTGCTTAACTTTGCTACCTTTGCATAGTTGATTGGATTTGCTGCCAGGAGAAGGGGTAGCCTCCTCCTCTTCAAGGCTCTAAGCCTTGCAAATACTCTATAGGCGTTAACCCATGAGCAATCAACTAGAGTGATGGATGGGCATTCAACAGCATCGCTATTCAGCAATGGAATGCTTGAGTATGGATCTAGCAATACTGTTCTGTATGGTACCCTACTGACCCTCTTGAGCATATCGAACCTTAGGAGTTTTCTAGCACTGCACTTGCTAGGATCATCATCCCCTAGCATATAAACGAGTAGAGATGGTTCATGCATATTGTATGCAGCAACACCTCTCATACTTGCAGTTTATGCATCTACTCCTATGCAACATTGCATCACCACACTCATCCCTAGAGCAGTTACACTCTGAGCATCTAACAGTGATAACTGCCATCATAGCATCTACTCTCATCAATAATTTAATCATTTTTGAGTATTGTATGGAGTTAGCGCATACATCTATTAATATTGATCATGATATTATATAATAATATTTAATAAGAAGTTCCTCTAAGATTATTAGAGAGATGGCAATGTATGAGGAGATAGGTAGGCTGCTAAAGCTGGAGAATAGCCCAGTAGCAATATGCCTAGATGAGGAGCAGTCATCTAGCAGGAAGAGGTTCATGGGATATGCACCAGCAAGTTGCTCATTCTGGAGGCTTGGGATAGACTCTGCATTCTACACTCTGGATAGCGATCATAACTGCAGCATAGGCAAGGTTACTCATGGATTCAGGAGTGCAGATGAGGTGAAGGAGAATGATGATGTTAGACTCCTAACTAGTATAGGATGGATAAGCATGGATGAGATATCTAAGCTACCAAGGCTCCCAAAGAGCATGGTGATATCTTACATATCGGTAGATAAGTTGAAGGGAGAGGGTAGTAGGGGTGAAGGAGAAGTAGTAAAAGAAATGCCTAATATCGCTCTAATAACATTCTTCTGCAACGCAGAGCAGGTGATGCTTGTTGTTGATGCAGCAGAGCGTGCAGGGATAGAGTATAGGATAAGGAGTAGACCAACATGCGCCATCCTAGCTGAGGCATACTCCATCAAGGGTGTAGTTATAGGGCTGGGATGCACACCAAGTAGGCTAAGGACCCCATACTCTACCAACGATCTATTCGTTGCAGTACACCCAAGTATAGTTGATAGGCTTGTAGAGCATCTAAGCCAAGTAGTGAAGGTTGAGGAGTTCCTATGTGCAAACAAGGCTATGCTGGTCTAGTTTGGCAGATGTACGTGTATGGAACTCAAGGCTCGAACGATACAGAGGCTTATAGACCTTATGCTATGGAACATAGGCAGGGATATAGAGTGTGATGGGAATCTACTCCTCCTCTTTGGGTTCACCAGGCATAGACCATCAGCACCTGAGAGTGGTAGCAGTAGATACCACATATTTTTTGAGGGTTATGAGGTAGTGTTATGGGGCTTTGGTATGATGGTGATAGATCATCATGATGATATATCTATCTTCATAAATAGGCATAGGTATGCCCCAAAGATAGTCGTGCTGGATGATGCTTACCACCAACCTGTAAATTACTCTACGCCTATCAGCATGTATATTACCAATGTATGGAGCCTATCAGATCTGCACACTAGAGAGCCTAGATATGATGAGTACGATACTGTTAGAAGGCTCATACTAATCCTCTTTAAACTGTTGTACAAGTATGAACTGTGGTTGAATACGATAAAGGAGAGGGAGTATAGAGCCTATTGCATGAAGAGGTTTGGCATAGATGATAGTGTAGAGGATGTGATTCTTATGCTGAGATCACTCTGTGAATTTCCAATCAAGATTGGAAAGAGTTGAAGATCAAGCAACAGCAATCGTAGCGTAACCTACTCTAATGTAATGTAATTAGTATGGCCTACTTAGCTGTTAGTTGATTGAATATCGCCATGCATGGTTATTGCGCTCCAGGATAGTTGCGTTGGGCTATTGGGAGTGGCGGGCTTACAGCTCGCCTTGCGGCTTGCTGCCTACACCCCCACCCCATCAACGCCATCTTCTATGGCCGCCCTTCCCTAAACGGCGGTAATCTCTTCTCGGGAGGGGCTTCCCCCTTAGATGCTTTCAGGGGTTATCCCCGATGGCTTAGCTGCCCTGCCTGCCTTCTCAGACAGCAGGTACACCAGAGGCCACGCCGCCCTGTTCCTCTCGTACTAGGGGCGACTTCCCCTCAGATCACCACGCACCCATCAGGTAGAGACCGACCTGTCTCACGACGGTCTAAACCCAGCTCACGTTCCCCTTTGATAGGCGAGCAGCCTCACCCTTGGCCCCTGCTGCAGGGCCAGGATGGGAAGAGCCGACATCGAGGTACCAAACCGCGGGGTCGATGGGAGCTCTCGCCCGCGACAAGCCTGTTATCCCTGGGGTAACTTTTCTGTCACCACCCACCCCCAATAGTGGGGATCGGATGGATCGTTAGGCCCGGGTTT
>JACAFJ010000027.1 GCA_013538675.1 Candidatus Nitrosocaldus tengchongensis
AATCAAGCCATCTTACAGGTTCATCATCAACAAGATTGAATACCCTAGCACTACCATTGTATGAAAGGCATTCAACCAGTGCCCTTGCACAGTCATGCACATGTACAACACCAGTGTAGTTTGTAGCATCACCTATCCAGAATACCTTGCCATTCCTTAGCATCCTTGATATAGGATCGCTATGACCATTGCTATAGCCATATACGTAGCCAGGTCTAAGCACTAGTGCATCAAGCCCTTGCTTTACCATACCCATAACTATCCTCTCAGCCTCCAACTTTGCCCTTCCATAACCAGTATCAGGATTGCATGTACTCTCCTCATCCATGATCATTCCATGACCATCACCATATGCTGCTATACTACTTACATAAACAAGCCTTGAACCATGCTCTCTGCATATCCTTGCTATGCTCTCAGTGCTATCAACCATTATTGCCCTTAACGTATGGTATGGATGGAATCTAACCTTTGCTGCTAGATGAATAACAGCGTCAGAGTTGCTTATTATATCATTCAATACACTAGCATGAGCATCTACAAGATCTATAGTATGGATATCTGCATATCTCTCTAGAGATGGTGCCTTACTCCTATCCCTTACCAGTGCTACTGTATCATAGCCTTTCATGTGAAGTTGCTTAACAACCTCTCTACCTATGAAGCCTGATGCTCCTGTAACACATATCCTCATCTAGCAGATTTAGATGAAACTCTTATTTCTATCTTCTAAGCATGGGCCTCAAGGCTAGAACCCCACCTAGCACTCCAAGGATAGTGCCAGCAGCACCTATGTAAGGACCGTAACCTGCTATTGAGAATGCTATTATCAATGCTATCCATAGCAACTTATCAGAAGTGCTATCCTCCTTCAGCTTCATAGCGCTGAATATCACAATGGTACCATATCCAAATAGAGAGATTACGCTAGCGAACTCGAATATCCAGAATGGTATCCCATAAACATATGCAAGTTGTATATACGTCCAGATACCATTTGCTATTATCAATAATCCAGCAATGAATGATAACTTGAATGGTAGATCGTATTCTGTAGGCATGTGTATGTACAGTTATCTTGAATAATTTATCTATATCTCTAGTAGAATACTTTCAAATGATCAAATTCATTCTAATGTACAGGATAAAGCAGTAGTATCAGCAAAGGTTTAGTGCATGTATGCTTAAATATTGCCATGGAACTTGAAGAGTTCGATAAACGCTTACTTGCTGAACTGCTCAGGGATGCAAGGAGATCATACAGGCAGTTGGCAGATACCCTGCAAGTATCAACTGGCACAGTACTCAAGCATGTGAAGGATATGGAGAGAGCAGGGATGATAAAGGGTTACTCAGCAATGCTGGAGCATAGGTTACTTGGCTATACTATAACGATAGTCATGGAGGTTACAATGTCTAAAGGTAGATTGCTTGAGATGGAGAGGGAGATAGCAAAGATCCCAAATGTATGTGCTGTCTACGATACTACAGGCACAACAGATGCAATTATAGTTGCAAAGTTCAAGAGCATAGATGAGTTGAGCAACTTCACAAAGCATGTTCTAAGCCTACCATATGTTGAGAGGACAAATACACATGTTGTACTAAACACAATAAAGGAGGATTTCAGGCTGCTCTAACCAGTGAGGCAATTATGCTTGAGAACTCATCACTACTCAATGGAGGAACCCTTGCTATCCTTATATTCTCCTCAACATGCGCCATCTTCTTCTGCCCAACTAGGGGTATTGCTGAGGATGATCTTGCAAACTGCAAGCATGCAAGTGCTGGTGTCTCTGCCTTTACAATGCCCATAACATCTCTGTGCAGTAACCTGCCCTGAAGCAATGGCACGCTTGTGAATATATTTATGCCTAGCAGTGAAGCTGCCTCCATAACAGTATAGTTGTTGCCATCTATAATCTGGTTCTTGAACGTTGCTGCCTCATGCATTGCCATGTTGAATGGTAGTTGGATGAACCTGAACCCATGCCCTTCTCCAGCAATACCCCCTGCTGTATCAACCAGATCCTTCATATTAATATGCATGGGATTGCTTGGCTCAACCCTGAAGCAGTCCCACGTTGCCATACCATAGTATCTGATGAGTCCTTCCCTCCTCTTTGCTTCATAGAACTCAAACGCCTCCTTGAGTATCTGCATGAACCTCTCCCTACCAAGATCTGGCAGTTGCTCCTCAGCAGCGTTGTGAAGGTAGATGAGGTCTATGCACTCCAACTGCATGTTCTTTAGGCTCCTCCTCAACTGATCATCCAGATAGGATACCTTGATGCAGTTGTAGCCAGATGAGATATCCTCAGCCTTTATAACTCCAGTCCTTATTAGATTGGAATGTATGTACTCCCAGAAGTCCATGCTAAGATCTGCATCATGTGTTAGATAGCCATTCTTTGTGCTTATGAATATCTCATCCCTCCTACATGCTCCTTGCTCTACAAGATCCTTCAATGCCTTGCCTACTGCACGTTCAGACTTCTGGAACCTGTAGTTTATTGCAGTATCTATAACGTTGATCGCCCCTTCTCCAACTGATCTCTTGATAGCATCTATGATAAGTGCATCTGTTGCATCATCTGCCTTGCCTAGATATGTGCCCATACCTATGCTTGTAAGCATGTACTCTCCAAACTGCTTGAAGTGTCCTATAGCAGTGCTCCTACCCTCATGCCTTGCTCTAAACCTTGATGTGCCTTCCCTTGTTGCATAACCCTCGATCATGCATACTCCCCTTTGCATTACCCTTCAACACAGCACTATTTATTACATAAGGTAAAATATAGGCTCAAGGCATAATAATATACCATGGGAATCAATTATGCAATTATTGCTACTGCTATTGCTACTGCTGTAGTACTTGCATTGATACTTGTGCTGATCAGCATAACATACAAGAGTGATGATATAACACTCTCAGACCTGTACAGGGTTGATGCTCATGCTAGCATAGCAGTACTTGATAGGCTTGATGGTGATGAACAATGTATCGTTGCAGGGGCAGGTGATGAGTTCATGAACATATCCAAGGCATTGAGGGATGAGATCATGAATGTTAGATACTGGGCAGATACTGCAGGGATGTACAATGAGTATAGTGGTGTAACCATATCTGGTGCTGAAGCATACGAACTCATAACAGTCATGATGAAGCAAGCAACTTTAGCAATAACAAAGCCACACATAGATATGCTCTACAAGATGAGGGATGAGCATGGTTACATATCATGCATAATAGAGTATGATGGAAGATATTATCACATCAGGATAAATCCCTTTGCATCGATACTGAATGATGGTTATGGATATGGGTATCATAGCATACCAGAGGATCAAGGTTATGTTACTGTAAGGATAACATACAAGGAGCTCGATGATGCAAGGTTCAAGATAGTTGCTCTTGATAGTAATGAGCATGAGGTCTTCGCACCATTCAATAACATCCTCCTCTTTATCAATGAGTTGGATAGCAAGTTAACTATTTATGCTTATACAGAGGGGCAGATTAGGGAAGATCTCTCACATAAGCATGCATCAATAATACCTCCAAAGGGTTCTAGGCTTGTAATATTTCCAGGATTGATGGAGAGCAAGTACTCATACACTGTAAAGCCCTACAATATGGAGGGTATAGTAAATGTTAGATCATACCCTTCATGCATGAGTGCAGATGAGGCTAGGCATGGTTATGCACTAGCAAACTTTGATCTTAAACTGCCCTCATACTTGCCAGATGGTTATGAGTATAGGTGTGCTCTGCATATTCTGAACAATTATGTGATGATATACTATAGCAAGGATGTAGATGCTGGCCCTGCAACTAGCATGCAGGAGGCATTAGCAAAGGGTGTACTTGTAATGACCGCTTATAGAGTGCTCCCATCAGAGGAGGATTACTGGAATGCATCTAGAGATGTGAAGAGTGCAAATGGTAGTGATGCTATCATGGTGGATATAGATGGTAATCAAGCAGTAGCGTACAAGGATGTTGATGTAGACTATGATAGATGGGAGAAGTACTACTACAATATCCTAAACCTTTACGATGATGAGAGTAGGGTGATATACTCATTCAAGAGTAGGTCTCTTACTGTTGATGACCTTGTAGATATTGCTAGATCTCTAGGGTAAGCATCAAACTAGTTAGCAACAATTAGAATAATAGATGCTCTACAAGAACCCCTCCTACTATTACTGCACCAACTATCCTTGAGAATGCTATGGTACTGCTCATGCAAGGTATAAGCCCTTCAATATCATCATACCTTGCCTTGAGTATCCTGTATGCTCTAAGTGCAAGGGGTAATGCTAGAAGAGTAGCAAGAGTATATACTGGCAATATATGCAATGCTACACCTGAAGCAACCATCACGTATACTGCAATTGGGAATGCTATGAATAACCTTGATGCTCTAGCAGGACCAAGCAGTATCACAAGGGTCCTTCTACCACCTCTCCTATCTGCCTCATAATCTGGGAATGAGTTGATGAAGAGTACTGATGATGATAGCATTCCAGATATTGTACCAGCATATACAGGCTCAATGCTGAATGCTCCTACCTGCACATAGTAAGTGCCTATAACTATCATGGTGCCCTTCAAGGCAACAAAGAACTCGCCTAAGCCTATCCTTACTATGCTCGTTGAGTATAGATACACTGCTACTACAGCAAATGCAAGTATGATTGCAATGGTAACGCCTCTAACTGCAACGAAGTATAAGCCTATCACTGCTCCTATGATCAGGAATGCAAAGCCTGCTCTATACACGCTTGATGGTGAGAGTGTATGCTCTGGTAGCACACCAGTCCCTCCAGAGAATGGGGTCCTTCTGGTAGCCTTGTCTATTCCAGATCTATAGTCCCAGTAATCGTTCAGGAGATCAACGCTAGCATGGAGGCTCAATACACCAATGTATGTAAGGAGTGCATGGAATGGATCTATAATGCTATTCTTCCATAATGCTACTGCTAAGCCAATACTTACAGATATTACAGAGGCTAGAAGGAACCTTACCCTTATCGCTCTAAGCCATACATATACCATGATAAGCAATAAACCCTGCTACTGCTATAATAACCATAATCTGATCATAAAGATGCTTATGTTGCTGGAACTGACAATCAGAGCTGATATCATACTAGGGACTCATCACTAACTGGTAATGGCTTCCTACCCATAAAGCCTTCATCCTTACCATGCCAGAACTTGACCTCATCCTCACCAGCCTTCCAGCAGAGCCATACATCTTCTCCAAACCTCTTCGCTGGAAAGTCTACGAGCCCTTCATCTATGCTCTTAAGCACAACGCCCATAGCCTCCAACTCCTCTATAGCAGCATAGAGCCTTGTGAGTGCAGAGTTGAGTTCCTGCTTCTTCTCTATGTAAACCTGCATGGATGCATCATGATCAACTATGCTCTGCAACTCCTCCTGTAACTCAAGAACATTATTCCTTAGAGCAACTATGTTGTTGAACCTCTTCCTAACCTCTCCTAGAACCCTGTTAGCCTGCTGAGGCGTGAAGTACTGGAACATGGCAGAGAGGTATGCTCAATCTAATTTAATCCTTATTCCTGCTCCTGTTCCTGCTACTCTTATCTATCTATCTATCTATATGCCTATCTATACGCCACCTCTACCACTACTGCTACTACCTCTTCTCCCCAACGATTACATGTGTCCATAGATCGCCATGCATAACAGGCATATCCTTGATTATAGCAAAGCCTGCAGATGATAGTATATCCTTCATCATTCCATGCTTGAGTGCTATAACAACTACTCTACCTCTATCAACCATAGCCCTGTATGATGCTCTAGCAAAGTCTAGGTAGAGCCTTCTTACCCCTCTACTAGGTTCCATCCTTACCCCGTATGGTGGGTTTGTAACTATCCTATCAGGTGTTAGTATATTATCAAGCATCCTACAGTCATACTGTATGAACCTTATACGATCTCCAACCCCTGCATGCTCTGCATTTGCTCTAGCATAATCTATGTAAATGCCATTTACATCAAATCCATATATCTCTAGACCTAGTATAGATAGTGCTGCCTCTATTGGTATTGTACCAGAACCACACATTGGATCTACAAGGATGTTCCCTTCACTAGGCTCTGCAAGTCTAAGCATTGCATATGCTATACTTGCTTTCAGTGCTGCTGGATGATCAAACACCCTATAACCTCTCTTATGCAGTGACTCCCTTGTCAATGCTATACCTACTATGCACTGCTCCCCTATTACATCAACCCTAACCTCTACATCATAATGCTTGAGATCTACCTTGCTTGAGAACCTATCGACTATAGCCTTGCCAGATGCTCTCTGCACATCTATGGATGTGAACTCATGCCTCCCAAGCCTCTCGCTCGTAACCCTGAATCTAGTGCTACTATTCAGCACACTGCCTAGGTCTAGAGCAGAAACATTCCTGTAGATTGTGCTTAGTGCATCATCCTTGCCCCTCTCTATCCTGAATGATGCTATATACCTCATGACATGGTGTATTGAGCGCATTGAGAGTACCCTGCTCATATAATCAGCATTATACTTACCATCTTCAATATGTAGGAGTACATGCCCTCTAACACCCATGTGCCTCTTGCTTATACTTGCGCATGGTATCTTCTCCTTTGCCTCTAACTCAACTATATCCTCAAGGCCAGGAGGGCATGTTAGTAAGAGATCTGTCATGACTTTGTGGAAAAGTTGTTACCCTGCCATATTTATAATACTGCTAGTATCATACCTTGCCCATGATGCTTGATCCACTACATAAACTTGAAGAAGCAAGGTCTAGAGCATTGATGCCAGAGAAGGTCTATGCTAGGGTTATTGAACGCTACAGGTATGTTACTGAAGGTATAGAGAGGGTTGAGAGAGCATCTGGTATAGAGTATCCAGAGTACTACATAGAGCCAAGGATGGTTGTTGCAGATGCAGAGTATGGTCTAGGCTTGATGTTCGCTAGAACCATACCTGTAGTTAAAGGCATGGATGAGAGTAGTAGTAGTTATTATGGTTATAGTGATAGTAGTCTATCGATAGTTATACAGGTTACTGCCCCCCTAGTTGCGTATGGACTAAAAGGAACTATACATGCAATACTTGCACATGAGTTCCTCCACTACATAGAACTACTTGCTAGGTTCATCAACATGAACATATTATCTGATGAGGTAACAAACAGCGTATTCGAGAGTGTGTATGCTGATATGGGTAGACTTGTTAATCCTAACAGGGTATTCAAGAAGGATAGAGCCTTGATAAGGCTACTTACAAGAAAGTTCAAGGATGATGGGTTGAGCGATCATAGACTGGAGGGGAGGTGCATGAAGGAGTGGGTAGAGAAGGGTTTGCCAACAGCAAGGATAAGGGTTGAGGATAATGTAGCAAGGGTTCCTATAGAGGCTATAGCCTCACTCAGCATAGATGAGGTGCTGAGGAGCAAGATATATGAGTTTATTAATGCTAGCAGCAGTAAGAGGAGTAGAAATGGTAAGAGGAGGAGAGGAGGGAGTGTAGAGGATGGTATCTATGGAGATGAAGGGAGGGGGCAAGGAGAGGGAGAGGGAGAGGAGGAGGGATGTTGTTGGTACTGATGATGCTATCAAGGATAATAACAATAATGATGATATACTAGTAAGCGTAGAGGAGAGGGAAGAGTTATCAAGGATAGTCAAGGCTCTGGCAGAGGAGTATCGATGCGAGATACTCTCATACTGCATGTACGGCTCGAAGGTTGCAGGTTATGCGAGACCAGATAGCGATTATGATATACTTCTTGTGCTGAAGGATTACAAGGATATAATCAAGTATGTTTATGTACGCAATAGGCTTAATGCATCAGTACTGATAGTTGATGGTAAAGCACTCCTTAGAGATGCGGAGAGTGCAATGCTTGGAGAGTTCGTTGCAGGTAGGCTCCTTCACCCCTATCTTCCATTACTCAATGGTGAGTACTTGAAGGATGTTGAGATCATATACAAGAAGAGGGTTATAATGGAGGAGTGTAGTGCTCTTGTAGCATTGAACCCTCTCATAGGTACCAAGGAGGTTGCAATACCAGCTGAGTACTTTCTATTCTCAAAGATAAAGAAAAGAGCGAGGATATACCCTCATGCACTCTACAGCTATGTGAAGACATACACTGGCACATACGCATCAAGGAATATGGAGATAAGCAGAGATGGCTTCGTTAGGGCATTGAGAGCATTAGAGGAGGAGGGTTTGGTTGAGTTGATACCTCTTCTACATGAGGATGAAGGTAGGTACTACTACCATATAATACTCAAGGGTAAGGGTGGAGAGAATGATAGGATGGTGATGGTAAGGGAGATGCTCAGAGGTGCATTTGCATGGCTGGTACACTCATACTCTGCTAGAAGGTCCCTTAACTTCTTCAAGGAAGAGGCTAGATCAAAATTGAATAGGAGGAAGGAGGTCAAGGCCTATACAATACCTCCAGCATTCACAAACCCTTCCATACTGCTCAAGGCTAGTGAAGGGAGAGTTGTTGATGGTGACTCTTGGCTTGATATGATAGCAAAGGATCTAGGCTTCAAAGATGGTTACTCAACAAGGTTCGCTAGAATAGGTGATAAGCATGCAGCAGCAAGCCTCTGCATCCTGGAGCAGGATGGGAGGAAGGAGAGTATAGTGATCAAGTACTACACGAATCTGAAGATGGTAAAGTGGGTAGCGTTGAATGTATGGCTTGCAGGGATAAAGCACTACGATGTAGCGCCAGAGAAGAGGATGATGAACGAGTATATAGGAGTAAGAAGGGTTAGGGCTCTGGGCATAAATACCCCAGAGATGTTAGCAGTATCATTCGGTAAGAGGCTCATAGCATTCAAGTACGTAGATGGTATCCCATTGAGTGATATGATAAGGGATGTGTTAGTAGATGACAAGGAAGAAGCAGTAGTAGGGGGGGTAGGGGGAGGATGTACAGTAGATTCAGGAGGAGAAGGAAGTGAAGAAGAGAGAAGAGAGGGGGGAGGAGGAAGGGGAAAAGGAAGAGGAGCAAGTAACCTACTTGGGTATGTTAAGAGATATGGATCTCTACTTGGCAGGATACATGCCAATGGCTTCATACTCAGAGATACCAAACCAAGTAATGTACTCATCCTTGATGGTAGAAGCTACAGAGGTAACAACCATCATCATTATTATTATCATTATCATAATTATCGTTATCATCCTCCACACGATGATTACATGCTCTACCTTACAGACTTTGAGCAGTTCTCTACTTCAAATAACAACTACGATGATATGGGATGGGATATAGCATGCTTCCTTTACTACTCTCTACTATTCACCAGTGCAAGGAAGAAGGAGATTGTAAGGATGTTTGTAAGGGCATTTCTAGAAGGTTACTCTCAACATGGCAGTAATGATGCTATGATCAGGGCAGCAAAAGGCTCCTACTTCCTGCCATTCTACCCAGCCATGGTCATAGGTATGATCAAGGCTGTAAGGGAAGAGGTAAGGTCTTTCATGAGATGATGATAAATAAAGATGATGTGATTTGCATATGATAGTGATAAGATACGCTATATCATAATTATTAAAATCAGATTCGTTTACTGCTTCTTCCTCCCTTTTCCTTCAACCTCTCCTCCTCCTCTACCTGCCCCCTCCTTCTCTTTCTCCCTATCCTTGCGTTTGAACTCTGTATAATTACACCTTCCGCATGTAACTCTATCACTATGCTCAGCCATAAAGACGCCCCTGCCACACCTTGGACACTCCCTCCTCACCCTCTTTATCCTATCATCCTCAACCATGTAATACTTCCATACCTCTGTATTGTTACCTTTACCCATCAGATATCACCTTCCTCTTCCTACTCTCCATCTATCCCTCGCTCTTATCACCTTTCTTTTCCTTCTTTCCTTTACCTTTGCCCTTCTCTATCTTTTCACCAGTAAGCCTAGTAATTATATACCTTGGGAGTTGTGACCTTGCAACCTTCTCATCCTCATATATATAGAAGAGGCATCTGAGACTCCTCCTGCCCTTCTCGCCCATCATGCTTACAGGGACTATGAACCTTCCAGTGTAGCCCCTGTTCTCTACTATAAGCTTTGCAGCATCCTGCCTCTTCAGCATACCATTCACATCCTTGATTATGCACTTCAACTCTATCCTGTTAAGCAATGGGTTATGCTTCTCCTCTTCCACCATTATCTGCCCATCCATTATAATCCCATCCATACCTTAACTCTTAATAAACCTAATGATCACTAACTAACTAGCATGCTATCAAGGTATATGATAAGGCTTGTAAACGATGACTATAAGCCAGAGGATTCAAGGTTGATCTTGAGTAAGGCTAGTAAAATCAGTGCTGATGCTGGGTTATGTACAGTAGAGATTAGGGATGTTAGAGTAGCAAGAAGGCATGTAGAGTTGGATGTTAGCATTACTCCATCAATGCTAAATACACTTCTGAAAGAACTTGAGGGGATTGCACCAGTTCTAGGCTACACAGAGATAATGGAGGGGCATATGAGCAAGGATGAGAGGATAGCATACGCAAGGGAACTATTCAATAATGAGCGTTACTGGGAGGCACATGAAGTGCTAGAGGGGGCATGGAAGATCAGCCAGGGTGATGAGAAGGAACTCATACAAGGTATCATACTTGTATGTGCTGCTCTAGTACATGCACAGAAGGCAGAGTACGATGTATGCCTATCTATACTTGGAAGAGCACTACATAAGTTGCAGCATAAGAAGCCATACTATAACTACCATGGAATAGATATAGCAAAGATGGTTAGGCAGATAACCATGGTATTGGATAGTAAGGATGTTAAATCCATGCTGGAGTATAGGTTGTAGATAGATAGGTATGTAGATAGGCATAGGCGTATAGATAGATAGTAGTCTACATTAATGACTGGTCTACTATTAATGATCATTATCTATTATTTATTATGATTAGATGAGATGATGATGTTGAATACCTTACTAAGAACCTCATATCCCATTATGTAACCTATACTGCCCTTACCAGCCTCACGTTCTGTGAACCTGCCCAATCCATCATCCTTGATAACTTGGTTCGATACTAATAGGGGTACTGGATCTGCACTATGTGCCTTCTTTGTACATGGTGTTGAATGGTCTCCAGATACTACGATGAACAACCTATCTCTGGTACTGCTATTACCCAACCTAAGCAGTTCACCGAAGAACCTCTCATCTATCTCCTCTATACTCTCCTCCTTGCCTCTAGCATTCCCATCATGACCAAACTCATCTGGACCCTTTAGGTGCACATATATAACATCGTAGTTGCTCAATGCCTCTATGGCTCTCCTTGCCTTGATCTCGTAATCCCTCATGCTCCCGCCATCAAGCATGCTCATACCCGTAACCCTTGCTATACCATGCTCAACAGGCATATCTACTATACATGCGAATCTTGCATTGTACTTGCTTGCTATAGGTTCAACCCTAGGTAGCATGTTACCAGCATCCCTCAAGAGTATGCAGTTTGCTTCAAGCATGCCCATGCCTCTCCTCCTTCTATTCACAGGATGATCTTCAAGTATGCTTATAACCTGCTCCGTAAACTCATTCACCAATCTGGCTGAGAGTAATGCACCCTTGCTCTTACTAAGAGCCTTACATCTATCGATGCTCATCGTTGTAGCATGCTCCTCCTTTGCTACACCCATGCCCTTAATCCTCTCATACGCTGGGTCTGTATTGCTTATCTCTGCAGATAGGCTACTCTTGGACCTTATCCTAAGCACTACCCTATGCCCCCTAGTATGTACTAGTTCATACTCTGCACCATCAAGCCTTACACCGTCCTTTATAGCCTTGACCAACTCCTTCGCCTCATCATCTGCTAGGTTCCTTCCAACCCTCCTATCCACTATCCTTCCCTCATCATCTACCGTTGCAAAGTTACCCCTCATTGCAAGATCTCCATCCCTAACATCTATCCCTGCACCTATAGCCTCTACCATACCTCTACCAGGGTAATCCTTATCCCTGAATGTATAACCCAGCATGCTGAATACTGCTATATCTGACTCTGGGGCGATGTCCTTACCTACAGTATACACCATGCCCATCCTACCCTTCCTTGCTAGAGCATCTAGGTTTGGTGTATATGCAGATTCCAATGGCGTTAGATGGTTTAGGCTTGGATGAGGTAGATCTCCAACACCATCCAGTAGCACGTAAATTATCTTACCATAATTACTAGCCTTACTACTGTTATCACTACTGCTACTATAATAATTTCTCTTCAGACCACTCATACCATTCCTCCCCCTCCTCCTCCTCTTCATCCTCTCCATCCATAGACCCTTATATCCTTACTTATATAGCCTAACATCTGCTATGTTTATAAACAATTGTATCATCCCGTGTTAACTATTCTTGAAGGTAAGATTTAGATAAAAGCGTATGATAGCAAGTTGAATAGTATGGGTAGTATAGAAAGGGGGGAGGAGAGGGGTGTTTATATAGATGGTCCAGTTCAGGAAGGATAACATACTGGATAGGCTGGTAATAGTGAATGATAGCAACAATGATGATGATGCAAAAGAGAATAGAGATAGGGATAGGCATGAAGAAGATATATGCATGTATTGTCCTGGCAATGAGCATCTAACCAGACCAGCTGTTCTTGCATTGGTACAGAAGGATGGTATGATGAGAAGGTTAGCAGATGCAGAGGATAACCGTATAGATGACTGGTGTGTAAGGGTAGTATCAAGTAGCAACCCATTGGTTAGCATATCTGCAAATGGTGTATATAGCAACAAACCATTCTATAGCGAGCCTGCATATGGCTATCATTACATACTAATTGCTAGCAGGGAGCATTGCAAACCGTCATCTATACCAGCAGAGCAGTGGTCAAATGTACTTGTAGCGTTACAGGATAGGGTGAAGTGGCTATACATGCAAAAGGGCGTTAGTTACGTTGCAGTCTACATGGATTACAATGCTAGAAGTGAGTGGCATCCTCATCTCAACATAGTTACCTTCCCTTACATGCCTCCACTGATAGAGCAGGAGGTTGAGTCAATAAACAGGTACATAAACGAGTCTGGCTCATGCCCATTATGCAACATAGTAAGCATGGAGGATAAGAGTCCTAGGCATCTGGTAAGCATAGATAACTTCACCGCATTCTGTCCCTGGGCTCCAACCCATCCATATGAGTTCTGGATAGTGCCTAAGAAGCATGCTATACAATTGCTTAGGATGACCCAGAAGGAGATGGATGAGCTTGCTACAATGCTTAGGGTCATGCTTGGAGGACTCCATAATGCTCTAGGCGATGTTAGGTTCAGCATGATAGTACATGCATCATCTGAGAAGAGTAGGAAGCAGTTGCACTGGCATATAGAGGTTCATCCTAGGCTAGTGGATAATCATGGGCTTGAGGATGGGTTTGGTGTGCACTTCCTAAGCGTATCCCCAGAGGATGCTGCATCCAAGTTGAGCTTCGCTTCAAGGAGGGAACTCGCTAAGATAGTTGGTATAACTTAATATCAACTACAGATGATATACAATAAATTAACTATTACTATTCTTCTATCTCTAATCCTCTCTGCTCCTCTGCTACTAGTTAATGGTAATAATAAATATCTGCATCTACCAGCAAACAATTTATTTAGCATATTTGGAGTATACTTATGCCTATCCCCATGCGTTATGATACATGGATGGCTATAGCATCTCTAGCATTGCATGTTATGTTCGTAATCTACATCAACTCACTCTACATGGCACTGACTAGACCCCTTGCTATAGGCGCTACCATAGCACAGCCATGGAATATGATGATCATAGGGATGTTCCTATTTGGCATACCTGGATTTGGGCTAGCAGGTGTAGCATATCTACTTGCTAAAGGCTTGGCAAGGAAGTCTGAGGTTAGGAGGGCTCCTAGCATGATAATAATAGCGCAAGGTGCTATACTACTGCTAGGGATGATCAATGCTAGCAGTATAGAGAAGGTCATGAATGATTACTATATAGAGGCCCTAACCAATAGAGGCGAGATGTATCTATTCAGCATCATCCCTCAACTCTTCATGGTAGGATCCATACCGTTGATGGGTGTTGGGGCATATCTCTACACAATCAAGCCCAAGCAGCAGAGGTTCAAGAGTAACCTCTAGTAGCAGGTTAACCCATTCATTTCATTTCATTTATATATTTAGTTGGTCTATAGATTAGTTGTAGTAGTAGTAGTGTATAGGAGGAGGATAGGCAGATGATAACTGTGAAGAGGAGGGCTCCAGAGTTCATACTCTCGTTCCTAGCAGGACTTATCATACTTGCTCAAGGATTGACATTCATTGCAGGGATCTTTGTAGGCCTCCCTCAGGATGAGATGATCAACAACCTAAGGAATATGCTTGGGGAGGAGGGGTTCAGATTCATGCTCATGCGTGCTGGAATAGCAGGAGTATCAACAGGGGCAATGATAATACTTCTGGCAGTGCTTATAGAGAGGAGGAAGGAGGAGAGTAAGAGATGGGGTGTCATGATAATAATACTGTGCATAATAAGCGTATTAGGTGTAGGGTTCATAAACATAGGCATGCTCCCTGGCCTGATCCTTGGGCTCATAGGTGGTGCGTTAGCAGTGAAGAAGGGTAAAGGTAGTGTATTTGCAGAGGATGCAACAAGATACAGGAGTGCGCAGGTTAGCGAAGAAAGTGAGAAGAGTGAGGAGAGGAAGGAGGATATTGGTGCAAAGACAGAGGAGGGTAGAGGTGCAGGTGCAAGTACCATGATATACACTTGTGCAGAATGCAACCTAGAGTTTGCTAGCGATGAAGAACTAAGGAGGCATGCACTAACCATACATGTTAGTAGAGATGAGAAGTGAATATTAGAGAGTAAGGTGACTAACTAGAATTAATGGTAGGTGTAACCATCAGGGCTATGGTTGAGCAGGATATACCAGCAGTAGCAAGGATATATCTTGAGAACTTCAAGGGCATGAAGGATTATGATGATGCTGTAAGATGGATAGCACTCAAGCATAAAAGCAAACCTATATGCATGTACTACATAGCCATGCTTGCAGAATCCGATGAACCTGTAGGATACATACTCTGGACTGAGCATGGAGGATTCAGGAGCAGGAGCATTATAGAACTTGAGCAGATAGCCATAGCAAAGAGATATCAGGGTAAGGGTATAGGAAGTATCCTAGTAGTAGAATCTCTAAGGGATGTGTGTAGATACTTACATGCTAGAGGGTCAGAACTCAAACTCGTGCTTGTTACAACATCAAGCAGTAACATCAATGCAAAGAGGTTCTATGAGAACACTCTCAATGCTAAAGAGATAGCATTACTACATGATATCTATGGAAGAGATGAACTTATAATGATGGCAAAGAGGGAGGATATACCACTCCTGTAATAATAATAGTAGTAGTAGAAGAAGAAGGATAGGTAGGTAGTAGTATCATTTTTGGTAGAGGAAGCAACTCACATGGTGCCCCTTCTTCACCTCTAGCATTGTAGGCTCATCCTTGCACTTATCCATTGCGTATGGGCATCTAGCATAGAACCTACAACCCTTCTCCTCATCATATGCATCAATGCTAGATCTTATCCTTATCACCTTATCCCTCAACCTGCTTGAAGGGTCTGGCTCTGGTATGGCATCTATCAGTGCTTGAGTGTATGGGTGCAATGGCTCATTGAGAATATCATCTATATCACCATTCTCAACTATCCTACCCTTGTATAGTATTGCTATGCTATCGCCAAAGTACCTAGCAGTAGATAGGTCGTGGGTTATGTACATGTAGGTTATGTTATGCTTAACCTTCAGGTTCTGCATCAGTTCAAGTATCTCTGCCCTAACTGATAGATCAAGCATTGATACTGGCTCATCAGCAACTATGAGCATTGGCTTTAATACAAGTGCCCTTGCTATGGCAACCCTCTGCCTCTGCCCACCAGAGAGCATGTGGGGGTACCTGTATGCTATCTCCTCAACAGGCTCAAGCCTAACCTCCTGCAATGCCTTGAATACCATCTCATCCCTCTCCTTCCTATCCTTTATGCCATGAACCTCAAGAGGCTCTCCAACTATGGAGATTATCCTCATCCTAGGGTTAAGGGATGAGTAAGGGTCTTGATGGATCATCTGTGCATTCCTTCTAAACCACATAAGCCCTCTCTTATCTAGAGAGAGTACATCTCTACCAGCAAACCTTATGCTTCCTCCATCTGGCTCTATTGCTCTAAGGATGAGCCTTGCTATTGTGCTCTTACCAGACCCAGACTCACCAGCAAGTACGAATGTTGAACCTTGCTTGATGCTGAAACTTACACCATCTACAGCCTTGACTATACCTTCCTGCCTTCCTTGAAGTATCTCTAGTATGGATCGCTTTATCCTGAACCACTTCCTTATCCTATCAACCTCTAGTAGTAGGTTGTTATCCTTATCCTTATTATTATTAGTGCTTTGAGTAGAGCCAGCATCTAACATAGCCATGCTCATTACCTCCATCATACAATGCTGGAGGGTCTTCTTCTCTACACTTATCCATTGCGTATGGGCATCTAGCATAGAACCTACATCCTCTAGGTATGTTAAGCAGATCTATAGGACTACCTTTTATGTAGGTGAGCCTCTTCTCCCCCCTTAACCTTGGTATGGATTGGAGTAGTGCTTGCGTGTATGGATGCCTCGGCTCTCTATACACCTGATCTGTACTTCCAAACTCTACCATCTGCCCAGCGTACATTATTCCTATCCTATCTGCTACCTCTGCTATTATTGAGAGATCATGTGTTATGAGCATGAGCATGAGCCCTTCCCTCTTCAGTCTCTTGAGGAGGTTTATTATCTGTGCCTGAACAAGTACATCAAGCGCAGTTGTAGGCTCATCTGCTATGAGCAGTGAGGGCTTCATGAGTAGTGCCATCGCTATGACTATCCTCTGCTTCATCCCTCCAGATAGCTCGTGAGGGTAGCGTCTCAACACATCATCACCAAGCCCAACCT
>JACAFJ010000028.1 GCA_013538675.1 Candidatus Nitrosocaldus tengchongensis
TATAAGGTTATACATATAATGCAAGACAAGAGCACTTAGTTATGGCAGTTGTAAATGCTATCTATGTATTATGCATTTATCTCATATATTTTGATTAATTGATTATATATATACTAACCCTCAACCATAACCTCCCTAGCCTTTACTATATCCTTGAGAGACATGCTCTCCCCTCCTACAACCTTTAGCGTTATCTCTACCCTATCCTTACGAACATCAACTATGTTGTAGCTGTTCTTGAAGAACCCTCTCATACGTTCAGATGATACTGTGCCAGCATAGGCTATGGTAAGACTCCCTAGTTGCCATATCCATGGTCTATGCTTATGCCCACAGAGTACAAGGTTAACACCAGCCTCCAACGCAGTCTGGAGTACATCACCAGCATCTAGTACTATTATCCTATCGCTCCCAGTATCTGGTATAGGGATGAGGTGATGGTGCATAGCAATGATCTTAACCTTCCCATCCTTGCTTGCATCTGTAAGCGTGTCTAGTAGCCAGAGGTTCTGTCTGTAGCCTACCTCGCCCTCATCTCTATCTGGTCTTGCAGTGCTCAGTGTTGCTATTATACATTGATCATCCTCATAAACCTGCTTGGGGGCAAAGAACCTCTTGAATAACAGGTAGCCAGTATTCCTATAATCATGGTTACCTGCAAGCATTATTATATTCTTACACTTCAATTTGCTTATGTATGCTCTAGCCCTCTCATACTCTTGGAGTATACCATTATCCGTTATATCGCCTGTTATAACTATTGCATCTGGAGCAAGGCTGTTAACCTCCTCTATCGCTTGCTCAAGCATATCCCTCCTGAACCCATTGCTCACATGCACATCTGATAACTGAACCAGTAGCATAGAGTCTTACCCGATCATCTCGTATATCTACCTATGCTGAAGAGGTATAAATAGCACACATACGTAGATGATGCAATGAGCGTAGATGAGGATCTAGCATCGGTAGCGATAAGGTATGCCATTACACTAGGGGCGGGATATGCAGATGCAAGGTATGAGTACAGGGAGAGCAGATGGCTACTCCTAGAGGATGCTAAGATAGAGCATATAGCGTATAGCACTGAACATGGCATAGGTATAAGGGTGCTTGTTGATGGTGCATGGGGCTTCTATGCAATTGCTGAACCAGCAAGCAGTGATGATGTTAAGGAAGCAGCAGAGAAGGCGTATAGGCTAGCAAAGGGCTCAAGTACAAGGCTAAAGGATAAGGATAGGGCTAGGATTTCAGATGTGAAGACATACACTGATAAGGTTATCATAGGGTTCAAGAAGAATACTAGAGAGATGTTCGATGAACTTGTAAGGATTGCAAGGGATGTAGATGGCGCTATGAGAGGTGCGGATGAGAAGAAGGCTGATAGACTACACAAGACATCCATATCTACAGGGTATGATTACGTTGAGAAGTTGTTCATGAGCAGTGAAGGTTCAGCTATATTTCAGAGTTACCTCGATACTGTAATGAGCATATCAGCAACTGCACATGAGGGCAGTTTGAATGAGACTGTATCTAGAACAGAAGGAGGTAGAGGAGGGATTGAGATGCTAACAGAGGTTGTAGATGTTGTAGATACTGCTAGGAGTGTTGCATCAACTGCTATAATGCTCTTGAGCGCAAAGCCTGCTAGAGAGGATAAGGCTACAGTTATAATGGACCCAGACTTTACAGCATTACTGACACATGAGATACTTGGCCATCCATCTGAGGCAGATAGAGTGCTAGGGTATGAGATGGCATGGGCTGGAGGTGCATGGTGGGCAGGGATGCTTGGCAAGAGGATAGGCTCTAACCTACTCAACGTCTCAGATGACCCAACCATAGCAGGTAGCCTTGGTCACTACATGTACGACGATGAGGGTGTTAGAGCAAGGGAGAAGATACTGGTAAAAGAGGGTGTGCTGGTAGGGCATATGCAGAGCAGGGAGACAGCATCAATATTCAATGTTGAGCCCAATGCTGGGATGAGGGCAACGGGTTATGAGTTCATGCCATTGATAAGGATGGCATGCACATACATAAAGCCCCTAGACTACTCTCTGGATGAGATGGTAAGGGATGTTAAGCATGGCTACATCATACATGGACAGAAGGTACCTTCCATAGATATGTACAGGTACAACTGGAGCATCTCATGCCAGTATGCAAGGAGGATAGAGGATGGAGAGGTTGTTGAAGGTACTGAAGGGATGCTTAGGGATGTTATAGTCATGGGCAATGCACCAGAGTTCTTCTCATCTATAGATGCATGCAGCAAGCACTATGAGATAAGGCCTATACTCAACTGTGGTAAAGGTGATCCTATGCAGACATTGCGAATGGGTAATGGAGGCCCTTACGTTAGAGCCATAGCAATAGTTAAGAGCGTTGTAGCATAATAACATAGAGTGTAGTTGCATGGATAGCCTGTATGATATGAGCAGTGATAGCATAAACAAGGTTGCAGATGAGGTTAGAGCATGCAAGAGGTGCAGGTTATCAGAGTATAGGAGCAATGCTGTACCTGGAGAAGGGGCAAACAGTGCAAAGCTCATGTTCATAGGTGAGGCTCCAGGCAGAACTGAGGATACCCTTGCAAGACCATTCGTAGGTTCTGCTGGTAGAGTGCTCGATCATGCTCTTGCTAGGGCAGGTATAGATAGGGCTAGTGTATACATAACAAACGTTGTGAAGTGCAGGCCACCAATGAATAGAAGGCCTAGGAAGGATGAGATAGACTCATGCATACCATATCTTATGAGGGAGATCATGCTTGTTAATCCAAGGATAATCTGCTTGTTAGGTAAGAGTGCCCATGATGCGCTACTGAAGGGCTCTTTCAGAGAGCATAGGAGTAGGTATGTAAAGCGTAACGGGAGGATATTCTTTACAACTTACCACCCAGCATACGTGATTTACAACAATAAACTTAGAGGTATGTTTGTAAGTGATATAATAGGCATCAAGAAGATGATAGATGCTATGAACGAATGAATAATAATAATTAGATAATGAATAAATAAATATAGCATGATACTGCTGCTATACCTGTTGCATATTTCTACCTATAGTAGGCATAAGTACTCTACCAACCACTACAGTTAAGGCAACAACACCAACAAGTATGAGCATGAGATTGATAGGGAACTCTGGTATGACTGGCATTACACCATCTATCAGTTCTCTTACCTCATCTGCAGAGCGCTTCTCATCCATTGCAGCCTTTGCATCATTGAAGAAGCGCTCTATTACTGCACTTGTATCTGAATCTATGCTATCCTTTATCCTGCTTGTAAATACATGCTCTGCTCTAACTACGAATGCCTGTGCATCCTCATACTCTATGGTACTACTTACAGTGCCTTCCTCCTCAACACCCTCTTCATACTCCTCCCCTGCATGCTCCAGCAGCACCTTTATAACCTCAAACCAGAACTGCAGACTGCTCTCATTCTCATCCCTAATAAGGTTTGACGCATCGTCAAGAAGCGCATCTATGGCATCTATCTCTGCCCTTAACTCTTCATACGAGATTGCTGGTACCTTGGATGGAAGCCTTACAAGTTTATCCCTCAACTCACCCATCAGTGCAGGGTTCCTCTTCTCTATAATTGGTGCTATCTCGCCTAGATACTCTGCTGCAGGATGCCCAGCATGGGCAACAGCCATATCATCATTACCTCTACTCTTGTTATTCAGAGCCTGCATGAGATGACCCCTAATCTCCTCTATACTCACTATAAGCGTTAGATCTTCATCAATGCTGAAATCCTGAGCGTATGAATTGTAAGGAGTTGTAGCCGTAGAGATTACTAGTATCACTGCTATTGGTAGTAAGAGCAGTAGATGTAGTCTTCTAGCCATGCTAGATATAGCACTACTAACTATAAAAAATTTCACCAATACCTGATAAACCATAGCAATGACAAACCCTTATATGCTTTGTAACTGGAGTAGTTGTATGCTCTTTGAGGTGTATGAGTATGCGTTGAGGAAGCGAGACAGTATAATCAATAAGGTAAGGAATGCAAAGGAGTTGCTAGAGAATGCAAGGAGTAGATGGGTTGAGTATGAACCATCGCCAAAACCCTCTATGCTTGCTGGTGTTGATAGTAGTTTCAACTACATAGTGTACAAGGGCTTCTACCTTTACGCTATAGCAGGTGTATCCATAAGGAGTGATGCATCATTCATGGTTCAGCCTAGGAGGGAGGTTGATGCTACAAACCTCCCAGAGGATGATAAAGGGTTCATAAGCCCTAGGAATGAGTTACTTGCTAGATGCATAGAGGTTGAGCATGACCTCGCAAATGAGAGTATGGACAAGGCAGATTACATACTGATAGATGGCTCATTGCTTGCTAGGTTCTATGATAGGAGGCATAGGAGGTTCATAGCAGTGCATGAGTACGCAAGAGGGCTTATGAGGAGCAGTAAAGCACTATTCATAGCAAAGAGCTCTGCAAGCAATACAATGCTCAAGGGTAATCTAGCAGATATATACTACTTCAGTAGAGCAACCCTAGATGCAGGTTATGCATTGAGCATGCAGAAGGCAGGCAATGATGATATAACCGTTGTGTATGCTAGGCTCAAACCCTGTACTCCTATAGTGAAGGTTGAGATGCCTGGAGAGAGGAGTGAGCAGGAGGTTAGAGGAGTGCTTGACATGCTCTACCCTGAGAGTATATCAGGCTATCCTTACGTGCTAAGGCTTGCACATGAAAGATGCAAGATAAGCAATGAGGACATGCTCAAACTTGCAGATATGCTTGGACTGAGCATAGAGGAGGGTGGGAGGGAAGTTCTGAATGAGTAGTCCTAGAATCAATCTGGACAAAGATGCAGATACTAGTGCAGAAGGGCCATTAGGGTTCGTTGTTGGAGAGGCTTATCCATACAGGTTCACATTCATAGCAAAGAGGGCTATGAGTGTAGGGGAGTATGTTGTAGTTGATACAGGTAGTAGAAGGAGGATACTGGGCATGGTTGAGCAGTCATCGATAAGGAGTAGTATAATGGATGGTGTGAGCAACTACCATGCAGCGCATGAGGGTAAGGCTATAGCGGAGAGGAATGTAAGGGATAAGAGTTATCTAGCAGTGGTTAGGGTTCTAGGCTATATAGATGAACTCAGCAAGGGCAAGGTTACGTTACCATCATTGCCACCTGAGCCTGGAAGTGTAGTATCTGAAGCTAACAGGGATGAACTCAGAGTATTCAGCCTTGATGGTTCATCATGGACTAGGATAGGTTCTCTACTCAGGAATAGCAGCGTTGGGGTATCAGTAAACCTGGATAGGGTAGCGAGTAGGCATCTAGCCATACTATCTGTTACTGGCGGAGGGAAGTCTAATCTACTAGCATTGATAGCGAAGAGGGTAGCAGAGTTGAATGGTACCATGGTAATCTTTGATTACCATGGCGAGTATGCAGATATCAGGATGAGTAATGTGGAGGTTATGGATGCAAGGATAAACCCTCGATACATAGATGAGGCTGAGAGACTTGCTGACCTTCTTGAGGTAAGGGAGTATGCTAGTGTGCAGAGGGAAGTGCTAGGCAAGGTGTTAACAGATGATGTTAGAAGCAGCGAAGACTTTTGGGCAGCACTGAAAGCAAATATAGATGCGTTGAAGGATATGGAAGAGGGCAAGGGTAGCAAGAAGAATATGCAGGTTATAAAGGCATGTGATAGACTCCAGGGCATAATAGACTCTGCAGTTAGAAGGCTAGGGCCTTTACTGGATACAAGTATGCTGAAACCATTGGATATGCTCAAACCTAACAAGGTTAACATACTCAACATGATAGAGTTCTCTGAGAAGCAGGCAAATATAGCGATAGCATACTACCTAGAAGAGATACTGGACGATAGGAAGAGGAGCGAGAGGATGAGGAAGGGTAACAGTTATGGATCAGATACCTACACTGCAAAGTTCGATACCCCAGTAATATGTGCGATAGAAGAAGCCCATGTCTTCCTACCAAACAACAGGGATACAGATTCAAAGTATATAGCAAGTAAGATAGCAAGGGAAGGTAGGAAGTTCGGCGTATCCCTAATAATAGTGTCGCAGAGGCCTAGGAGGCTTGATCAGGACGTTCTGAGCCAGATGGGCTCTCTAGCCATATTAAGGCTAACTAATCCAGAGGATCAGAGGTACATAAATGAGGCTAGCGAGGTTGTGAGCAAAGAGCTATTAGAGTATCTGCCCTCGCTTAACGTTGGTGAGGCTATACTCGTTGGGCAATGGGTCAACATACCCTCTATAGTGAAGATAGACGAGGTTAAGGAGAAGAGGGCAGGTGCAGATATAGGTGCAGTTGAGCAGTGGCAATCAAGCAGAGAGCATAGCAATATAGCTAGGGAGAGTACTGAGGACCTAATGGAGTTTGATTAATTGGAATTTGATATATTTTGATATACTGATTGACTGTATTGATGCATTGATGGGCAAGAAGGCAATTAAGCAAAGCAACCATCACCTTTACTGCATATTTATACCTGTGGATACGGCAAGGGATTGGGCTCTGGTATAGGTATATGCTCCCCAAGAAGGGGCATAATCATACCCATAGCAAGTGAGAAGATGAATGCAAGTACTATGAACACAATTAATGCTAGAACTGCAATACCAAATGCCCTTCCCCAACCTGTCTTGAAGATGCTCTTATACACCCATAGCCATGCTATGAATGCTAGTATCACTGCAGGAATAACTGCCTGTGCACCAAGTATACCACCAAGTAACCCTGTAGATACAAATACCACGCCTGCATACACTATAGGACCTAGGGCAGTTGCTCCCATTGCATGGATGAGTCTTACCCTCCCTACTGTTAGTATCTTTGCTGATATGTACACTGGTATGGATACTATAACCCATAACCCTACGAGTGTTGCTACAAATATAGCACTAGCAAGTATATCCATGCATCATACCACCTCTCCTCCATCCCTATTGGGGTTTATCACCATCATTGTATAAAAATACTATAGATGAAAGGACACGTTTTTAAACCCATCACCCATGAGCTAACATGTGGATATACTACTGAAGGATATAATGATAAGGGATGTGGTAACGATAAGTCCAGATAAGACTGCTCAAGAGGCAGCAAGGCTGATGGCTGAGCATGGTATAGGGAGCGTTGTGGTCATGGACTCTGACAAGGTGGTTGGGATAGTTACTGAAAGGGATCTTGTAAGGAAGGTATGTGCCAAGGATATACCAAGTAGCAGGGTAAGGATACAGGATGTTATGAGTACTCCAATAATAACTGCAGAGCCAGACCTACCCATAGAGGCTGCAGTGCAGAGGATGTTCAACAACAAGATAAGAAGGCTACCAGTGGTTGAGAATGGTAAGTTGGTAGGCATAGTTACTATCTCGGATATAGCAAAGCATATGCGTACGAAGTGGTTGATAGAGAGGATATTCGAGTGAGTATGTATTAGAGAACGACAACTACTGGTTACCATCAGCTACCATCATCAATCTGCAGGTGTTACCTTCTTCCTTCATATCTGAAGTAGATATCCTATAATGGAATTAATGAATGAAGGAGTAAGTTAGGTTAAAATTGGTATTCTCATAACAGAGAAGGTAGATAGATGGCATGCGTGTAGTAGCCCTAGGTAGCAAGGTATTCGTTACAAGCTTCCAGATGGCTGGGGTCGAGGGGGTAAGTGTAGACTCACCAATGGATGCATTAAGTAAGATAAATACCCTTGTGAGTAAGAGCAACGAGGTTGGACTCATACTGGTTAGTGATGATATAGCAGCAGGTATAAGAAAGGAACTCACAGAGATAAGGGCAAAGAACCCCATACCTATAATATTCGAGTTACCAGCGCCAGGAAGCAAGAAGGTTCAGGTCAACTATAGAGCGTTGCTCAAGCAGATACTGGGAATATAGTATAACCGTCAGATAGTACGATTTATTGCTATTGTTGTTATTATTGCTATTGCTATTGCTATTGCTATTGCTATTGCTATTGCTATTGCTATTGCTATTGCTATTGCTATTGCTATTGCTATTGCTATTGCTATTGCACTGAACTCATAGTTAATAAGGTAGTATCATAGTTGTTATGTAAGGTGTAATGAAGGCAGTACTCTTGGATGACAATGGTGTAAGCATAAGGGATATACCTATACCAGATGTTGGGGAAGGGGATATACTGGTTAGGATGCGTGCATGTGGGCTCTGTGGCTCAGATGTAGAGAAGGTCTATGGGAGGTATGGCGTAGTCTCTAGAAGGCTTGGGCATGAACCTTCTGGAGAGGTCGTTGCTGTAGGTAGCAAGGTTAAGGATGTAAGGGTTGGGGATAGGGTATTTGTGCACCATCATGTGCCATGCTACTCATGCTACTACTGCAACCATGAAGACTATACCATGTGTGAGCACTACCAGAGGAGCAATATAGAGCCATGTGGGCTTGCTGAACTCTTCCTTGTGCCAGAGTGGAATGTAAGCAGAGGGGGAGTTATAGTTCTTCCAGAGCATGTTACATTTGAGGAGGCAGCAATGATAGAACCTCTAGCATGCTGCATAAAGGCTTTAGATGCGTCGTCCATTACAAAGGGGGATAGCGTTGCTATCCTAGGAGTTGGACCTGCTGGCATAATGCATGCTATGCTTGCAAAGTTGAATGGTGCAGAAAAGGTCATTGCTGTCGATGTTAATGAATTCAGGCTTGATTTTGCTAGCAGAGTTGGAGCAGATATCTCTGTTAATGTTAGCAGGGATGATCCAGCAGAGATAGCAAGAGACTCAACAGGGCAGGTGGGTGTTGATATCGCTATAGTTGCAACTGGCAACGTTAATGCAGTGCATACAGCGTTGAAGATGGTCAGGAGAGGGGGCAAAGTTGTGCTCTTTGGTGTACCATCTAAAGGCACAAGCATGCAATTGGATCTCAACCATCTATTCAACAACGAGATAAAGATCATACCAAGCCTTGCTGCATCAGACCATGATACTAGGAAGGCATTCAATCTAATAGCAAGCAAGAAGATAGATATAGCAAGGATAATTACGCATAGGTTCAGGCTGGATTATGCTATAGAGGCTATAGAACATACACATAGGGCAAGTGATGCCATGAAGGTTATAGTAAGAGAAGATTGAGTGCGCTTGTTTTATTGATGGTCTGAGTTGAGGCTCAGATCTTCAAGTACTTGATCATCCTTGCATATTTGGCATAGTCTATATTATATATTATCTTCATGCCTGTAATACCTCCTCTCCAATTTACTGATACCATGAACGATGTTAGGCAGAGGAAGGATGAGAGTAACATTACACTTCTCAATCCAGCAAACTCTGCTACAAGCCCTCCAATGAGCGAACCTATTATTATTGATATACCCATGCTTGATTCTAGTAGTGCTGTTGATGATGCCCTCTCCCCATCGCTACTCCTGTTGAGGAGTATGTAGAGCGAGCCTAGATAAAGCATGCTCCATGATATGCCAAGCAGTATCTGTGCTGGTACGATATGCATGTATATGCTTGATGTATAGTATGCTAGAAATACAAGCGAGGATAGCAATACACCTATCTGTATCAACCTATGCATGTTAGCATCTGATCTAACCCTCCTCATAACAGTATTCATAAAGAGGAACTGGGTCAATGCGTTAAGTGCGTATATACTACCAAGTTCTATGCTATTGAGCCTCAACTCTTGGTTCAGAAAGATGGGGAATATGCTCCATGTTGCTGCAGCACCCACATGCCTTAACATGAACGATGTGTATACCCTCAAGTTCTTCCTTGCTACACGCAGCAGTGATGCATCTACAATACGAGAATCCTTGCTCTTGCTTGTATCAGATCTAACCTTCAAGTCTAGGGATACTATGAACCCAGCAAAGAATATCGAGCCAGCAAGCATGAAGACTAGTGTGTAACTGCTAGTTAGTTGCTGTATCATGCTCGATGCCATGGTTCCTACTAACCATCCCAATGAACCGAACGATACTATACCAGCAAGCTTGCCATTGTTACCCTTCTCATGTGATAGTGCAAGCATAGCCCCAGCATACATACCGGTAGCAACACCAGCAGCAAGCCTTATCACGAGCAGAGTCAAGCCATCGTATGCTAGTACATGGGCAAAGAATGCTGATGAGGATGCAAGGAAGCCCAGCCTTACAAACCTGACCATTGCACCATCCTTATCTGCAAGTCTACCAAAGTAGGCGTATGAGAGTGCTTGGGTTACACCATACCCTGCAGCTATTATCCCAACTAGCATGTATGAACCTGTCAGTGTATTGGCAAGTATGGGTATGAAGAGTGCAGATGCACCAAGGGATGAATTCTCGAAGAGGTTAAGTGTCTTTAACCTTACACTTTTACTGCTTTCTGACATTATGGTCTTATACTGTATAGTATGGCAGAGATACCAACTAATAAATCTATGTATGCGTGCCTAGAATAATGCCTACTAGTGCTATCTAGCCTATTCAGATTCTGATCTACCTACCTATCTGCACATAGAAGCAAGAGCAACAGAGTTAAATACCCATCCAGCATGCATTAATGTATGAGCATGGACTGGGGTATGAGGAATAGGTTATCAAGGATATTCAAGAGCGATGGAAGAACGGTTATGCTTGCTGTTGACCATGGATACTTCCAAGGACCAACAAGCAGGCTAGAGAACCCTAGGCGCACAATAGAGCCATTACTACCATATGCTGACTCTATAATGCTTACTAGAGGGGTGTTAAGGAACTGTGTAGATGCAAGGGCAGATGTACCTATAGTGCTTAGGGTATCTGGAGGGGTAAGCATACTCAAGGAGGATCTATCTGATGAGGATGTAACCACTAGCATAGAAGAGGCTATAAGGCTCAATGCATCTGCCCTAGCACTCTCCATATTCGTTGGTGAAGAGCATGAGCATAGAACACTGGTCAACCTAGCAAGGCTTGTTGATGAGGCTGAGCGTTATGGTATACCAGTGCTAGCAGTTACAGCAGTAGGAAGGGAGATGGCTAGGGATGCTAGATATCTGGCATTAGCATGCAGGATAGCAGCAGAGTTAGGAGCAAGATTGGTCAAGACATACTACTGTGAGAACTTTGAGAAGGTTGTAGATAGCTGCCCTGTACCATTGGTAATAGCAGGAGGGAAGAAGATACCAGAGCATGATGCATTGCAGTTAACGTATAATGCTGTAAGAGATGGTGCAGCAGGTGTTGATATGGGCAGGAATATATGGCAGTCTGATCATCCAGTAGCAATGATAAGAGCAGTTAGAGCAATAGTGCATGATAATGCTAGTGTTGATGAGGCATGGCAGGTATTCAACGAACTGAAGGAGGTTGTGGTTAAGCAGTAGCAATAAGAAAGAAGAAGGTTCGATCAATATTTTTAAATATGTGTTATGGGGAGTAGGTATAGGTGATTGTATAGATGCCAACACATGGTTCGATAACAAAGGCAGGGAAGGTTAAGAGCCAGACACCAAAGTTACAGGCTAGACCAAAGGAGAGTCCCGTACCAAAGGTAAGGAACAGATCCAACTATGTAAAGAGGTTAAAGTATAACAGAAAACCAGGCCAGAACTGGGAACTCATGGGTTCTGCTTCAAGCTCAAGGTCTAGATGATGCTCTAATATAATCTATAAATATTTAATAGATATTAGTATAAATCATCCTGTATAGATGTTATCCTTCATATCTTATATGTATATAGCCAGAGATGACCTTCTCCATCCCCTCGTTGCTCTTAACTAAGAGTGAGCCATCATCATCCACATCCACTGCTATACCATCTCTAATCCTAGCATCTTTACCCTCGCCCTCTATGATGCTCACAGGACCAAGTAGCATCATAGCCCGTATAGAGGCAAGTATCTCAGCCTTGTATGATAATCTAGAGTATATGCCCTCTAGTTCTCTCAATAGCGATGCAACAAACTTCACCCTATCCACTGCCTTGTTGCCCATCTCATGCATGAGGGATGTGGAGCCATAGTAGTAATGGTAACCTTTATCCTCATCGCTCATCATACCCTCTATACTCTCTATGCTTACATTTGCATTAACCCCTATCCCTATGACACAATAGTTGATCACATCATGCTCTACACTCATATCTATGAGTATGCCTGCAACCTTCCTGTAGTTGATGACTACATCATTCGGCCACTTTATTCTAGCAGGGAGGTTGAAGCTACCATTGATGCTCTTGCATACAGCAAGAGCAGTAGCAAGGGAGAGTATGGTAGCATTCCTCACGCTTACCCTTGGTTTAGTGATTAGAGAGAACCATACCCCTCCATATGGTGATATCCATCGCCTTGATAACCTGCCTCTTCCCTTGCTCTGCTTCTCCGCTACTACAAGCATAGAGTCCTTACCCTCTTCAGCAAGTCTCAATGCTACATCTTGTGTAGATGTTACATCATCATGGTATATGATCTCCTTTACCATGCTAGATCCTCCAAGTTCATACATGATCTCCCAAGGGTAGAGTCTATCTGGTCTATCAATAAGCATATAGCCTAGCCTAGGCTTGGCATCTATACTATAGCCATACCCTCTCAGCATGGATATCTGCTTCCATACAGCCTCCCTTGATATATTGAGCATTCTACTCATGTACTCCCCAGATACATAACCTTTTGATGCTCTAAGCATGCCAAGTAGATCCTTCAACCTAGCCTTCTTGCTACCAACTATCACAGAAGAAGATCGCTATTAGAGATATATTTAACTTGGTGATCCCTTGATGTAGAGATGATGGAGAGGGATGGGTATTCTGATGAGGAGATAAAGAGCATACTCTCACTCAAGAACATAGCAGTTGTTGGTATCTCAAGGGATGCAAGTAAGGATGCACATATAGTGCCAAGGTACCTTATGGAGAATGGCTACAACATAATCCCTGTGAACCCATTCGCAGATGAGGTGCTTGGAAAGAAAGCCTACAAGAGCCTGCTAGATGTGCCAGATACTGTAAGGATAGATGTTGTGGATGTATTCAGACCTTCAGAGCAGGTCTATCAAGTTGTAAAGGAGGCTATAGCAAAGGGTGTGAAAGCGATATGGCTACAACTTGGCATATACAACAAGGAAGCAGTGGAGGAGGCTGTGAAGCATGATATAAAGGTTGTATACAATAGGTGTATGATGCAGGAGCATAAGAGGTTGTACATATGGAAGCGTTAAGGGATGAGTTGAAGAGCGTAGCAGAGAGGTTGAATATAAACGTGCAGGTTAGCATGGATGAAGAGAATAACGTGCTGAAGGTTTATACTGATACAGCAGATATGCTCAAGAGGGCAAGGGCAGGGTTAAGGGATGTGCTAGAACTTGCATATACTACAGCAGAGCACCATCCATACTGGAATATAGCATACAATGCAGCAGAGATACTAAATGTATTGCTTGAGAGATGGAATGATACCTTAAGCAGGGATGAGATCAATGAGCTTGAATGGAGAGCAGTTGAGTTGAAGAGTGCCATAGAGAAGATAGGTAGGTAGATAGAGAGAAGCTTAAATAACCACTCAAGTAAGTATCTACGTGCCAATAAGGATAGGTCTTATAGGTAAGACAAATACTGGGAAGACCACGTTCTTCAACGCTGCTACCCTATCCCATGCTGAGGTCTCAACATATCCATTCACTACCAAGCAGCCAAACTATGGCACATCGTATGCTATAACCCTATGCGTGCATAAGGAGTTCAATGTTACGGATAGCCCAAAGAACTCTCTCTGCAGGGATGGATGGAGGTTCATACCCATAGAGTTGATAGACCTGCCTGGGCTCATCAAAGGTGCATGGCAGGGCAAGGGCCTTGGTAATCAGTTCCTTGCAGTTGCTGCACAGTCAGATGCATTACTTCACATAGTCGATGTATCTGGAAGCATAGATGCTGCTGGTAGGATAACAGAGCCAGGTACAGGGGATCCATTGGCAGATATAGCAGATATAGAGGAGGAGTTGGTCATGTGGTACCTCAAACTCCTAGAAGGGAATAGGGATAAGATATCTAGGGCTGTAAGTAGCGGGGAGAGGCTTACTACAGCAGTAGCAAGGGTCATGGGTGGTGTAGGGGTTAAGGAGCATCATGTACAGCAAGCACTCATAGATAGCAACCTCCAGGGCAAGGAGTTCGACAACTACAGCATGGATGATAGCAAGAGGTTAGCATGGTCTCTAAGGGATATCTCTAAACCAACCCTGATAGTAGCAAACAAGATAGATGTGCCTACTGCTGCTGAGAACTTCAAGAGGATAAGGGAGGAGTACAGGGATATGCTTGTTGTGCCAGCAAGTGCAGAGGCTGAACTCACGCTGAGGAGGGCTGAGAGTAAAGGGTTGATAAGATACATCCCTGGGGATGAGAGGTTTGAAGTGATCAAGCATGATGGGCTTAATGAGAGGCAGAAGTGGGCACTCAACTTCATAAGGAAGGATGTGCTTGGGGAGTATATGCGTACAGGTGTACAACATGCAATAAACGTTGCTGTATTCAAGTTGCTGAAGATGAATACAATATACCCAGTCGCTGATACATCAAGGCTATCTGACAAGGATGGTAATGTTCTTCCAGATGTGTATCTACTACCAGCAGGCTCTACTGTTGAGGATCTAGCAAGGCAGATACATACTGACCTTGCTAAAGGACTGCTCTATGCTATAGATGTTAGGGATGGGTTAAGGCTCCCTGCAGATTACGAGTTAAAGGATAGGGATGTTATAT
This sequence comes from Candidatus Nitrosocaldus tengchongensis, assembly GCA_013538675.1. Lineage (GTDB taxonomy): Archaea > Thermoproteota > Nitrososphaeria > Nitrososphaerales > Nitrosocaldaceae > Nitrosocaldus > Nitrosocaldus tengchongensis. The sequence goes on from JACAFJ010000028.1 coordinate 14,742, forward strand.
CCATAGTCTCTGCAAGTAAGAAGAAGTGAGATTGAGATAAAAGAAGGAGATAAAGTAAGGGGAAGGAAGGATAGGAAGGATAACTCTATAAGAGATTGATCAGTATTATTATTATGCTAAATGCTCCCAACCATACCCCTTCAGTTCTCTCTCTCCATACTCATCCTTTATCTGCACCCCAGTGCCATCCTGAACACTGCCTATGATCATTGCATTACATCCTGTTAACCTTGATATACTCATAGCCTCATCCAGATGCTCCTTGCTCACTGTAGCAACTATCTCATACTCCTCCCCAGCATAGAATACAAGGTCATCTATGCTCAATGAGTTCTCTCTAGCAAACCTCTCAACACCTCTTCCTATAGGCTTATGCTCTATTATGAAGCGCTTCCCACTTGCCTTGCTCATCTCATTCAGAGTATATGCTAGACCATCGCTTGAGTCCATGGCAGATGTTGCGTATCTAGCAAGCATGAGCCCAAACCTTAGCCTTGGCTTAGGCATTAGAACACTCCTTACTGCTCTTGCCTTGAACCATGAGCTAGCCTTTGCGCCTTCTAGCAGTATCTTGAGACCTGCCTTTGTATACCCAAATGGACCAGATACAAGGATCAGGTCTCCAGCAGATGCACCTGAACGCCTTACAACTCTACGCTCTACAATGCCCAGCATGCAGCAGTCTATTACAAGTTCCTTACCCTCATTAGTATCCCCTCCAACTATCTTGATGTTGAACTCACTCTCAGCCATCTTGAAGCCCCTTGCAATGCCTCTAACATAACGCTCATCAACACCTTTAGGTAGTGCAAGGGAGGTTAGAGCGTACAATGGCTTTACACCCTTGCTAGCCATATCGCTTACAGGTGCAACTATGCTCTTCCTTGATATCTGCCATGGCTCCATACCTCTAGGCACATCTGTACCCTCAACAAGCATATCACACTTTAGAGCAACCTCAATGCTGTTAATACTTACAACTTCAACATCATCGTAGCATCTCTTCCCTATGCTGGATGATATGATCTCTATAACCCTTCTCTCCCCAACACCATTGCTATTCATCATCCTACCCTCATCCATACATCCCTACATCCCTTATCATCTGCTCATACATCCTGTACAACTCATTGCATCTATCTATGCTATCTGACTCTACAGATAGTCTTACAACATCTTCTGTATTTGATGGTCTTACAAGTACCCATGTATCCTCATCCAGAACAAGCTTGATCCCATCTATGGTTATGGGCTCAGAGTAGGCATGAGTGCTAAGGAGCGCATCAATTATCTTCTCATTATTAATGCCTCTAGCATCTACCTTACCCCTCCTTACAATGTACCTGCTAGAGTACTCCATGATCTCATCAAGCCTATCAAGCATCGATAGTGATAGTGCTGATGCTAGAAGCCCATCCCTGCACAGGTTGAACTCAGCCATTATTAATCCAGCACTACTCCCCTCCCCTCCAGCACTAGAACCATTCTTCAGCATCATATCT
>JACAFJ010000002.1 GCA_013538675.1 Candidatus Nitrosocaldus tengchongensis
TGAGCGTACACTGATAATAGCAGAGCCATACAGCAAGGTACACTACATAGAGGGATGCACAGCACCAATCTACTCAACAGAGTCATTGCATTGTGCTGTTGTAGAGGTTATAGCAAAGAAGGGCGCAACAGTACGCTACACAACGCTCCAGAACTGGAGTAATGATGTATACAATCTAGTAACGAAGAGGGCATATGCGTATGAGGATGCTGTTGTTGAGTGGGTTGATGCAAATATAGGGAGCAAGTTAACCATGAAGTACCCATCTGTATACCTGCTAGGAAAGAATGCTAGGGCAGATCTGTTGAGCGTTGCTTTTGCTGGCAAGGGTCAGCATCAGGATACTGGAGCAAAGGCAGTGCATCTTGCACCAAACACAACCTCAAAGATAATCTCAAAGTCAGTCAGCAAGGATGGAGGAAGAACATCCTATAGAGGGTTGTTGCATGTTGCAAAGGGCGCTACTAACGTAAAGTCAACTGTGCGATGTGATGCCCTGCTTATAGATGAGATATCTAGGACAGATACATATCCATACATAGAGGTTAATGAGGATGATGCAACGATAACACATGAGGCTAGTGTAGGGAAGATAGGTGAGGATCAGATCTTCTACATAATGAGTAGAGGCTATACTGAGCAGGAGGCTCTAAGCCTAATAGTCTCAGGCTTCCTAGAGGTGTTCACAAAGGAGTTGCCAATGGAGTATGCTGTTGAGTTCAACAGGTTAATAAAGATGGAGATGGAGGGGGCAGTAGGCTAGGCAAGGTATAGTAGTGGTAGATGTAGAAGAAAGAAAGAGAGAAAGGGAGAGATGCATATGAGCAATGTATTACACATCTCATCTTTTGATGAACAGATCATAAAGAAGGAGATCGGGTCAAGATACAATGAGCCAGAATGGTTAACAGAATACAGGATAAGATCACTTTATAATTATAAAATACTCCCAGATGAGACATCTCCACTCTTCAACAAGTATACTATAGCAGATCTCCTTGATTCTGGCAGGTTTACAATAACACTCGATTCTGTTACCAATGAGTTGGATGATGAGTTGAAGAGGAGGAGGGATGAGATAAGGAATGGTATAGTCATAACCCAAGCAGGAAGAGATATAGAGGTTAGGGGGTTGAACAAAAGCCTTGAAGAGGGAGGGTTGGTAATAAAGGATATTATGGTTGCACTAAAGGATGATGAGTATGCTGAGATTATAAGGAGAGTATCTAGCAGGATAGATACTGGCGAGGATAGGTTCCTTGCATTAGAGCATGCACTATTCAACTCTGGCCTCTTCATATATGTGCCAAGGGATATGGTGCTTGATGAACCTATAACCATAATCCGCTCTCTTCCAAGTGATGGCACAGTTGTTGAGAGGAACATCGTATATGCTGGTGCATCAAGCAGGGTAAGGATAGTTCAAGAACTCTATTCAGGATACAGCGATGATGCCAAAGGTAGCACTAGCAATGGTATCCAGCAGGCATACTTTGAATCAAATGGGTGCTACATAGAAGATAATGCAGATGTGGAGTTCATAACAACACAGGGCATGAGCGATGGTATAGCATACTTTACAAATAGGAAGGCATTCATAGCAAGGGATGCAAGGTTCAACTCGTATCTAGGCCTCTTTGGAGGAGCATTGAGTAGATGCAAGGTAGATAACATACTTGATGGCTTTGGTGCAAGTGCTGAACACTTCAATGTGATCTTTGGTAGCAATGCTCAGGTATTCGATCTTACAGCAAACATGATGCATCTGAAGGCAAATACAAGGGGTAGAGTGCTATCAAAGGCTATAGTCAAGGATGCATCAAGATCTCTATTCAAGGGCATGATAAATATAGGCAAGGATGCAAAGGGCTCAGAGTCATATCTTGCTGGTCACGCAATCATCCTTAACAAGGGTGCAAGAGCAGACTCTATACCAGCACTAGAGATAGAGACCAATGAGGTTAAGGCAACACACTCTGCATCAATAGCACAGATGGATGAGGAGCAGATCTTCTACATGATGAGCAGAGGTATGAGCAGGGATGAGGCAAAGAGAGCAATAGTCTTTGGCTTCATAGAGCCATTGCTTAGGAGACTTAGCAGGGATGCAAGGATATACACAACTTACCTTGTAGACTGCAAGTGGAGGGGTAGATCATTGCTGCTAAGATCAGATGATGTGATGAGGGAGATATGGGAGGTTGAGGAGGAGTCTAGGAGGATAGAGAGCGATATATTCGAGAAGCACTACAAGTACCGATAGATTAGATTAGATGGTTGGTTGGTTGGATGGATGGATGATAGTAGCAGTAGTATAGATTGATTGGGCATGAACTGGATCAAGGTATGCAGTAAGCAGGATCTTAAGGAGAATGAGATACTGAGCATAGATTTGGATGGTAGAGAGTTGATGCTCATCCTCCAGAATGATACCATCTACGTTCTTGATAGGATATGCACGCATATGGATGCTGATCTTAGCATGGGTTTCCTTGCTGAAGGACAGATCACATGCCCATTACATCTATCAAGCTTCAGGTTGGAGGATGGTGTAGCACTGAACCCTCCAGCAGAGAAGCCATTGAGGAGATACAATGTTAAAATAGATGGCGATGATATATACGTGCAGGTGGGCTAGTAATGCTGAGCATCTTGGATGTTGAGAGGATAAGGGCTGACTTTCCAATACTGAGCAGGAAGGTTAGGAATGGTAAGAGGTTGATCTACTTCGATAATGCTGCTACAACACAGAAGCCAAGACAGGTTATAGATGCTATATACAACTACTACATGAACTACAATGCAAACATACACAGGGCAGTGCACCAACTCTCTGAGGAGGCTACTGATGCGTATGAAGGTTCAAGAGCAAAGGTTGCTAGGTTCATAGATGCAAAGAGTGATGAGATTATATTTGTAAGGAATGCGACGGAAGCGATAAACCTTGTAGCATATGCATGGGGGAGGGCAAACATAAAGGCTGGAGATACTATAGTGGTTAGTGAGATGGAGCATCACAGCAATGTAGTGCCATGGCAGATGCTTGCTAAAGAGAAGGGTGCCAGACTACACTACATAAGGATAGATTATGGTGATGTTACTGCTGCTGATGATGATGAAAAGGAGGGAGGAGGAGAAGGAGAGGGTTATCGTGATGGCTCACTCATACTAGATGATCTCTATCATGCTATATCACATGTTGATGTTAAACTTGTTGCTATAAGTCATATGTCAAACGTACTAGGCAATATAAACCCAGTCAAGGAGATAGTTGAGATATGTAAGGATAAGGATATAAGGGTTCTTGTTGATGGCGCCCAATCTGCTCCTCATATGCCCATAGATATGAAAGATATTGGATGTGACTTCTTTGCATTCTCTGCACACAAGATGCTTGGTCCAACTGGTGTTGGTGTACTCTATGCTAAGAGGGAGATACTTGATGCTATGGATCCATTCATAGGAGGCGGGGATATGATAAGGGAAGTGCACAAGTATGATGCAGTATGGAACGATCTCCCATGGAAGTTCGAGGCAGGCACACCAAACATAGCAGATGTTATAGGCTTTGGTGCAGCTATAGATTACCTTGATGCTATAGGGATGGAGAATGTTAGGGCTTACGAGCATGAACTTACAGAGTACATGCTATCAAGGTTAATGGAGGTTAAGGGACTAAGACTCTATGGGAGTAGAGAGGCAGATAGACGTGGAGCAGTATTCTCATTCAACCTAGCAGATATACACCCCCATGATCTAGCAACTATACTGGATGAGGATGGGATAGCGATAAGATCTGGGCATCACTGTGCTCAACCACTGATGGAGAGATTAGGTGTTGCAGCAACATCTAGGGCAAGTCTATATATATATAATACAAGAGAGGAGATAGACAGGTTCATAGACTCGCTAGAGAGGGCAAGGTTGATATTCAAGGTAGGGGGATGAATGGATATGAGCAGTGCAGATATCTATAGGGAGATAATACTTGACTACTACAGGAACCCAAGGAACTATGGAAGGTTAGAGGCACCAGATGTAGTAGTTAGGGATACAAACCCTCTATGTGGGGATGAGGTTGAGATGCACATAAAGTTCGAGGATGGGAAGATAAAGGATATAAGGTTCAACGGCAAAGGATGTGCGATAAGCCAGGCAAGTGCATCCATGCTTACAGAGATGGTTATGAGCAAGAGTCTAGAAGAGGTTAAAGGTTTAGGGAAGCAGGATATACTTGAAGCCCTTGGCTTACCTAACCTTGGACCAGCAAGGATAAAGTGTGCTCTACTCTCTCTGAAGGTATTCAAACTTGGCATATACTCGTACCTTGCTGAGAAGATGGGTGAGAGTGAAGCCTCAAGCATAAAGGAGGAGGCATCAAGACTCTTTTGAGTTTAGCATCGTTTAGCATTAGTAGTCTAGTAGTCTAGTAAGTAAGATGTATACTATCTTAAGTTAATTAAAATTTAGGTAGTGCTAAGCCTTCGCTGCTACCCTCTCATATGCCGCCTCCAGCACTTCAATCATAGGCAGCTTCTTCCCTGCAAGGTAGAGTACTAGTGCACCACCAGCAGTGCTTATATGATCAACCTTATCGCTTAGCCCAAACCTCTGGAGTGCTGCAGTCATATGCCCTCCACTAACTATTGTAGTGCTTAGAGATCTTGCAACTATCTCTAGCAATGTTCTTGTACCATATGCAAACTGCTCCCTCTCGAATGCACCAGCAGGCCCGCTCATGAATACAGTTCCAGCACCACTTATAACCTTCTCATAACTCTCTATGGTCTTGCTCCCTATGTCTAGGATGATATCATCATCCTTGAACTCATCAAGATCCTTCTCAACCCTTGCGCCATTGTTCTCTGTAGCATAATCTACAGGGAGCATGAATACATTTGGATACTTCTGCATAAGCCTCCTAGCCTTCTCAACCAACGCTTCCTCCTTTATGCCTAGTTTGTTTGCCTTGAACCTGCCCTGGGCCATGAGGAATATTATGGAGATGAGCCCAGTAAGGAGTACTCTATCAGCCCTCCCTCCCTGTATGAGCGTCTCTATCGCTTCAAGCCTATCTGAGATCTTTGAACCTCCAAGTATGACTATGTAGGGGCCCTTTGCAACAGTAAGTACTCTATCTAGAGATTGCACTTCCCTAGCAACAAGCCTTCCAGCACATGCAGGAAGCAGGTAGGGGAAGCCTACTATGGATGGATGCGCCCTATGAGCAGATGGGAAGCAGTCTAGTATGCATGCATCCATGAGCCTAGCAAGTCTCTTGACCATGACTGTGTTTGCTGCATCCTTTGGAGTAAACTCATAGTTCTCCTCTGCACAGAACCTTAGATTATCTAAAAGTAGAACATCTCCATCCCTCATCCCTTCTATACGCCTCCTAGCCTCTGGACCTATAACATCTTCAACGAACATAACCCTTCTTCCTATGAGCCTCTCAAGTATCTCAGCATGCTGACTTAGATCTGTGTAGTCGTAGCGCCCAACCCTGCCTTGATGGGAACCAACTACAACCTTTGAGTACTCCAACTCCTTTATTGTATTGCTTGCCTCGCTTATCCTTATACTCTCTATTATCTTCAGAGTATCTGGATGGATTGGAACATTCATATCAACCCTAATGAATACAGTCTTGCCCTTCAGATCTATATCATCTATTGTTAGCATATTCATATACTGTTATACCTCCTCTCCCTATCCCTCCTCTATCTACACCCGCTACACCTAGTAGTGATAAAAACTTTATTTTGTATCCTTGTAATACTATCCATTGCTCTTAATCTAACCTCTGTTATAGTAATGATAATATTGTTTTGCTCTGATCTGTTACACGTGCTTGGTAGAACAGCATTAGTACCTCTACGCTCTACAACATTCTTATCACTACTCATAGCCTTTGCAATAGTAAGCATATTGGTAGCCTCTGGAGTAACAAGTGAGCTTGATAATAGCATATTCAATACATTAACTGGCTCTAGATCTTATACCATGGACCTCATCATGGTTGGGATAACTACTACAGCAGATATATTTCCAATCTACTTCTCTCCATTGCTCATAGTAGCATTGATACTCCTTGTAAGGAAGAGGAGTAGAAGGATAGGAGCAATACTAATGCTTGTTATACTCGTTACTGCACTAGCATCTCTACAGGTGAAGAATGTAGTACACAGAGATAGGCCAAGTTATGAGTTCAATGTAGAGGGTTTAGAGTATAATGTTGAGTTGGATGCTATAACAGTTGCTTCAAGTTCATATCCATCTGGGCATGCTGCTAGGAGTGCTGCTTTCGCACTTGTGCTGAGTTATATGCTTAGAGATAAGCGTATAGGTAGGATCAGCATAGGGATGCTCCTCTGGCTCTATCCCTTGCTTATATCATTCAGCAGGGTGTATGTAGGGGAGCACTATCCCATGGATGTTGTTGGAGGTATATTGTTGGGGCTCATAGTTGGTAACTTCATGGCCAGAGTATTTAGGTTGCATGAAGTATGATACTACAACACTACTACTACTATTATCCTAACATGTGGTTAGATCATCATCATGAAGGCATTGGCAGATTCATCATCAAGGAGGAGCAATGCATAATAGTTGCTATCATGATGGTAGATGAGATATCTTATATTACCCTTGAATACATGCCTTATCCTTAGATTGAGTTCATTTAGTAGGGCATAACCTATACTCTTTGCATTACCAGCCTTTGGTAGCAGTACCCTGAACCTTACTGCTTTATACTGCTCATAGAGTTGGAGCATGTTATCTACAGCATTCAGAGCCTCCCTTACATCATTAGCAGTGAACGAGTGTATCACTGGTACCTGTGATGGGTGCATAGCCTATCTATTGTATTGGCGAGGTAAATAAAGTAATCTAATTAACAGAATCTAATGGACAGACAGAGCGGTAGATGTCTACTCTCTTGGGTTCAAATATTTATAAGCATATACAGTTCTAACTACTGCATGAAGGCATTTGTGGAGATAAAGGTAGAGGCTGGCGCAAACATAGAGAGGATAATACAGTTGCTTAGGAGTACTGAAGGGGTTAGAGAGGCATTTGCTGTTACTGGGCATACGGATATAATAGCAAGTATAGAGGCTAGCGATCTCAAGGGTGTAGCAGATATAGTTACGCAGAAGATACATGCGATAAAGGGGATAGAGAATACAGAGACCATGGTATGTGTTGAGGATTGATTAGTAGATGGTTGGTAAACATGCTACCTAATTTTTACTCTTGCAAAGTATGTCTGTTGGTTATTTAACACTTAAATTGGTAGTTATGGTAGAACCGTTGAGTAGCAGGTATGCATGAGTACATAAAGGTTTCGTATGTTGATAAACCTCCAAGGCTCAACGAACCTTACATGATATGTGGGTTCCCAGGGAGTGGATACGTTGGTAAATTGGCTGTAGAGCATCTAGTGCAGGAACTAAACGCAAAGCCCATCATCGATATATACTCTTACTCATTCCCTCCACAGGTTGTAATAAGGCATGATGGTACAGTTGAACTCATGAAGAATAGCATATACTATTGGCAGAGTGATGGTGGTAAGGGAAGGGATGATGGTAGTGGTCGTAGCAGTAGTAGTAGCAATGGTACTAACGATCTACTCCTGCTCACTGCAGATGCACAACCTTTAACCCCAGAGGGGGAGCATCTCCTTGCTGAGGCTATAATAGATATTGCAGATGGGTTAAACACAAAGATGGTATTCACGCTGGCAGCGTACATAACAGGTGTATTCATGGATAAACCAAGGGTGTATGCAACAGCAACTAGCGCTGATATAATTGAAGGTTTCAAGAGTAGGGGGATAGCAACCATGGATAATGGTAGCATAACAGGCATGAACGGCCTACTACTCGGCATGGCTAGGCTGAAGGGGATCAGAGGCGTATGCCTACTTGCTGAGACATCTGGCTATGTTGTAGATGCAAAGGCATCACAAGCAGTGTTAAAGTCACTGTTGGAGTTGGTCAACATGAGCATAGATATGAGCAGTTTAGAGAAGAGGGCAAAGGATACGGAGGTTATAATAAAGGCTCTGGAGCAGCAGGCAAGGAGAGGTGGCATGGGAAGCATCATGCAGGAGCAGTTGAGAGAAGAACAGGACAAGGATAGGGAGCTAGGCTATATAAGTTAGGTTAGAATCTACATAAACTAACAATCAAAATCTTCCTAGACAAGAGTACCATCTACTACCTACATATCTACCTACAACACTGATAAGTACATTATTATTATTAGTATTCTACAACATCCAGTCTACCATATCTACCTATATTTAGTGTATTCTCTCCCTTGAACTCTTTAGTATATCCATTTGTTATAGAGATCTTTGAACCCTCTCTAACCATATCTATCTGCTCATTCCAGAGCGTTAACTTTATCCTACCTGAGTCATCCTGGATTACACAGTCTGCAACCCTTGCCTTACTACCATCCTTCAGCCTAACCTCTCTAGCCTCTGATACACTAACAACCTCTGCAGCATCTATAGATACTCTGCTCATCCCACCCCTTATATCTGATATTCGCATATGTAGATGGCAAGAGTAACACATTATAATAAAGGTTACCTTCCTTACATATGATAGCAAGCGGGGGTAGCAGAGCCTGGTCAAATGCGCGGGACTCAAGATCTATCTATCTCTTATCTGCAAGGATAGAGTGCCTAGTCGGTGGGTGATCCCGTCCCTTAGGGGTTCGTGGGTTCAAATCCCACCCCCCGCACCTCGCATGTAAGCATGCTAGCATGTTCCACCATCAATCAACAACTAGTGTACTCTATACTATAGAGTCTCCAGTATGTACTTATCACTAAATATTTGATATATATTAATAAATAGTAGTAAGATTTACACAAACTTTTTAAATAAATATGTAATAATTAAAGGTATGAACACAAAGAGTGTAATAGCAAGGGGCAAGGTGGATGGCGTAGAGGGCAAGTATGCATGTGCAGTCACTGCAGGTAGAGCAGGTGGTGAGGAAGAGGAGGGGGAGGTGTGAGGTTGGGGATGATGACAGGTATGTTCATGCTCTTCAACAACGATGAGTACAAGGAGCCTATCGAGAGGATAATCAGAGTGCTCTTGGATCTAGGATTGACGTTGAATGAGGCTAAGGTATACGTGTATCTAGCAAAGACTGGATACAGGAAGGCTATAGAGATAGCAGAGAATATAGGTATACCAAGGACTGAGACGTATCAGATACTTAACAGGTTGCAGAGCAAAGGGCTAGTTATAGCAACGATGGAGCATCCAGTAAGATATGCAGCAGTTGAGTTCGATGATCTACTTAAGACCATGATAAACGTAAGCATGGAACGCCTGAAGGAGTTTGACAGGAGGAGAGAGGAGATACTACAGGTATGGAGCAACCTTCCAGAGTTTGCAAAGAACCCATGCGATGATAAGGACAAGTTCCAGATACTTGAAGGAAGAGAGAATATCTACACTAGGATAAGCAGCATGGTTGCTGATGCTGGTGAACTGATCATGGTATGCAATGAGGTCAATGCGTTAAGGCTGTACAACTACGGTATAATGGATGCTATAGCAAAGTGCAGTAATGTGAAGATCGTAAGTGATGTATCTACAAGCATGGCATCTGTATTCATGGATGTAGGCTTGAGCAACGTGAGGAGGGTAGAGAACAAGTTCCCATTGATAGTTATAAAGGATAGGAAGGAGATGGTCTATGTGCTGAGGGAGAGGAACAAGAACGATACAGCAGCACTATGGACAGACTCAACAGCACTCATAGAGTCTATGGTAGCATTCTTCTCCCTGCTATGGAAGGATGCTGATAGTAAGCAGTAAGAACAGTAAAGCATGGAGCAAGAGTAGGTATAGATACCATAGGTTTACCTTAAGCATATACAACTGAGGTAGCCTAGACTATCCCTTTTCTTTTTATTTCTTTATTAATTCATTCACCCACTTGTTTTATCAGCATATATAATGCTGAACTGCTTCAGTGAAGATTTATAAGTGCTTACATAGATGTTAGCAGGGGTTGGGTTACATACAGACACTCAAACGTATAAGGGAGGGCAGAACCGATTACAGGAAGAGAAAGGCAATACTGTTAGGCAGACATGTATTTGCAACTGTAAGGGTTAGCGATGAGAATACCATGGTTCAGATAAGCAAAGCATCCATGAATGGTGATGTAGTATTGGCATCTGCACATAGCAGAGAGCTGCTCAAGTATGGATGGAAGGGTTCAAGGAGGTGCCTTCCAGCATGCTACCTTACAGGTCTCCTTGCTGGAAAGAAGGCCAAGGCAAATGGTGTAGATGGTTGCATAGTGTATGTAGGAGTAAGAGGCTTCTCCTCTAGAATAGGAGCATCTGCAAAGGGGCTTAGAGATGCAGGTTTGGATGTTCCAGTAGGAGAGGATGCTCTACCCGATGAGGATAGGATAACTGGGAAGCATATAGCAGAGTATGCAGCGATGCTCAAGGAGGAGGATGAAGAACTCTACTCCAAGAGGTTCTCAGCCATACTTGCTAGAGGTTTAAGACCAGAGGATTATGTTAAGCACTTCAACGAGGTCAAGGATAATATAATGAAGGACTCTGGTGATTGATATGAGCAGTTCAGGTAGTAGTAGGTATACAGGGTCTAGAAGGGAGAGCGAGAGAGAAGGCGAGGATCTAGAAGGCTGGAGGCCTAGAACAAAACTGGGTATTCATGTAGCAAACAAGCAGATAACTGCACTAGAGCAGGTATTCGAGCAGGGTTATAGGCTGAGAGAGCCAGAGATAGTTAAGATACTTCTACCAGATCTGAAGAGCGAGGTTGTGCATGTTGGCGTTGTGCAGAAGCAGACAGATGCTGGAGAACTTACAAGGTTCAGTGCAATAGTTGCATGTGGAGACGAGCATGGTTGGTTTGGTATAGGGAGAGGGAAGGCAGCACAGATGAGGCTTGCAATAGACAAGGCAACAAGGGATGCAATGCTCAACGTGATTCCAGTAAAACTTGGATGTGGGAGTTGGGAGTGCAGATGCAATGTACAGCACTCAGTCCCATTCAAGGTTATAGGTAAGGGAGGGAGTGTAAAGATAGAGATAATCCCTGGGCCTAGAGGGCTTGGGCTTGTAGCAGGGGCAAATATAACAACGATGCTTAGGCTAGCAGGGATAAGGGATGCATGGACAAGGACCTTTGGCTCTACAAGTACAATGTCCTCTACCGCTCTAGCAGTATATAATGCGTTGAGGAATACATACAGCATAGGTTGATGATGAGGAGGAAGGAGGTGTGGCATAGATATGGCTTACCTTGTTATAAGGCTGAGAGGCACAATAAATGTACCATATTGGGCGAGGCATACGCTAGCACTCCTCAACCTTGAGAGAAGGTTCAATGCAACCATAGTGCCTGAGCGAGAGCCTTACATAGGGATGCTTAGGACTGTCAAGGATTATGTAGCATGGTGCAAGGTTGATGCAGCATTCGTAAAGCAGTTGTTGGAGAAGAGAGGCAAGTATGATGATATAAGCAGGCTTGGGTTCTCAAGCATAGATGATCTTGCAGAGGCACTTGCAAATGATAATGTAGTGCTATCAAGACTTGAGAGTGCTAGACCTTGGTTTGCACTAGCCCCTCCTAAAGGAGGATTCAAGAGGAGTAGCAAGCATATGTATAGTGATGGCGGTATACTAGGAGAGAACAAGGAGTTACTGGAACTTGCTAGTAGGATGATCTAATGTTTAGATGAGTGAGCAACTGATCTTTCTTGCTTGTATTCTATTTGCCTATAACTTGCACTAGTACTATTCTCCTCATCCTGTTTTGTATCCCTGAGGATGATTAGTCAATCCTATCATCTGTAGTTATATCGTGTATCAACTGATCAATATATGAATAATGGTATATAGCAAGGCTTAATTAACGCCTCCTCATCTGGTAATGTGTGGCAACTAGGCTTAGAAAGGTTAGAAGGTTAAGGGGCTCAAGAACTCATGGATGGGGGCAGATAGGTCAGCATAGGGATACAGGGAAGAAGGGTTACAGAAAGGTTGGTCTGCACAAGCACAAATGGACTCAAGCAGTGCTCATGGAGGGTAAGTACTTTGGCAAGCATGGGTTCCATAACCCAACCCATAAGATTGTAAAGCATTGGGTTAACGTTGGTAACCTAGATGATCTCTTCCTCAAGTATGGTAAGGTTGTTGAGGAGAATGGTAAGAAGGTTATAGATCTAAACTCATTGGGTTATGATAAGTTATTGGGTTCTGGTAGGGTAAGGGGTGTTTATAGTGTTATAGTCAAAGCATGTACAAACTCTGCCAAGTCAAAGGTTACAAGCGTTGGTGGTGAGATAATCCCATGCTGAAGCCTACTGGTATAAGCTTCAGGGGCATAGTTGACAAGGCTGCAGTATATCTGCCCCAGATACCAAAGCCAAAGAAGAAGTTAACCCTTACTCAGAAGTTCGTATGGAGTGGGTTGGCACTACTTGTATATCTTGCCATGGGTCAGGTTCCCCTCTACGGTGCACCAACCAGCCCATTCGACCCATTCGCTGCATTCAGGGTGATATTTGCATCACAGCAAGGTACGTTGATAGAACTTGGCATAGGACCTATAGTCACTGCTGGATTGCTGATGCAGTTGCTCAAGGGTGCAGAGATATTCAAGTTGGACTTTAAGAACCCTGAGGATAGAGCATTATTCACCTCAGCAACAAAATTGGTTACCATAATAGTGATAGTGGTTGAGGGAGCAATATATGGCTCCATGGTGTACAAGATGCCTCAAGATATCACTATGATAATAATAGGGCAACTTATAGGTGCAAGCCTTATAGTTATGTTCCTTGATGAGATGGTACAGAAGGGCTGGGGTCTAGGGAGTGGGATAAGCCTATTCATAATGGCTGGGGTAGCGCAGAGTGTGCTCTGGCACGTATTCAGTCCTGTAACTGCACAGGATGGGCTACCCTTTGGTGTACTCCCAATGCTCATACAGATGGCATCTAGTGCTAACTTCGATATCATATATGCATTATTCAGGTTTGGACAGTTGCCAAACCTTATAGGTCTATTCATAACCATAGCGATAATAGCACTCCTCCTCTTTACTCAGGGTATGAAGATTGAGATACCCATAGTCTCCAGCAGGTTCAGAGGGTTCACAGCCTCCTACCCAATAAAGTTCATGTATGTATCCAACATCCCAGTCATACTCTCATCTGCCCTTATCGCTAATCTTGTATTCATGGCCCAGCTCTTCTGGGCAAACTACAATCCATTGAACAATAGAGAGGAGTTCAACTGGATAGCCATGTTCGATCCTCAGAATCCTACAACCCCAATAGGAGGTATAGTCAAGTTCCTCATCCCAACAAGGGGTATAGAGGCTGCAATGGCTGAACCATTGCATGCTGTTGCTTACGTATTCATACTTACAGGGTTAGTAGTGCTCTTCGGTAGACTATGGATAGAGTTGGGAGGGTTATCACCAAAGAAGGCAGCAAGCAGCCTAATAGATGCAGATGTACAGGTCCCAGGCTTCAGGAGGGTAGAATCATCGATAGAGATGTTATTGAAGCGTTACATACCATCAGTTACGCTCATGAGTTCGCTCTTCCTGGGCTTCCTTGCTGGGGGTAGTGATGTGCTAGGTGCGTTTGGTACTGGTACAGGGCTACTGCTCATGGTCGATATACTGATCAACTACTACAACCTGTTGCTGAGGGAGCAGATTGATGTTTACATGCCAAGGTTGAGTGCTCTCCTTGGAAGGAAGTAGTATAATAAATAACAAGCGTGCAATAGTGGTAGGGATACCAGGAGTTGGAAAGACAACAGTGATAACTAGGGCTGTAGAGATGCTTAATATGCAAGGTTTGAATACAAGGCTTGTTGTATTTGGTACTGTAATGTTTGAAGAGGCTATGAGAATGGGTGTAAAGCATAGGGATGAGATGCGTAGGCTTAGTGTTGAGGAGCAGAGGAGACTACAGGAGGATGCTGCAGTGAAGATAGCAAACATGACGGATGATGTGATCATAATAGACACACATCTCTTCATAAGTACAAAGGAGGGCTACTACCCTGGCTTACCATTACACCTTCTTAACCTACTCAAGCCAACAAACCTCATCCTTGTTGCTGCAGAGCCTAGGGAGATATTGAGTAGGAGGATGAATGATAAGACAAGGCAGAGGGATCTTGTGGATGAGGATGAGATAGCACATGAGTTGGAGATAGCAAGGATAATGCTTGCTGCATGTTCAATACTAACTGGGGCACCATTCGCAATAGTCATGAATAGAGAAGGTAAGGTTGATGATGCATCGTATGAGCTGGTAAGTCTACTCGCTGATAAGAGGAGGGATTAGATGGGATGGTGATTATTATTATGGAATGGTTCATAACACTGCTCTTAAATCTCCCACATGTATCGTATCTATCATCATCATTACCAAGCATACTGCCATTACAGCTTGCACCTCCAGCCTCAGCTCACCCATATATAACGAATATGATTAGTGCGTCGATTCTAGTAAGTATAATAGCAATAGCATTACAGTTCTTCTATGCACTGCTCAGACTCAAGATGACGGATATGCAGAAGTTGAGGAGGATGATGAAGGAGGTTAATGATTGGAGGAGGGAGTACATGGATGCGATGAGGAAGCAGGATAAGGATAAGATAGAGAAGTTGAAGGGTAAGCAGGATTACATGAACAGACTCAACATGGAGGTGATGCAGATGAACTTTAGACCAATGATAGTCTTCATGATACCCATGCTAATAATATGGTGGGCTGTACTCCCTCAAGTCTTTGGGCACACAGTTGCAATATCCCCAATCTCACTCAACATAGTTGGTGATCTACTACCAATAACATGCACAAAGGGTATTATAGTAAAGGATGTTAACAGCATAACCGAAGAGCTCATCAAGCATGCTGAAGGCTTGCAGAATTCTATAGCAAGGGATCAGGTAACCTCACTTGCAAGAGAGGCTAGAGAGTTGGTGGATGCAGGGCAGTACATCCATGCTAGAGATAGGATACTTGCAGCATATGGCATAGTTAATGCAAACCTTGAGAACAAGGTTCAGGAGAGGGTACCATCATGCACTGCAGAGAATGAGGTACTGCTCTGGGCATGGTATGCAATAGCATCAATAGCATTCTCTGGCATAGTCATGAAGATAACTAGGACTGAGATGAGTGTAACCTAATAATACAATGATGTGAATGTAAGAGGGTTATAGCGAGTAAATTAGATATGACTCAAGCATCAGTTCGGGGTATGGATAAGCTATCCATAGTGGTATCTGGTTTACCTGCCGTAGGCAAGACCACAGTTGCAAAGGCAATAGCAGACAGGTTCAAGTTACGCTACTACTCTGGAGGAGATATACTGAAGGAGTTAGCAGTAGCAAGAGGTTACATGCAGTCTGGCAATGATTGGTGGGATAAGGAGCATGGGATAAGGTTCCTGGAGGAGAGAGCATCCAATCCAGAGTTCGATAAGCATGTTGATGACTACCTCATAGCATTGGTCAAGAAGGGAGGGGTAGTAGTCACCAGCTATACACTACCTTGGCTTATAGGCAGTGAAGCAGTCAAGATACTCCTCAAAGGCTCTAGGGAGAAGAGGGCAGAAAGGATGTCTGCTAGGGATGCAATATCGTATGAGGAGGCTCTAAGGATAGTAACGATACGGGATGAGAGGAACAAGAGGTTATACAAGAGCCTATACAACATAGACCTCTGCAAGGATATAGATGTATTTGATTTCGTGATAAGTACTGATGATCTTCAGGCGGAGAGTGTTATAGATATAGCATGTAATATAGTAGAGCATCTGATTAGAAGTATGGGTAAGAGCATATGATGCAAGATGGACAGTTACCTCAACTTGGTAACCTGTTAAGCATAGATGATGATGTTACAGATGAGCACTATGGCTACCATCCATTCTCTAGGCCAATTGATGTACTGCTTGATTATGGTCTCATAGCATTGGATAAGCCAGCAGGACCTACAAGCCATGAGGTTGTTGCATGGGTAAAGAGGATCCTCGCTGTGGAGGGTGCAGGGCATAGTGGTACACTAGACCCTCCAACCACAGGCTTACTTCCCATAGGGCTTGGGGAGGCTACAAAGGCACTGACAGTACTACTCCTTGGACCGAAGGAGTACTATGCCATAGCAAGATTGCATGCAAGCATGCCTAGCAGGACCATCCATGATGTTATAAGCCAGTTCAGGGGCGACATATACCAGAGACCTCCTCAGAGATCATCTGTGAAGAGAGAGGTTAGGGTAAGGAGGATATACGAGTTGGAGGTACTTGAGGAGCATGGAAGGTTACTCCTCCTAAGGGTGCTATGCCAAGCAGGTACATACGTTAGGAAGTTGATATATGATATAGGGGAAGTGCTAGGCTCTGGTGCAAGCATGGTAGAGTTGAGAAGGACAAGGGTAAGCATGCTAGATGAGGATGATATGGTTAGGCTTCATGACCTCTACGAGGCGTATATGCTATGGAAGGAGAAGGGGGAAGAGGGTAAGTTGAGGAGCATGATCAAGCCTATAGAGTATGCTCTAAGGCATGTGAAGGCTGTAGTAATAAGGGATAGTGCAGTAGACTCTATATGCCATGGTGCGCAGTTAGCAGTGCCAGGGGTATTGAGGCTATCCAGGGATATCAGGAAAGGTGATCTGGTTGGCATATACACATTGAAGGGCGAGTTGGTTGCGTTAGCAGAGGCTATGATGTCTACAGATGAGATTGCTGAGGCTGATAAGGGTATAGCATTCACGCTCAAGCGTGTTATAATGAAGCCCAATACATATCCTAAGGCTTGGAAGAGTGGTAAGAGCATTAAGATGAACTGAAGGGATGATTATATAATATAATGGAGTAACGTACATTGCTTAGAACAATAATAATAATGTGACGATTATGATTATTAGCATACACTACTACCTCTAGACTATTTATTGCCTACCTCTGTACTATACTCCTATCTATGAGTTTGGTTAGTAGAGCAGCATGCTTCTCAGCATCCTTCTCATTCTCTTCAAGAAGTTTCTTGGCATCATCGCTCTTAACCATTGATATATAACCCTTGTATGTAACTATCATCTTGAGTTCACTCTCTAGTGCATCTACTAGAGCTTTTGCCTCATCACTCTTATCCTTGGTTATAACAGCATCCTTGAAGCAGGTGAAGTGTACAGCACCCTTTGAGTAGAATGTAAACATCTCACTCCATAGTATCTGCCTTGAGCATATAGCACAACTCCACTTCGTACTCATAATACCAACTAGCCTATATGGTGATTATTAAACTGTTTGCTTCCTTTTACAGGGAAGAATCATATATGTAGTAGTTATTCCATAGATGGATGTTACTAACTAGACTGGATGCCGGGGTACCCTAGTCTGGTAGGGGGCAGTTTGGTCAACAAGCCCATGCCTGGAGTTTAGATTGAGTAAGTAACGAATAGCCTGTGCCCGCAAGGGCTCGTGGGTTCAAATCCCACCCCCGGCGTTAGCAATTATATATATACGCATACTGCTAGAGTATGGTTATGAACATAAGATTCTCAACCAAAGAGTTGGAGTTCATCAATAAACATGAGGTATGTAGGCTAGCAACATGCTCAGATAACAGACCCCATGTTGTACCAGTATGCTACATCTTCTTCAACAACCACTTCTACATAGCAACAGATTATCATACAAAGAAGTTCAGTAATATAGCAAGGAATAGGAATGTCTCTCTAGTTATAGATACGTATAGACCAAACAAGGCTGTGATGGTTGAAGGTATAGCAGAGATAGTAGAGCATGGACAGGAGTTCAACGATGTATACAAGTTATTCTATGGGAGGTTTGAATGGGTTAGGAGGGAGCCATGGGGTGAAGGGGAAGCACCGTTCATAAAGGTAACTGTAGCAAAGAAGGTATCTTGGGGGTTATGACTTTATATATTCCAGTTCGTTTCATCAATACCTGCCTATGGTTAAAAGGTTCCTCTCTGATATCGCTGGGAAGGCATGCGAGTTCATACTCCCAATAAGGCATGACACCTTCATAGGCAACTCAAACTCTTGCATAGCACTATGCACTCTATCAAGCATTGATCTACTGCTTAGTGCATCTAGGTCTGATCTAATGCAGTACATTGCCATTGTTGGTAGACTGCTATCTGAGAATAAGGGTATAGATGCACTTGTAAGATATGTTATAGCAGATAAGAGGAGGGTAAGGTACATGATCATTGCTGGCAAGGATTCGAAGGGGCATCTAGCTGGGCAGTCACTCCTTGCCCTCTGGCTCAATGGTATTGATGTTAATGGAAGGATAATAGGCTCAAAGGGTAAGGATCCAATTCTTACTGTGAGCAAGGATGAGGTTGATGAGTTTAGGGCTAGGATAAACACCATCATAGATATGAGGGATGTTATAGATGTTGGGAGGATACGTGAATATGTATTAACAATTATTCAAGAGTGAAAAGTAACGTGGTGAGTACATAAGCCTTAATAATATGTGCATCAATATCCCCATATGGCTACAGCATTCCTGGTACTCTACCAGTTCAAGAGCATGAGCGATGAGGATGCATCCAAGGCAAGCAAAGAATGGAATGAGTTGAAGAAGAACATCCCATCTGGTATAAGGCTGGTTGGGGAGTATGTTCATGCTTGGGGAACCGAGTATAATGGTTTCCTCATATTTGAGAGCGATGATGCAGACAAGTTCCTTGATTGGTGGCCAAGCTTCAAGGATAAGATAAGATGGTATGTTACAAAGACCCATACTATAGTGGCTAGGAAGCGTTGAGTGATGTTATACATAATACAATCGATTAAGACTAGAGTGATATGGCTAATGCTGATAGAGCAGATTATATAAGTAAATAGAGGCAGACCAACCAATTTTTACTTATTTACTTCTCTATTCCCTTTAATTCCCTTTATTCGGATAGGAAACAACCAATCTTCTTTTTATTTATTTATTTATATAACCTTAACAACTATGAACGTTATGATAAAACTTAGAAGTGTAGATCCTATCCAAGAGGATACTAGCAAGAGCAGTGAACGTCTATTGTACACATGAGGTCTCTTTACCATATTTATACCTATGAGCGAACCTATGAGCATCTGAGAGAATGGTAGTGGTATCTGCATCTGTGTAGATAACCACAGTATGATGGAGCATGATGATATACCACTCAATATGGTAGCAGGGGTATAACCAACTATCTCCTCACTCAGGAATCTTGATATGCTCTTGCCCTTAACTATCCCAATGACAAACACTGCAAGTATAGCAGACATCATGTAGATGCTATCTATAGTGATAGCATTGGTATATCCATTGCCTATGGAGTAGAGCAACCCTAGGTTATTTGCCCCTATAGTGTATGATGCATAGAACGTTACAAATGGTATAATGAGCGAATAGAATCTGAATAGACTGACTAGGCTTAATCTAGTTGTGAACATTACTACGAGATGGTATATGGATATGGTAGTTATCAGTGCTATGAATGGTGCTATAACCCAACCTACTATTACAGATGCTATATGGGTAGTGGCATGCGTTGCTTCTATAGTGCTTCCAATGTAGCTTGCAAATATTATGTTGACCATACTCACAGGTATGTGTAGGAATGAGAATATTGATAGTATGATGGCTGTTACTCCAAACGTCATTGTATAATCCTCCAGTACTATAATATTGCCCATCTTCCAGCCTTCAAGCAACGCCCCAGCAACAAACCCTAAGGCTGATATACTTACGCTAACCCTGTAGTTGAAGCCAGAGGCAAGCATGCTTGTTACTGCTATGCCAGCATTGTTGATACCAAAGAGGAATGCTATGTATAGTAGGATGAGTAGATCCAATGGGTATATTACTATGCTATTATGCATATCCTTTGGCAAGCATAAGTATTATGACATCGCTTGCATCCTCTGCGCTATCAGCAATCCTATCCACAAGTTGTATGAACTCCTTGAGTTGTATTATGGTTAGTATATCGTAAGCATTGCTACTGGAGTAGAGTTCATGTAGTACCATGCTCTTCATCGCATCAACACTCTCCTCACTCTGCTCAACCCTCTTCACCTTCTCAAGTATCACATCCCTCTTCTCATCCAACGAGTTTACAAGATCGAGAAGGTGCATAACCGTCTCTATACTCCCATTTATGCATGCTATTGTGTTAGCGTTGAAGAATCTGTGTAATGCATCATCTGGTACCCTCCTCATCACTAGCACTCTAGATGCCTCCTTTACGCTATCCGCTATATCATCAACATGCTCCATGAATGCTAGGATATCCTCACGCATATAACCAAAGAACGAACCCTTGCATACCTTGATAACATTCTCCCTATGTATATCATCAGCTTTGGTCTCTAAAAGATCGATCATCTCAACATACTCTTGGCTCTTCTTAGTATCGAGTGCAAGTAAGGAACCTATCATACTCTTAAAGTTGTCAAGTGTATCTATGATAACATTCATATGCCCTCGCAGTATGCCTTGAATATCTCTACTCTCCCCCCTTCTATCATCAAATATTCTACTACTCTTCTTCATGTAATCTAGTGAAGATCTGAGTAATAATAGTCTTAAGATAAGGATAAAAAGAGCTTAGTTAGTGATGATATACTGATGATCCCAGACAGGTGTTGTATAAGGGTAAGATTCAAAGCCTGTAGAAGCGTACCATCGCACATAATCTCTATACTTGATGACTCTGGCGAGTATATGATAGGCTTAGTGTGTAGAGATCATATTACCATTGTAGAGAGGATAGTTGGATTGAAGCAGGAGCTAGGTGAGGTACCTAAAGGTTCTATAAGATTCACGGAGATCAAGGGCGTAGCAACAACATGCAACTACCACTTATAATATATGTGTTAACACATCCTATATAGCATTCATTGTAGAATTCTTTCATTGTAAGGTTAGATATATACAGTTTTTGAATACGCTAGTGGCTAAACATATTTAAAAGAAAGGGTTGAGTAGTAGTAACATGAGTAATGATGAGGTTGGTACTAACGTAGATGTTGATGAAGGGGTAGAGATGGTCTTCTGCGAGATATGTGGTAATACGATAGAGGCATGCTCATGCGTCTGCCCTTACTGTGGTGAGAGGGAAGGGTGTAGATGCTGCCTATTCGATGCTACTACTGGAGGAGGCTAGCTCATCTGCTAGATGCGCATATATTATTTTAGTTAGTATGTACTGTAATGCTGGATACTTCATACATAAATTGTAACGAATAGGATAAAAGAGAGGATATTCTAAGGTAAGGTATGGAAGTAGTGAATAGGTTGAGCTGGGTTACAGGAGGACCGCAAGGAAGTGGTGTTGATACAGCAGCAAATGTATTTGCAAAGGCATGTGCACTTGGAGGTCTATACCTCTTCGGCAAGAGGGAGTACCACTCTAACATAAAGGGTGAGCATAGTTACTTCAGCGTACATGTTAGTGATGAGCCAGTTAGAGCCCATGTAGATCCTATAGATATGCTAGTTGTATTCGATGTAGAGACTTTATTCAGGCATGCACTGTATGTTGTAAAGGATGGTATCATCGTTTACGACTCCTCCATAGTAGAAGGTAGCATAGATGATGTACAAACCCTTGAGAGGAGGAGGAGGGATGAGTTGAGATCTATACTTGCTAGCCACTCACTAGAGGGTACAGCGGAAGGCATGCTCAAGTTGGTTGAGATGAATGGTGTGAGGCTCTACAGCATACCCTGCCATGATCTTCTCCAGGATATAGCAGGTAAGAGGAACGATCCATCATTGAGCAAGATGGTTAGGATGATAAACATAATGATGGTAGCATCCTCGCTAGCACTACTGGAGTATGATCAGCAACTCCTTGTAGATGCTATAAGGTACACATTCAGAGCAAAGAAGAGCATTGCAGATCTCAACGCCGATGCTGCACTCTACACCTACAACTACACCAAGGCAAAGTACGCAAATAGCGAGGAGGATGGTATAGGGTATAGGTTGGTTGCTAGAGAGTCTAGAGATGATATGCTCCTAATGCAAGGGAACCAAGCAGTTGCTCTAGGGAAGATGGTTGCTGGTTGTAGGTTTCAGACCTATTATCCTATAACCCCAGCATCCGATGAATCTGAGTTCCTTGAGGCTAACGAGTTGCTTGATGGTAAGGGTTCTGTAGTGGTTGTTCAGACAGAGGATGAGATAGCAGCAATAGCAATGGCTATAGGTGCAGGGCTATCAGGTGCAAGATCATCAACGAGTACATCTGGTCCAGGGTTCTCACTCATGGCTGAGGCACTAGGCTGGGCTGGTATCAATGAGGTGCCAGTGGTAATAACACTCTACCAGAGGGCAGGTCCAAGCACTGGGCTACCTACTAGGCATGAGCAAGGGGATCTGCTGTTTGCTATACATGCTGGGCATGGTGAGTTCCCAAGAATAGTAATAGCATCTGGGGATGTTGAGGAGGCATTCTATGATGCGATAAGGGCATTCAACTATGCTGAGCGCTATCAGATGCCAGTCATACATGTGGTGGATAAGGCTATAGCAAATAGCGTTATGGTATGCAAGGAGTTCAACCCTGCTCTGGTAAGGATAGATAGAGGATTGCTATTAGACTCTGTTACCAGTATTACTGCTACAGCAGCAACAGCAACTACAGCAGAAGAAGAAGCGGTAGTAGAAGGTAGCAGGTATTTAAGGTTCAGGTTCACAGAAGATGGTATATCGCCAAGGATAAGGCTTGGTACAAAGGATGCTGTATTCTGGAATACTGGGGATGAGCATGATGAACTAGGGCATATAACTGAGGATCCAGATCTAAGGATAAAGATGATGGATAAGCGTATGAGCAAACTAGATCTCATACTTGAGAGGTTGAGTTATGAGGAGCAGGCAATGGTATATGGCTATGAGTCAGATGCTACCGTGATAAGCTGGGGTTCAACCAAGGGAGCAATACTTGATGCTATAGAGATGCTCAAGGCTAGGGATGGTATAGATATGAACTTCGTTCAGGTACGTTTACTCCATCCATTCCCTACAGCAAGGGTAGCATCACTCCTTGAAGGGACCAGACTGCTCATAGATGTTGAGATGAACTACTCTGCCCAACTAGCAAAGCTCTTGAGGGCTAACCTGCAGAGGGATGCTGACTATCATGTCGTGAAGTACAATGGTAGGCCTATGTCATCTAGCGAGGTCTATGAGGCACTGAAGGGTATAGTAAGAGGGGGTGTAAGAAGCAAGAGGGTGGTGTTAAGGCATGGTGTCTAGGCAATTCAAGTTGGCAGATTACAAGACCGATGTGCACAATGACTGGTGCCCTGGTTGTTTGATAGGGGATACCTTAGTGCTCTCAAACCCATCGGTGAAGCAGATCAAGGATATAGTGCCTGGGGATGTTGTGCTTAACGCAGCAGGCGAGTACAGTAGGGTAGCACTTGTAATAAAGCACCATCATAAAGGACCAATGTATAGGATAAGGATTAAGTGCTTTGGAGAGATAGTTGCAACGCCAGAGCATCAGTTTATTGCAGTTAAGAGGCTCAGGAGGAGAATGCACAACTCCTCCTTTGTTGAGGAGAGGATACAGGCAGCAGATCTCAGGGTTGGTGATTACCTTGTATACCCAATACTCAGTAGAGTTGTGGATGCTGAGTATATGAATGTAGAGTACAGTCTAAAGCATAAAGATACTAGAAGCAAACACCTACCCTCTAGGGTGTTAGTCGATGGGGATCTCTTGAGGCTTGTAGGTTACTATATAGCAAAGGGTAGCGTACATAACAGATCTGTGATCTTTACATTCAGTAGTGATGAGGCAGGATTAGTAGATGACGCCATTTCACTCATGGATAAGATATTTGGAGTTAAGGGTAAGGTGAACCGTAAAGATGTAAAACATAGCATAGATGTTGTATTCTACTCATCCCATCTTGCTGAGTTCTTTGCTTATAAGTTCGGCTCCAGTGCTGAAGATAAGCGTATACCGCATGAGTTCATGCTACTCCCAAGAGAGAAGCAGAGGAACCTTATAATGGGGTTGTGGAAGGGCGATGGCTACTTCTCCTCATCCAAGGCAGGTTATGCAACTATCTCTAAAGTGCTTGCTGAGCAGGTGAAGATCCTGCTCCTAAGGCAGGGGATAGTACCAATAGTTGTACATGAACCTTCACATGGTATGCATAAGAATGCATACAGGTTATACATAAGCTTCTGGAGAGATTACAACCTACTAGCAGAGATTGTAGGTGTAGATAAGCGCAAATTAGCAGGAGGTAGAAGGCGTACGATAGTGTTTAGAGATAATAGGTTATATCTCCCAATATCTAAGATAGAGATGTTCGATTATGATGGCGATGTTTATGATCTCACCGTGGATGATCCATTACACACATTCGTGACTAATATTACAGCATCAAGTAACTGTGGAGACTTTGCCATCCTCAATGCAATACAGATGGCACTTGCTGATATGCAGGTTGAGAGGCACAGGGCAGTTATATTCTCTGGCATAGGATGCTCTGGCAAGACTCCTCACTATGTGAATGTGTATGGTGTGCACACACTCCATGGTAGAGTGCTCCCATTTGCCATTGGTGCAAAACTTGCAAACCCATCGCTCGAGGTTATAGCAGTTGGTGGGGATGGAGATGGTTATGGTATAGGGGCAGGGCACTTTGTTAATGCTGGGAGGAGGAATGTAGATCTAACCTACATAGTATTCAACAACGCTGTATATGGGCTTACTAAAGGGCAGGCATCACCAACGCTCAAACTTGGTCTGAAGACCAAATCCCTTCCAAAGCCAAACATAAATCAGGGTATAAACCCTGTGATGATGACACTAGCAGCAGGATACACGTTCATTGCTAGAGCATATGCGTATGATGTTAAGCATCTCAAGGATATAATAGTAAGAGCAGTAAGGCATAGAGGGCTAGCATTGGTTGATGTACTCCAACCATGCCCAACATACAATGATATATACACTAAGGAGTGGTTCTCAGGCCTTGACAGGGTTGATCCAGCAACTGGTAAGGCAATGCCTAGGGTATACAAGTTGGAGGATCAGGGATATGATCCTGTTGTACACAACTCTGATGATGAGGATGAACTTAACGCTAAGATTATACAGGCTATAACCAAGTCTAGGGAGTGGGGGGATAGGATACCTGTAGGCATATTCTACCAGAACGAGCATATACCAGTGTATGAGGAGAGGATAAGTAACAGGATACCTGATTACCTGAGCAATCCTCCAGCATTCCAGAGGATAGATGATGGTAACGGCAATCCTTATGCAGATATAAGAAGGTTACTGGATGAGTTCAGGGTTGGTACGCACTGAGCCTCTATCTATCTACTCTATCTTGATCTTTATTTTATATTGCACTATCTATGAACCTCCTGACCCATTTGACTGTCCTTCCAACATCGGCAGATTTGGTTATGTATGAGCCTACAACTATTATCTTTGCCCCAGCCCTTACAAACTCGCATATATTTGAATCATCTATGCCACCACCAACTGCTATAGGTACATTGCATGAACTGCTCAATGCCTTAACGATCTTAACCATCTCATCCATGCGTATTGCCCCAGCCTTTGCAGCATCCACACCCCTATGTATGCATAGATAATCAACGCCCAACTCGCATAGATCCATGCCTCTATCCAACGGGTCCTTCACATGTAGAAAATCAACCATGATCCTCACACCATGGTTCCTTGCTGCTATTATGGAATCAAGTATGGTTCTATCATGTGCTAAGGCAGATACCGTAACTATATCTGCACCATTCCTTGCTGCCAACTCAACCTCCTCTGCCCCAGTATCGAGTACCTTCATATCAGCAACAAGAGGCAGATCTCTGCACACCCCCTTTATGCTCTTCACAGATGCAATGCCAGCACTCTTTATGAGTAGTGTGCCAGCCTCTATGATATCAGCACCGTTCTCCCTAGCCATTATCGCTATGCTTAGAGCATCCTCAACCCTTGTAACATCCAGTGCTACCTGAAGCATTGCCTTACCCATACCAATCATGTATGGATGGTACTACGAATTATATAAATTTTGATTTATACCCCATCATATATTAGATTCATTAAATATGATAGTGTTTAATAACATATTAATTATATATGGATCAGTGTTTGTAGAATATATTCCATTCAATGATGAGGGCAAAGTATTAAGTTAACTTCCTTGCATCATATATCATGCTAGTGATAGATAGGCTAAGGGAGTATGTCAAGGAGAATAGGAGTGATATAGTTAGTGATCTAAGAAGCCTCATAAAGCATCCTAGTGTATCTGCCCAAGGGATAGGGATAGATGAGTGTGCTGGAGTGCTCAATGGGATAATGCGTGATGCTGGGTTAGAGAGCAGGATGATAAGGTTTGAAGATGGTAACCCAATAGTCTATGGTGAGGTAAAGGGCGAGAGTAGTAAGACTCTACTCTTCTATGGGCATTATGATGTGCAGCCAGCAGAACCATTGGATGCGTGGCGCTATAACCCATTCTCTGGTATAGTTACTGATGATAAAGTACATGGGAGAGGTGCAGCAGACTCCAAGGGCAATGTCATAGCAGTAATCAAGGCAATCAAGGCTATGCTTGATCTCAACGGTACTCTTCCTCTTAATGTCAAGGTACTCATAGAGGGTGAGGAGGAGATATCCTCTGTGCATCTGCCAGCATTTGTCAAGGAGCATGCCAGTATGCTAAAGGCAGATGCATGTGTATGCTTCGATGGCTCACTGAACCCTTCTGGCTCCCCTAACATATATGCTGGCTTGAAGGGATTGCTCTACGTTGAGTTCAGAGCAAGGACAGCATCGGTAGATATGCACTCATCCCTTGCTCCAATAGCACCAAATGCTGCATGGACGCTCATAAAGGTTCTTAACAGCCTGAAGAAGAATGGTAGAATAATGGTTGAAGGTTGGTATAATGATGTTAAAGTCCCAAGCAAGGATGATCTTGCCCTACTGGATAGGTTAGAGTACGATGTTGAGAGCATCAAGAAGGATTACGGTGTGAAGGAGTTCATAGGTAAGGTCAAGGGCAAGGCAGCACTTAAAAGGTTGCTGTTCGAGCCAACATGCAATATAGCAGGGATATACTCTGGCTACGTAGCCTCAGGATCGAAGACAGTTCTTCCAAGCGAGGCATTTGCTAAGGTTGACTTTAGGCTTGTATATGATCAGAGGCCAGATGAACTATTCAATATGTTGAAGAAGCATCTAAGTGATATGGACTTCACCAATGTTGAGGTTACCATGCTAGGCTCTCTGGAACCTTCAAAGACAGATCCAAATGCAAGGATAGTGAAGGCAGTTGCAAGTGCTGCTAGCAATGTATACAATATTGAACCACTGGTATTCCCAAACTCATGGGCCTCTGGACCAGACTATGTATTCACCAAACTACTCAAGATGAACTCGGTATGGACTGGTTGCTCACCAGCA
The DNA here is from genome assembly GCA_013538675.1 of Candidatus Nitrosocaldus tengchongensis. Taxonomy (GTDB): domain Archaea; phylum Thermoproteota; class Nitrososphaeria; order Nitrososphaerales; family Nitrosocaldaceae; genus Nitrosocaldus; species Nitrosocaldus tengchongensis. Next base: position 27,555 of record JACAFJ010000002.1, read on the forward strand.
CATGCAAACATACATGCGCCTAACGAGTTCACGAGTGTAAGGAATGTACTCGATGGTATATGCTATGTAAGCAGCATAGTGCAGGAGTTTGCAAAGTGAGTGAAGGGTAATAGTAGTAGTAATAATAATAATATGTTGATGATTGTGGGCTTCTCTCGTTAGTAGAATGTTAGCGCTTTCTCTTCCTTATCTTAATCCTCTTAGCCTTTGCCTCCTTCCTACTATATGACTTTGCTGTACATCTCTCGAATCTCTCAGGGTCGAACCTCTTCGCCATATAGAGTGTGTAGTTATATAGATACAGATAAAGGTTTTTAACCTACTCATACAAGTTCTACAAGTGTTCCTAGTAGGTCATGCTGCATGGGCATATGTTATATCAAGATCATTAGCATCAGTACTGAGAGTTAGGATCAACCCTTACATCGTGATGCTATTGGGTATGGTACCAGATGCTGATATCCTGCTTCAGGAGTACATAAGGCATAGATCGCTAACCCATAGCATAATATTCTGGAGCATAATATTCATACCATTCTTCATAATCTACAGGAAGAGAAGCATACCATACTTCATAGCAGTTATACAGCATATAATGCTTGGGGATGTTATAGTTGCGAGTACAAACGTGCTATGGCCATGGAAGTATGAGATGGGTATGGGTTTCAGTCTGCTCTCACCATTAAATATTGTTATGGAGTCTATTGGACTGGGTTTAGCACTACTTCTCATCATAAAGTATGATAGGGTTATCATTGCAAGGAGTAGGGGTAACATACTGGGCTTAGTGGTAATACTACCTCTTCTAGGCTCAATGCTCTACCTATTCACTACCAATGGCTTGTTCTTTCTTGATCACATAATTGGTAGCAGTATCAACACAAAGGGTATGATTATTAGAGGCAGTCAAGATATGATAGTTGTAGCAATGATACTGCATGCATCATTCTCCATACTCTTATCTGTATCTATACTGCAGGGTATGCGTGCACTGCTAACAAGGATGCATTAATTAAGAAGGTGTACATAGTTCTGTAACTGTTGTTATATAATATCTATTATATATCTCATATTCCAACTGTGTTTATATTCTACTCGTCAGGAATAACAATAGGTATGAAGAAGAACGATGGTAAGAGTAATACCAATGTGTTAGAGAATTCAAGGAGGAGGAGCAGGGAAGAGATATTGGCAAGTGTACTTACATCAGCCATAAACGGTACAACCAAGACCAAGATAATGTATAGTAATGCTCTAAGCTTTGTACAGGTTAGGTACTACATAAACTACGCCCTCGAGTCTGGCTTTATTAGGGTGTATGAGGATAATAGTACTGGTAAGAGAGGCAAGTATATATACATAACAACTGAGAAGGGGCTTGAGTACCTAAAGTTCTATGAAAGCTTAAATACTGGTAAGGCAAATCCTAGCATATCAGGCAAGTCCTCTGGTAAAGGTGAGAAGGCATGATGAATGTAGAGGTTAAGGAGAGGTTAAAGGCTTTAGATGTTAACAGGTTGATAACTGTAGTTATACCAACACTGAATGAAGAGCAGGGTATAGCCAAGGTTATAGAGGAGTTACACTCTCTAGGAATAACAAATATACTAGTTGTTGATGGCTACTCTAGCGATAGAACAGTTGATGTAGCAAAGAGTCTAGGTGCAAGGGCCATCTATCAGCATGGGAAGGGCAAGACTGGAGCACTCAAGGCTGCTGTTGAGCATGTTAACACTCCATACATGCTTGTCATGGATGGTGATTATACGTATGATGCATCGAGCATAGAGCGTTTCCTTCAGCACATAGACAGTTACGATGAGATAATAGGTGCAAGGGTGCCTGTTGAGGATGCTAGTATGAGCAAGTTACACAAGTTTGGTAATGCTGTGATAACAAAGGTATTCAATCTACTCATGAACACCAACCTCTCAGATGTATGCTCTGGCATGTACATGCTCAAGACTGATACGATGAAGGAGATCGATCTTAACACATCTGGCTTCGATGTTGAGGCTGAGATCGCTGCACAGATAGCAAGCATAGGTAGCGTAACAGAGGTACCAATAAACTATAGAGCAAGGATTGGGAGGCAGAAGCTCTCAACATGGAGGCATGGGTTCAGGATAATTAGTAGTATATTCAACCTTGCAAAGGTGCATAACCCTGGAGCGTTCTACTCACTACTGGTTAGCTTCTTGCTGATACCTGCTGGTATAATATTCCTCAACTCATTCATGGAGATGGTCTACACTGGGAGGTTCTCTAGCAATTGGTTCCTTGTGGGTGTAGCACTACTCCTTGTAGCAATACAAGGGATGAGTATAGGTGTACTCTCTCTGGTAGTTAAGCGCTCACAGATGAGGCTTGTGAGGATGATGAGAAAGCAGATAGGCAGGGTGTATACATAGTTAGTCTGCAATAACATGTTACATCATCAATAACTCATCATCCTTGCTGTTAGTTTGGTTGTATCACTGCTCTATTATGATTACTGCTATTAATAATAATATACTCTAATCTCTAAATATTGAAATACCAGCACACTGATAGTATCCTGTGTGCTCTATAATAGCATACAAGGGTTACAGGGATGCTGCTCCTCTAATGGTCAAGGCATTATCAAGGATGGAGTATAGAGGCTATGATAGCGTTGGTATAGCAACTGCACACAATTCAGCCCTGATTGTAAAGAAGGGCGTTGGTAATGTGAGTTATGTTAATGCTAGACTCAACCTTGATAGTATGCAAGGCAATGCTGGTATAGGGCATACTAGATGGGCCACACATGGAGCAGTAAATGATAACAATGCCCATCCCCACGTATCCTGCAATGGTAGGATAGCAGTGGTGCATAATGGGTTAGTAGAGAATCATGATGAGTTGAGGTTCATGCTCAGTAAGGAAGGGCATGTATTCAAGAGCGAGACAGATAGCGAGGTTATAGCACACCTTCTAGAGTCTTTGCCTACTACTATGGATGATATGAGGCATGGTTATGATAGCATGGATAAGGCTATAACAGATATGTTGAGCATGCTAAATGGTTCATACTCATTCGTAGCACTTACAAGCAATGGCATGCTACTTGGGGCAAGGTATCACGAGCCCCTCATAATAGGGTTAGGCAATCCAAGTAGGAGTAAGGGTGGTGGTGATGATGACAATAATAATGATAACAATGGCGATGACGATGATGATGATTATATGCTGTTGGTTGATGAGTGCTTCATAGCAAGCGATGTACTAGCATTCATAGAGTATACTGATAAGGCCATCTTCCTTGCTGATGGAGAGGTATTCGTTGTAAGAGGTATAACAGAGGCGTGTAAGCCAAGGTTGAGCATCGAGATATACAATAGCAGAGATGGTAAGGCAATAGTGAAGGAGGTAACCCAGATAGCATGGGAGTTTGCAGATGTAGATAAGGGTAGGTTTGCACACTACACGCTGAAGGAGATACATGAGCAGGGGCATGCTATAAGCAGGGCATTCTTCAATGCTGACTCCAAGAGATTACATCTATTAGTAGATGCACTCATTGATGCTGATAGAATAACCATAACTGGCTCTGGTAGTAGTTACCATGCAGCACTCATGGCAAAGTACCTCTTCTCTAAGATATGTATGTTGAGATGCGATGCAATAGTTGCAAGCGAGTTCACATATAACATAGATACGTACGTTGGCAATGGCAGCCCCATTCTATTTGCAGTATCACAGAGTGGAGAGACTGCAGATGTGCTGAACGCTGTTAGGATTGCAAGGGATAACAACTTCAAGAAGATAGCATCCATAGTCAACTCTCCATTATCAACACTTGCAAGGGAGAGCGATATCTTCCTAAGCATAAATGCTGGTCCAGAGGTAGGTGTTGCTGCAACAAAGAGCTTCACAGCACAGATTGCACTACTATACAGGATCAGCATGGAGGTTGCAAGGAGTAAAGGTATTAACCCTCCAACTCTAGATATAGAAAGTTCTAGCATAAATGTGGAGAAGATGCTGGAGAGGGAAGCAGTAATCAGTGATCTTGCAGAGAGTATAAAGAATGCAAACAGCATCTACATAATAGCAAAGGGTATGCATCACGTCATAGCACTAGAGTGTGCATTGAAGCTCAAGGAACTTGCATATATTCATGCTGAAGGCATACATGCTGGGGAGTTGAAGCATGGTCCGTTAGCATTAATAGATGAGAAGAGCATAGTTATAGCATTGAACCCTATGGATGATACATATAGCGATGTTATAACATCTGTTCATGAGGCCAAGGCTAGAGGAGCATACATAATAGGCGTATCTGACTCAAAGAGCAGCAGTAGTATATACGATTTTACACTTACCATCCCTAGAGTTGATAGACTACTCTATCCATTGTATGAGGTTATACCATTACAGTTACTAGCATACCATATGGCATTGAAGAGAGATTGCAATCCAGATTACCCAAGGAACATAGCAAAGTCTGTAACTGTCAAGTAGAATAAAAAGTAAAGGCGTCATCATCCTCCTCCCCCTCTTCCTTTTTAACCTATCCACCTCCTTCCTTCCTTCCGATAAACCAACGAACCAATAGATACGCTCATCTATTAGGGTCCATGGATGCATGGAGCATATTTATGTAAAGTAGCATTGCTGCAACTGCTACAACACCAGATAGACCAAATACAGCCCTCTCTACTGCTATCATATATGGAAGGAGGTTCCATGCGATCCTTAATGCTACTGCAGAGAGCAGCACTATCAATGGGATCATATTGAACCTTGTATAGTTGACATTCCTCCCAACTATGGGAGGAAGCATGATTGGTATGAAGTTCATCATAGTTATGCCTATGAATCCCATGGTTACAATATGTATTGCTAGATCGTACAGGTTGAATGAAGGACTAATCGCATAAAGCAATGCATATATCAAGCCTAAGAGCAGTGTAGCATAGGATATCCTTAGGAGTGTAGCAAAGAACCTTAACCTTGCTATCTTCTCTTCTGCATGAGGATCCTCTGATGTGTAAAGGAACTCAGGTATGGTCAGTCTACGCATAACATATATGCTATGGACAAATGCTAGAGCAGATACTATCATAGCAATAACTGCAGCAAGGAAGAGTTGCAATAGTAGCAGTGAGGAAGACGCTAGGGAAGAGGCTAATGCTATCTTATCCATACCCTTCATGGGGGTTGATTGGCTGAAGAAGACTGGTACAACCTTGTATTGTACACCAAATATTGTGAATATAACTGATGCTATCCATATGTAGATTAGGTTAAGAGGCTCTATGCCTATGCTTACACCTGCTATAGCAAGTGTATGTAGCATGCTGTACACCATCATCATAAGTAAGGCTAGCATGAAGTAGTAATCTGCCAGCCTACCAACCCTTGGAGCTACTCTTAACATCAACAGCACTAGCGTAGAGAATAGTGCTATGGCAGTTAGCCTGATTATGCTTGCTGTTACTGCCATTACAATAGTAGTAGTAGTGTCTATCCCATCCATTGCAATCATACTGCTAGAATACACGATTAACTCTACGATCATCAGGATGAATGATATCCTTGCCTCTCTTACATGGGTAAACCTGATACTCCTTATCCTTGGTACAAGCATGTACATAACGCCCATTATGAGTAGCGTTATTGCTCCAGTCTGTAACTCTTTGTGGAGAGCAAATGCACCTGCTGGTATACCTGTGCTATAGCCAGAGAGGGTTAGCATCCATATCGAGCCTACGCTGCTGCCTATGAAGAGTATCACTACACTTGCCTTAACGAATGGTCTGCTCCAAGTTGAGGTGATAAGCATTGAGTTTGGTAAAGAATAAACGTTATTTATACAGTAATTAGGAATGTAACAGCAGCAGCAGTATTGGTGGTTGGTAGTTATCCTTTTATAACTGGATACCCCTTCCCTCTAGTTAGAGGCTGAGCGAGTGAATTGGGCGCAAGTGCAGCATTCGAACCACTACTCTGGATGCTACTATTTGGCGTAATAGCATCCGTACCAGCACTCATAGTAGCAAAGATGATAGCACCAAGGAGGAGGTTCTTCAACCCTGTGAAGTTCATGCCAATGGAGTGTGGTCAAGTTCCAACTGGAGAAGGCAGAACTAGGTTCATGATGCAGTACTACTCATACGTGCTCATGTTTGTTGTGTTTGATGTTATGACCATCTTCCTTTATGCTTGGGGCGCATCGCTATTTGGTCTACCAAGGGCAGTAACCCTACCAATAATAATCTTCCTTGCCATCCTAGGTGCTGCACTTGGCTATGCAATGTACCTCTCTTCCAGAAGGGATATCTGGTGATACATACATTACTTTCTAAATTATTATAATTATTCTAATATATCATTATCATCTATCATATACATCATAATTGGTCTGATCATAATAATAATAATGCTAACCGCCTGCTACTAATCATCATTGATAAGGTATAAATAATATCTTAAGGTAGGGTATATGAAGTTGTATGCTAAGAGAACTCCTGAGCCCCAAGCGTGAGATTAGCAAGGGAGGAGTCGATGGTGAGAGACCAGCAAACTTCAATGTTCTAGTTGGCAAGTTATCAGAGGTTCTTGTTAAAGCAATCGATAAGCCATTGGGCTATGCTATAAACTGGGGTAGGTTATGGTCACTCTGGCCCGTACACCTTGAGACTGCTTGCTGCAGCCTTGAGTTTGGTGCAGCCTCTGGCCCTAGATATGATGTTGAGCGCTTTGGCATAATTGAGGCCTTTGGTTCATTGAGGCAGTGTGATCTCATGGTTATACAAGGCACTGTAACAAGGAAGATGGCCCCAAGGGTAAGGATGATCTACGATCAGATGCCAGAGCCCAAGTATGTCATAGCCATGGGTGCATGTGCAATAACTGGAGGATTATACTTTGACTCATACAACGTGCTCCCAGGGATAGATGGCGTTATACCTGTTGATGTTTATGTGCCAGGATGTCCTCCAAGGCCAGAGACTCTTATACAGGGCTGCATTCTGTTGCAGGAGAAGATAAAGAGGACTAGGTTCAGGTAGGTAGTAGCAGTAGTAGTAAATGATGATATATGAGCCAGCAAGGCCAAGGTCAAGCAGGTACGGATCAGTTGATGGTTGAGAAGGAGATCGTAGATAAGGTTATTGCAAGGTTTGGTGAGGAGGCTAAACTAGCATATGTGAAACCTAGAAGGATAAGATTCAATGTAAGCAAGGATATCATTCTGGATTTTGCTAGATATGCTAGGGATGAACTTGGCTTCGATCATCCCATATCAGTCGCAGGTGTGGATTACCCAAAGAACAAGATGATAGATGTTATATACCATATAGGTTCATGCACAAACGATAAGCTCAGATCATTTGTACTTGCATTTGCTGTACAATTGGACAGGAATGATCCTGTTATGCCTACCCTCATCCCAATATATAGGGGGGTTGAGTACCATGAGCGTGAAGCATTTGAGATGTTAGGTGTTATATTCGAGGGGCATCCAAGGCTTGAACGCTTGCTCCTTCCAGAGGACTGGGCAGATATCCCACCATTACGCAAAGACTTCCATATAAAAGGGAGGGAGGAGTGAGAACATATGCAAGGTGATCTAGATGGGTGTTGAGATGGGGAAAGAGAGGATACCTGGATTCGAGTTGGAAGGGAGAGATGAGGATGGTATGGATAGGGGCATACTTACCTTAAGTGTTGGTCCTCAACATCCAGGCTCTGGGCACTTTAGGCTCATAGTTAAGGTTGATGGTGATATGATAGTTGAGGCATTACCAGACCCAGGATATGTGCATAGAGGAGAGGAGAAGATGTGTGAGTATAGGAACTACATACAGAACATACCACATCTTGAGAGGCCTATGATAGCAGACTCCTGTGGCATACTTTACCCCTATGCATTAGCAGTCGAGGAGGTATGTAACATACCAGTACCTGAGCGTGCAAAGTACATAAGGGTTATAATGGCTGAACTGAATAGATGCATATTCGAACTCTACTGGCTTGGCATATACGGCATATTCCTTGGCCACTCTACTATGTTCATGTGGCCAATGGCTGATAGGGAACTTCTCATAGACCTTGCTGAGATGGCCTCTGGCGCAAGGGTTACTCATGCATACTTTGTGCCAGGAGGGGTTAGGAACGATGTACCAGATACCTTCCCTGAGAAGGCTAAGGGGCACCTACTCTACTTCAAGAACAGGCTCAAGGAGTACAAGGATATATTCTACGATAACCCATTGTTCCAGGCTAGGACAGTTGGTGTTGGTATCCTTAGCAGGGAAGATGCTATCAACCTTGGAGCAACTGGTCCAGTGCTTAGGGCATCTGGTGTTGATCATGATATACGTAAGGTAGAGCCATATGATGTGTACGATGAAATAGACTTTGAGGTTGTAACCATGAAGGAGGGAGATAGTTTTGCTAGAGCGTATGTACCATGGCTTGAGATGTATGAGAGTGTTGAGATAGCGCTTCAAGCACTTGAGAAGATGCCCTCAGGCCCAGTTAGGACGAAGTTGGGACCAAACCCAAAGGGTGCTGTTGGGGAAGCATTCAAGCGTGTTGAGGCAGCAAGAGGAGAACTTGCATACTACCTTGTTAGTGATGGTAATCCAAAGCCATACAGGGTGAAGTTGAGCGTACCATCTTTCAGGGAGATACCTGTGATGGCACACCTACTCAGGGGAGCAAAGCTTGCAGATATGCCAAGCATATACTGGAGCATGAACTACTGGCCAGTGGAGGCTGATAGGTAGGTTGATAATAGGAAGATATAGAGATGAGTTTGTAGGAAGGCAGGTAGGATGGGCACCATGGCTACAGTGAGCGAGTTTACATTCTCAAACTTTGTAAAGAGCGTGCTCTGGCTACTCTTCTGGATACTCATCATAGTCTCGCTCATAGTGCTTCCTATAATATTCATAGTACTCTTCTATGTCCCTCCTCCAGTTATAAACGGGGTCGAGATAAACCCATATCTACTGCTGACTATGCTTACAAATCCTCAGGTTGGTGCACCACTGATAAGACCAACTATAGAGAGTCTATTCTTCAGGATAGCGGTATTCCCAGGGTTCACCTTTGCTGCCTTATTTGCTACAGTACTAATATTTGCTGAGAGGAAGACCCTTGCAAAGATGCAGTTGAGGGTAGGGCCCTACCATGCTGGTAGAGAGGCATTCTGGTGGGCAAACTCCCTTGGAGGGTTCCTCCAACTCATAGCAGATCTACTCAAGTTACTGGGCAAGGAGATAATAGTACCATCTGGTGCAGACAAACCAATATTCTGGGCTGCACCTGCAGTACTCGTTATAGCAGCAGCAGGGCTCATAGCACTCATCCCTGTAGCGCCAGGATGGGTGATAGCAGATATAGATGTGAGTCTCTTAGCAGTCTTTGCCCTTCTAGGCTTCTTCCCCCTAACAGTCCTTCTAGCATCCTATGCAAGCAACAGCAAGTACCCATTCATTGGAGGGTTAAGGGCACTATACCAGTTGATCTCATATGAGATACCATTGATACTTGCCATACTCCCAATAGTGATATTAGCATCAACACTAAGCCTAACTGGGATAGTGGAGGCACAGTATGCATACTGGTTCATACTGCTAGTCCCAATAGGGGCCTTTGTATTCTTTGTAACTACACTAGCAGAGTTGGAGAGGATACCATTCGATCTACCAGAGGCTGAGAGTGAGATAGTTGCTGGATGGCTCACTGAGTACTCTGGCATGGCATATGGGCTCATCCAGCTAGCAAACTACATAAAGATGTATGCATTATCTGCATTGTTCACGACACTCTTCCTTGGTGGCTGGATAGGGCCAGAGTTCCTTCCTAGCGTAGAGGTCTTCAACGTGCAAGTTCTCAGCAGTAGTGAGGTTAGTGGCATATTCTGGTTCACAATCAAGACATTTGGTGTAGCACTCTTTATGATACTGATTAGAGGTACAAATCCAAGGGTGAAGATAGATATACTGCTAAGGGCAGGGTGGTCGAAGTTGATAGCATTATCGTTCATCAATGTATTTATAGCAGTAGCATTACTCTACCTTGGTGTTGTAGGTGTTGGTCCTTGAGGTTGATTGTTATGGTGCTGATGTTAACGTTGATCCAGATACCAATGTTGAGGTTAGTAGTAGTAGGAGGATGGTGATGGGTTGATGGGCTCAGTCTCAGGTATGTTAAGAACACTGGCATCTGGTAGTAAGCATCTAGCAATAAAGAGGTTCACTTTACGCTATCCAGAGCAGAAGTTGAGGTTTGTTGGTGATGGCTACCAGTTCGATCCGAAGGAGGGTGTAGGGATAGTAGGGTATAGGGGTAGGCATATACTCTACCATGACAAGTGTACTGGCTGCCAACTCTGCTCAATAGCATGTGAAGGGATAGCAGAAGCAATAAGCATGGTCAAGGTTGATAAGCAGTACAAGCAGAACAAGAAGGGTATAATGCCCCAGATAGATTATGGGAAGTGTGTCTTCTGCGGGCTCTGCGTTGATGCTTGCCCATTCTACGCACTCTTCATGACCGATGATTATGAGTTGGCAGCATACACTAAGGAGCATCTCATCTATACACCAGACCAGCTTGCTGTGAAGCCAAAGTACCAAGGCACGTACGAGATAAAGATAGATGAACTAGGTGCATACCATGATGAGTGATCCATACTTCATAGCAGTCTCTGCCATAACAATTGCATCAGCGATAATAGCATTAGAGTTCAGAGAGTTGATATATGGTGCAATAGCCCTAGCCATAACACTCCTAGGCGTTGCAATGTTCTTTGTGCTCCTAGATGCTACATTTGTAGCAATGTTCCAGATAACGGTTTATGTTGGTGCAGTTGTAGTTCTCATAATCTTCACTATAATGCTTGTTAGGAGAGAAGCATGGCTTAAGCTTGATGAGGGAGGGAGGAGAAGGGTTATGGGCGCAGTGATAGCATTAGCAGTTATAGGACTTCTAGGCGCACTCCTTGCTGGTTCAAGCATAGCAAGATGGCAGGCATCTGAGGATGTTCCAACCCTAATACAGATAGGGGAGGAGATGCTCACGTACTATTCTCCAGCATTCATAGCATTAGCATTGACACTTGCAGCATCTGTAATAGGTGCATTGGTGCTTGCAAAGGTTGAGAGGGATAAGGGAGAAGAGGATGAAGAGAGCAGTTCAGAGGTGGGTGTGGAGGAGAGGAGAGAAGCAGGGATGGAAGAGGTGGAGAGAAAGAAAGAAGGGGAAGGGGAAGAGGGGAGGTGAATGTATGGATGATGATGATGAGTATAGCAGTAGTAGCGATAACTTACTACATTGATAGCAATATATCGATCCTTGAAGGAAGAAGGAGGAGAGTGCAGAGCGTATGGCAGAGATACTAGATTATACCATAGTCTCAATAATACTCCTAGCAATAGGAATCTATGGTCTTACAGTTAAGAGGAACTTCATAAGGATGCTCTTTGCTGTAGAGATAATCGTTAACGCTGCAAACCTCAACCTCGTAGCATTCTCTAGGCTTATGCCTTCACCAAATGCAACAGGACAGTCGTTCGCACTATTCTCCATAGCAATAGCAGCAGCAGAGGTTGCAGTAGGATTAGCACTGATAATAGTCGCATATAGAATATATAGGAATATAGATATCAAGGGCCTGAAGAGGCTAAGCGGGTAATGTACTACCTATTGCAGGCTGTCTTCATACCATTGTTATTATCACCCCTAGCCTACTATATAGGAAGAAGGTATGGTGTCAACGCATCAACATGGTTCACCTTTGGCATAATGCTATACTCTACAGCCATGCTACTCCTAGCCTCAATGCAGGGAAGGTATGAAGAGCACTATCCATGGAGCCAGCTGGGCGAGTTTGGATTACTGCTCGATGGTCTGAGTATACCATTTGCCCTAATAATATACATACTATCAACCGTACTAGTGCTCTACTCAAAGCCATACATGGTACACAAGATAGTTGAGCAGTACGAGCATGAACATGCAAATACTGGCGGGGCACCAGTTAAGGCAGTTGTTGAGGTACCAGTGGAGTATATAAACACCAATATGGGCATATACTATGCACTATACCTTGCATTTGCAATGGGTATGCTTGGCACTGTTCTTGCTACTAATCTGGTTCAGTTCTATGTATTCTTTGAGATAATGCTTGTACCATCATTCTTTCTAGTAGCATTGTATGGTTATGGTGCAAGGAAGAGGATAGCACTGATGTACCTCTTCTGGACGCATGTTGGCGCTGTAGTACTCCTGATAGGGCTTATAGCCATGGGACTAGCAGTTGGTAGTTTTGATATGGCTGCTGTTAATGAGGCTGTTATAGATGAAGGCTTGCTACCATTCATAGCAGGAGCCATAGTCATAGGGCTTGTTGTTAAGTTGGCAATATTCCCAGTGCATATATGGTTGCCATATGCACATGCTGAGGCACCAACTCCTATAAGCGCACTCTTATCCCCAGCAATGATAGGGATAGGAGGTTATGCCCTAGCAAGGCTTGTTATGCAACTACTTCCTAGTACTTATGCAGATATCTCTATATGGTTAAACCTTGGAGGGCTTGTTACAATGATATATGGAGGGGCAATGGCACTCATGCAGGATGATGTGAAGAGAGTTCTAGCATACTCAAGCATAAGCCAGATGGGCTACTTCCTCTTCGGCATCTCCTCCCTAAGCGTAATAGGTTCTACTGGTGCTGTACTTATGTATGTTAGCCATGGAACTGGTAAGGCACTGCTCTTCATGATGGCTGGGATGCTTATAATGCAGGCAGGTACAAGGAGCCTTGCTAGGCTAGGCGGGCTGGCAGGGAAGATGCCTATAACAGCTGTTACAGCAATGATAGGAGGTTTAGCGATAATGGGCATACCACCAACAAATGGGTTCATGGCTGAGTGGATGCTATTCCTTGGTGTGCTTGAGACTGCTACAAGTGTAGAGCATGGATCCCTTGTAAGAATTATAGCATTTGCTCTAGCAATGGCAGCAACGGTACTTACTGCAGGATACATACTATGGATGTACAAGCGTATCTTCTATGGTAGTAGAGAGGGTATGGAGCATGTTAGGGAAGGCTCAATGTACATGGCTGCACCAATGATGTTCCTTGCCATACTAACCATACTGATAGGCATATATCCAGATATGCTCACATCCATCATAGTACCATACATGAGAGCACTGTTTGGAGTGTGAGAATAATAATGATGATGGTGGTGATGATAATGATGGCGATGATAGTAACTGTAACTGTGATCTCGCTAGCAAAGATGAATGAAGCAATAGCAACTGAGAGGTGTATATAGGATGAGCATAGATCTAAGCATCATAGTAAGCATAATAGTCCTTGCAGCAGGAGTGGTTGAGGAGAGTGCAGACAGGTTCATACATAACCCAGAGTTCGATGCTCTAGCCATCAACGTCTGGCTGGTATGGGTACTGCCTATGATTGGTGCAATGCTAAGCCCATTGTTTGGAAGGCTAGGTAGCAGGGTTAGGGATACTGCACCAGCAGCATTCTCACTTGCAAGTGCAATAATGGCCTCAACCCTAATCCCTGTAGCACTTGCTGGGGATGAGGTTCATAGCCAGTATGCATGGATACCAGACCTAGGGATAAGGGCTGGAGTAGTAGCAGATACCCTGAGCATAATAATGAGCAATCTTGTAGCATGGATATCCTTCCTCATCATGGTCTACAGCATAGGTTACATGAAGGGTGATCCTAACCTTGTTAGGTACTGGTTCTTCATGAACTTCTTCATAGGGAGCATGCAGTTGATAGTGCTCTCTGATAACCTGCTCATGCTCTTCTTTGGTTGGGAGGGTGTTGGTCTTGCATCCTATGCTCTAATAGGCTTCTGGTATAGAGATAGGGTTAAGGACTATGTAGGAAGGATAGGTCATCATGCATGGGGTATAGCACAGTACACGTCGCCATCACATGCTGGCATGAAGGCATTCCTTATGACTAGAGCAGGGGATGCTGCAATGCTTGCTGGCATCTTCCTAATCTTCATCCATGCTGGGACATTTGAGTATAAGGCGCTCTTGGATGATCCAGCATGGGCAGATGTTATGCAATCTAATGGGCTGCTTGTTCCTGCTGCTGTACTCATATTCGTAGGGGCAATAGGCAAATCTGCACAGTTCCCACTGCACGAATGGCTTCTAGAGGCTATGACTGGTCCAACATCTGTCTCAGCACTAATACATGCAGCAACGATGGTCAAGGCAGGAGTATTCCTAGTAGCAAGGCTAGGTCCATTGTTCTTTGCAGTAGCAAGTATGGATGCTAGCCTGTTCTTCGAGGTTGTAACATGGGTTGGGGCAATAACAGCATTTATGCTTGCTTCTCAGGCAATAGTAAACAAGGAGATAAAGAAGGTTCTAGCATACTCAACAGGCTCACAGATAGGTTACATGCTTCTAGCATTAGGAATAGCAGGTTTGTCAGCTGAGTTCATAAATGGATATACAGCAGGGCTCTTCCATCTAGCAAGCCATGCAATGTTCAAGGCATCACTATTCATGGCTGCTGGAGGTATACTACACATAGCAGAGAGCAGGTTCATGGATGATATGGGAGGGTTAAGGAAGCATGCTAGAAGAACATACATATTCATGCTTGCAGGTGCACTCTCCCTTGCTGGCGCACCAATAATAACATCAGGCTTCTGGAGCAAGGATGCAATATTCGCATCACTCCTAGAATCACACTACATATTTGCTCCAGCACTCTTCTGGATTGCATTCCTTACAGCCATGATGACTGCATTCTACACAATAAGGATGGTTGGCATGGTTATGTTTGGTAATAAGAGCAAGCACTTGCAAGAGTTGGAACATCATGGTCATAAACTCCATGATGTTGGTGCCATAATGTGGGTTCCATTTGGCATACTTGCTGGGCTTACAATAGCGATAGGTATAGCAGGCCCATTCGTTGAAGGGCAACTCCATGATCTCTTCGCTGTATTCCTTCTCAACTCATATGGTATAGAGAGTCATGGAGAGGTTAAGTTGCACCCTGAAGCGATAGCATCATCTGTGATAGCATTCGGCATAGGCTCTGGTCTTGGCTACACATTCTACATAAGGAGAGCAGCAAGCCCAGAGGTTATAGCAAGGAGTAGGGTAGCATATGCAGTATACAGGTTCCTAGAGAATAGATGGTACGTTAACAGCATATACTACTGGGCATTTGTTATAGCACCATTATTTGCTTCAAGGATAGCATGGAGGTACTTTGAGATGATCGTTATAGATGGTATAAATCCAGCATTCCAGTTTGCAATGGCATGGTGGTCCAAGATAGTAAGGTATATGCAGACTGGCGTTGTTCAAACGTACATATACGCATTTGCTGTTGGGATAATATTCGTGCTACTTATTGTCATAGCAGGGAGTGGTGAATGATATCATGGTGATAATAATAATGATGATGGGTGATCTAGCATGGTAGACCTCTACTCAACCCCACTCATACTAACCATAATACTTGGTGTTGCAGGCCTCATCCTTCCTCTACTTGATGCGTTCAGGAGGAGGGATATGAGCCATAAGGTCCATGGTAGCATAGCGTTTGGTGCACTCATCCTCTCCATAGCAGTTATACTTGCTAGGATAGCATCTGGCTCTATACCCCTAGGCATAACATTTACAGATCAGGTTATGGCAGATGATATGTTTGGTTCATTCTTCAGTATAGCCATGCTCATAGTTGCCATAAGCACGGTAGTCTCATCAATAGAGTATATGCGTAGAGTACCAAATCCAGGACCCTACTACTCACTGATACTGCTCTCATCTATAGGCATGGTCATGCTTGCATACTCTACTGATCTGCTTATGCTTATAGTTGCTTGGGAGCTTATGAGTATCCCTACATATGTTCTTGCTGCCTTCAGGAAGAAGGACCCATTGGCAAATGAAGCAGCAATAAAGTACTTCCTCTTCGGTGCACTTGCATCTGGCATGCTCATATACGCTGCATCACTCATCTATGGCATAACTGGATCAACCAACATAGCAGTTATCATACAATCGCTCATCATAATGGATCAAGGGTTACAGCCATTAGCCTTCATGGCTTTAGCACTGCTCATAGCAGGCTTTGGCTTCAAGATGGCTCTAGTTCCATTCCACATGTGGATCCCTGACACGTATGAGGGTGCTCCAACGCCCATAAGTGCACTGCTCTCAGCAGCAACGAAGAAGGCTGGGTTTGCAGCAGCATTCAAGGCAGTCATCTTTGGCATGCTCGTATTCAATGTTGAGTGGAGTTTGATGCTTGCTGTTATAGCAGTACTAACCATGACCATAGGAAACCTTGCTGCCCTAACGCAGAGGAGCATGACTAGGATACTAGCATATTCAAGCATATCTCAGGCAGGTTACATGCTTATAGGGTTGAGCCTTGCCCCCTATTCTGATCTAGCAATGCAGGGAGCACTCTTCCATGTGATGAACCATGCTGTTATGAAGTCATCAGCATTCATCGCTGCTGCTGGTATAGCACTTGTTATAGGAACTATGAACATAGACCAGTATAGGGGTATAGGGCGTAGGATGCCATTGATCTCTCTTATCATGGCTGTATCCCTACTAGCACTTGCTGGAGTACCACCACTAAACGGGTTCTGGAGCAAGTTCATACTCTTTGCTGCTGCTGTTAATGCTGGTTCAATAGTCTCATGGGCTCCATACCTTGCAATAGCAGGCATACTCAACAGTGCACTATCCCTAGGCTATTATGCATGGGTTATAAGACGTATGTACTTCGATGAACCTGTTTCTATTCCAGCGGTGAACCAGAGCTACGTTTATGGTAGTGCAGGTATGCTCAAGATAAGGGAACCTAGACTTATACTTGCAGTACTTCTATTTGCTCTAGTATTCATGGTTGGTTTTGGTGTCTATCCTGCTCCATTGATAGCATTCTCTCAGGCATCGGTACCATCGAGTGATGTATTCTCTGCATTGCCAAGAGAGATGCAATCTAGCATGGTACATGGTGATCAGCAGCAGCAACAACAAGAAGCATCCATGATGCAGGATCACAGCAATGGTAGCGGTAAGAGCATGGATAGTAGTAGTAGTAATGTTACTACTATTGCTGCTGGATACGAACCATCAATTCAAGTAGAGGGAGAGAATGGTATAGATAGTAGTAGTGATGTCACTGGGCGTAGCATGAATGACGATAAGGTTAATTCTACAGATGATGGTGAAAGAGGTACCACTACAACAGTATCAACAGCAGAGCATACATCACACTCGTCATCATCATCCTACTCTAAGCCCAGAACCCCTTAGCATATACTCTATTTCTCTACTAAGTTGATTCTCATCAACCCTTGTTAGATCGTATCTATAGTAATCGAATCTATCTGGGTCGTATTTACATACCACCTCTATAGGTTCACCCTTTGCAATCCTCTCCTCTATAACAGATCTATGGGCATATGCTGTAAGGAACCTATAACCTCTCCTCTTTGCCTCTAGGATGAATGAATAGCGTAACAAGTGTCCACCATTAGCCCCCCAGTACGCATAATCTATGCTTATTGGCTCAAGGTAGATGGTATTCCTCTTACCCCTATTCTCATCCCTAGTACCCCTTCTTAATCTGTAACGTTCAAGTGGTCCACCCTTGGAGTAGCCGAGTACATCATCATCTCTTCCATCTCCATCTCCATCCTTATCTCTATAGCACTCTCCTCCACCAGCACCAGTACTACTACTATCGTTGGTGACCTTTCTTAATGTGATGAGCAACGTATCATTACGCTTCAATGTAGATATGAACTGATCATCGCTCATACGCAATTGTAATGGTAGTAGTTTATGTATCTTGAGAAGGGAGTTGATACACGAATCTGAACAGTTATTACCGTTGTTATTACCCTCAACCCTAACATCGAATCTTATAAGGCCTTGGAGTATCATCTCTCTTGCCTCTAACTCCCTTGCATACGCTTCTTTGAATGCATTAACGTTCTTATAGAACCTCTCTTTGTACTCTACTGGTACAGAGGAGAGGATGAGATCAAGCATATCTCTCTCTTCATCCAGCATTATGTTAAAGTACTTCACAGCCTCCCTATTTATCGTGGCAGGATGCCAACCAAGGGCATGGGCATTCTTCATCGCAAGTTCCATGCTACCACGGTAATCCCTCATAGCATATCCTGCTACCCTCTCTGCTATCGAGACTATCCATCCAAGCCATGTGTAATGCTCCCTTCTAGGATCATCCTTAGGGATACCAGCGTTGGTGAACAACTCATCCATCCTACTTAACGCATGCTCCTTAACCTCTCCCTTGAATGGGAAGGCTGTTCTATATATCATCGCTATAACTATATCTAGGCTTAGGTCAACATAATCAACGAACCTAACTATGCTCTTGTTGTTCCTCAGAAACCATTCAACAGAATCCTCATTAGGTCTATCAAAGTCCTTCAGGGGATCAAAGTCATGGAAGAGCGATGCAAGGAAGAGGTAGTAAAGGTCATCCTTACTGAGCCTATCACTAAACTCATTCGCTATAAGAAGTGTAAAGTATGTAGCCTCGAGTTCATGGTCTATGTTATGATAACCATAGTAATCTGGACCTAGACCCTTCTTTGAGAACTCTGTTATTGCAAACTTTACAACACTCTTGACCCAGAGGTCTTGAAGACCTATATCCACAGCAAGCTCAACTATCTTATCCTGTAGTAAAGCCTGTTTACTTAGACCAAGCTTGTAACTGAACCACCAAGGGGCTAGCTTTATCCTCTGATAAATCTCATACCACCAAGGATATGGTAGGGTAAGAGGGTTATTTACCGTCATACCATCACATTTATGATGATTTTGATTGTCTATATATAGTTTAATATCTTTACACCTTCTCTTCTGCTGAATTATCTAATAATCTTGAACACATCCAAAATTAATTACATCGTCTAATAGAAAGTTCTTGGTAGAATAATGTATTCTTGTTATTAATTATAGCTAGTGCTCCGGGCGGGACTATCACATGCTAATATGCATGATTTGAACCCGCGATCTGCGGCTCGAAAGGCCGCCATGCTTGACCGGGCTACACCACCGGAGCACACACTCTAGTAGCATGTATTATAACAATAAAATCCTTACCCATGCTTAGCATATATAGAGCAAAGATTTTTTATGGGTATATGGGATGCTAAACCATGGGTAGAGAGATAGTAAAGAGGATAGATGTTGAGATAGAGAGGATGAGCCTTCTGAAGCACCCATTCTATAGGCTATGGTCAGATGGAAGACTAAGCATGGAAGCACTGAAGGGATATGCGCTGGAGTACTTTTACCTTGTGCAGAATGTGCCAAAGATGGTTGAGAATATAATGCAGCACTATGCTGGCACGGAATATGCTGGAGAGATAGATGTTAACCATAGGGAGGAGAGGGAGCATGTAGCCATGTGGATCAAGTTTGCCAGAGCACTAGGGATAAACGAGATAGATCTTTACAGATACAATGCTAGCAACAAGACTAGGGATGCAGTACATAAACTTCTAGAATTAGCATCCACTCCTGCAGGAGTAGCAGCAATGTATGCATATGAAGCAGAGCTACCAAAGATAAGTAGCACAAAGCTTGAGGGGCTGATCAAGTACTATAACATGAGCAGTGATGATGCTACTGAGTACCAGAGGGTGCATAGCGTAGTTGATGTTAGGCATGCAGATGTTTGGAGGAGGATGATAGCATCTATGCCAGAGCATATGAGCGATGCTCTTCATGCTAGCACTGTAGAGTCCATGGCAGCACAGAATATGCTGCTAGATGCTGTGTATGAGAGATATATCGCTACTAATTGCTGATGGGCTGAGAAGGCAAAGAAATTATATATAATATAATTTCATCAGTATGTACTAAAGCCGGTTGCCTAAAGGTGGGCCCGTAACCACTTGTATGTGGCGGGATGCTTAGCCTGGAAGAGCGACCGGCTCATAAGGTAGATGGTAAAAGCTTGGAGAACTTGGGAGACCGGTAGGTCAAGGGATCGAAGCCCTTCGGGCCCATCATTATATATTGGTATGTGTGTACAATTACAAGAGGATAACAGAGTACTGGTTGAGGCGTATAAAGGAGAGGGAAGCAGTACTAAAGAAGTATGTGGGTTGCTGCAGGGTAGCAATGGTAGCAATAGTAGCATCATTGAACCAAGGAAGTGTTATCGTTGCAATACCCTAAATGAACCAAATGCTAGGATATGCAAGCATTGTGGTCTAATCCTTGATGCTAGATATGCTATACAGATGCATGGTGAGAAAGAAAAGGCGAATAGGTTAGAGGAAGAGGTTGCTAAACTTACAGCATTGGTAGAAGAACTATAGGATGCATGGCCAACAATCGCAGTATCTGTAGCAGTAGTGATAGTGGTAGTAGCAGTAGTAGTATCAACATCAGCAGTAGTAGAATAGTAGCAGGTGGTGATAGCAGTGCTAGTAGTAGCATAGTTATTTCTTACTCTAGTAGTTAGAGTTAGGCAAAGTATAGGTCTCCTTGCAATCTTACTAGACTACTTATATAGCAAGGGCCTGTAGCTCAATGGAGAGCTAGTGCTTTGTAAGCATTAGGTTACGGGTTCAACTCCTCCTGTCTTATCCGTTGTTGTTAACTTACCTGCTTCAGGTTTAACGCTTATCCATTTGGATGGATTCCAGAACTCTTAACAAGTATCCGTTAAACTATCTGATACCTGCAATTCTAATCGATCTTGTCTCTGGTTAGTAGCAGTACTAACTAACTAAGTAGTAGGAGTGGTATCATATCTTCTTCTATTCTTCTGCTTCTTCCTTCTTTGCTTCCTTCTTGCCTATATAGTAAAGGATAAGCAGAATTTATATGAAGGGAGGGGAAAGTTTATGTTAAAGTTATTACTTTTATTGTAA
Organism: Candidatus Nitrosocaldus tengchongensis; assembly: GCA_013538675.1. GTDB lineage: Archaea > Thermoproteota > Nitrososphaeria > Nitrososphaerales > Nitrosocaldaceae > Nitrosocaldus > Nitrosocaldus tengchongensis. The sequence goes on from JACAFJ010000002.1 coordinate 48,506, forward strand.
TAATGACAGAGAATATGGAGCATAGTAACGAGGATTTGAATCCTCTTCCCAGCACCATTATTGTTTGGTATGAACACATATAATATTGCATGTGGGAGAAGACCACATAAAGATAGTTACAGGATCAACAGATGCCTTCATTGATATAAGCCTATTTAAGGTTATAACTCAATACACATAGCAAAGGTTATTTATAATCATCAGAAAAAGACTTTATGAGACTGGTAGAGAGGTTTAGAATAAAGTCAAAGGAGAAGATCATCGGATTCCTAAACAGCATACATTCAGGCACGTTAGGTAGCGTAGATGAGAATGGATTCCCTCAACTTATACCCATGAACTTTGTATACGCTAATGAAGCAATATACATGCACTCACACCGTGTTGGAGAGAAGATAGATAATATAAGGAGGAACAGCAAGGTGGGGTTTGAAGCTCACAAGCATGTTGAGTTCCTGCCATCGTACTTCTTCGATCCAGAGGATGCCTGTAGTGCAGATACCCTCTACATAAGTGTGGTTGTAAAGGGTTTAGCATCGTTAGTTGAGGATCTTGAGGAGAAAGCAAATGCACTGAACAGCCTCATGGAGAAGTATCAGAAGGAGGGTTACTACAAGAGGTTGAGCAGAGATATGAGCGGTGTTAAGCATGTTACTATTATAAAGGTCAAGCCTATAACCATGACTGGCAAGTACAAGTTGGGGCAACAATGGTCAAAAGAGTATAGAAGGTATATAGCCTCAAAGATCCTTGAGAGAGGTTCTCCTACAGCGAAGGAGAGTGTAGCACTCATGGGCTTCAATCCTTGCACACTTGAGTATATTCATGAGCCAGACTTTGTACCATAAATTGGCAGAAACTACCAAACTCTATATTTACCTGTTAATTCTATCTTCTCGCTTCATAGAATATGTATTAGCAGAATAAGCAAGAGTCCGAGCCACTTACATCATTACAACTGATAGTTTACAGGAGGCAAGGCATTACAGTAATGCCTATAGAACTTATAAATATTTTATCTTCTCCAATACAATCATGGTCGTATGGAGTAAGATAATAGACAAGGTTCTAACACTACCTGCACATGAAGATATGATAGTGAAGAAGAGCAACACTCTAATACATCCTACCCTTGTAGGCTTCAAGCGCTCTGTAGGAGAACCGCATGGGCAGAGTGCAGATTACAGGTTAAGGCTTTACGATGGCAAGAGTATACATGTTAGAGAGTACAATGATCATTATAGAGTGCACTGGGATAAGGTTGATCCTTCAGTGAGCATAATTGCTCATTTGAAGCATGATGCACCGCACATATACATGCTCCTTCTAGGCATGCTTGGTGTATCTTCAGGTGTAGTGCTAGGCAGTATTATGATGCTATCAAGGTTAAGAAAGGCTATCAATGACCTGCCTGGTTAGTAAGGGTTTGTTTAGCGTGATGCCATGGCAATCCTCTCTTGCTCATTCTTCTTCTTTATTGCAAAGCTGTTTGGATCGTTGTTTGCAGCAAGTATTATCTCATCTGCAAGGGCCTCCTCTATCGTCTTTGGATTTGAGTATGTTGCCTCTCTAGCCCCTTCTGCTATGAACCTTAGCGCAAGATCAACCCTCCTCAACGGGGAGACATCAACAGATACATGGTACACAACTCCTCCATATATTATCCTTGTAGTATCCTCGTTTGGTGATGTATTCTCTACTGCTTTAACAAGGACTGCTATTGGGTTCTGACCAGTCCTAAGGTGTATTATATCCAGCGTAGTTCTTACAATGTTTATTGCCCTAGCCTTCTTGCCAGCCATCCTGCCTGTATTCTTTGCATACCTCTTGCCGAAGTGCATTATGCTGTTAACTAAACGCTCAACTATGTTCACATCAGCCTTGCCGAACCTCTTATGCTCATGCCTCCCAAAGCTTACAGGGACGAGCATTGGCTTGAGAGATAGTGTCCTCTGCAATCCTGGATCTGTAACCTTGACCTCACTGAAGTCCCATCTGTTGAATAGCATGAGGTTTGGTTCTTCTTTACCCATCTCCATCTATAACACCTCTAACCTCCTCTCTTATTTATTTATCTATCTTCCCTTTACTACTAGATCAGTAATATATCTTCTCATATTGCTGTATTTCAGACATCATCGCCTTGGTTTCTCCTTCCTTCCCCTTACAAGCTCCCTGAGCGATACACCATTAACCTTAGATACCTTCCACCTAACACCTGGTATATCACCCATTGCCCTTCCCATGGAGCCTCCTATACCCTCTATCACAACCTCATCATGCTCATCTATGTAGTTGAGTGCACCATCCCTGGGGCAGAATGCAGTTACTACCTTGCCATTCTTTATCAACTGTACTCTAACACACTTCCTAACAGCAGAGTTTGGCTGCTTGGACTCAACACCAACCTTCTCGAGCACTATACCTCTTGCCTGAGGTGCACCCTCTAGAGGATCAGCCTTCTTATCAAGCATAAGCACTCTACGCTTAAACCTTCGCTCAGACCATCTAAACCTAAGCCTCTTCTGCTTAAGTATTCTAGCAGCAGACATTCCTACTGGTGAGTTTGCCATCAGATACTCGCCTCCTGACCCCTTATTATAACGTTAGCAACATCGAAGTAACGCTTTGTTAGAAGCCTGGCCTTCTCAACATTCCTGCCCTCTCTGCCAACAACCATACCTTTCTTCCTTGAATCAACTACGACTGTTACTACCTTGCCATTAGATGAGTGATTACCTATCTTCACATCCAGCACAGTCTCCCTCCCAAATATGTTCTTCACAAACTCTGCAAGGTCATCAGCATACTCTACAAGTTCTATCCTCTTACCTATCATACCCTGCAATGTCCTTATCGTCGAGCCATTTCTTCCTATTGCTAAACCCATATCCCCCTTGCCTATAACGAATATCACCCTATCCATCTTCTCATCTATAACACAGTCCTTAGCAGTAACTGTAGTTATGCTCTGAAAGAGAGACATCAACCTCAACTCATCTGATGTTAACCTTATACCTGTCATGCCGCTTTATAACATCCCTCTGCTATATCGCCACATTTAAAGATAACACTTGCATCCTATATATAATAGGCTTGAGCCTGCTAGGAGTTCATTATAGGTTACATTAACATAATCATTTGATCTAACGGTCAAAGTAAACTTATATTTAAGGTGCTAGAGAAGCATAGAAGGGAAGAGATGCCAGCAAAGAAGGGTGGTGGTAAGGTAAGGGATAAGTGGAGAGATAAGAGATGGGTGGTTGTACATGCACCAAGCGTATTTGCAAATCAGCCAATAGCGTACATACCTATAACGGATGAGGAGCATGCAGTAGGTAGGATAATAGAGTGTACTTTATTCGATCTCTGGCATACAGATCCACAGCAGCATGCAATAAAGTTATACTTTCAGATAGAGAGGGTTGAAGGTGATGATGCTTATACCTATCTCAAGGGTCATGAGTATACTAAGGAGTTCATAAAGAGCCTAGTGAGGAGGGGCTCATCCATGATCAACTTCATAAAGGATTACACAACTGCAGACGGCTACACATTCAGGATCTATACAATTACCTTCACACAGAAGAAGATCAATACATCGAAGAAGCATGATATAAGGAAGGTTATGGATGGGGTATTGAGTATGGAAGTGCCAAAATTGAACATAGATCAGTTCATACAGGCTGTTGTTGGACCAAAATTGAATGCAGATATACATAACAAGGTTAAGGATATAATCAATGTTAGATTCGTAGCAGTATGGAAGACTAAACTGCTGAGCAGGAAGCAGCCTTTGATTCAGATGCAGCAGGAGCAGGTATAAGTAATAAGTGTAGATATAGCAGAGAAAAGGATTAAATATTAAAATTCCTTATTCATATATACAAAGATGTACATCCCAACAAACGATATATTGATTAAACATCTAACCAAGGCAAGAACTGTGAGATATCTAGATATAAAGATATGCCATAGCAGATGCAGTAACCTCATCTTTAAAGGAGATGCTATGGCTGTAAGGGAGGAAGGGGATGTGAGCATAACTGCTAGAGCAGTAGCAGATGGCTATGGTATAGCAAGTATGAGTAATCTCTCTGGGCATCATCAGAGTGAATCCATGTCATCATCATATACTAATAATAATAATCTTCACCCTCTAGATCATCAGATAGATAATATTGTAGAACAAGCGATAGAGCATGCTACATCATCACATGCATACAGTGGGCGAGGCCATAGTCTAAACCTTGTAGAGGTTGATGTAGAGAAAGGGCATATCACACCATCTACAGCAGAGAAGGTTAGCGATGAGAGCTCTTTATACGATCTGGTGGAGCATGTAGTATCCATACTTAGGAACAGGTTAAATGAGGATGTAAGGGTAGAAGTGAGTCTATCATATGAAGAGAATGATGATGGGTTGGTTAGTAGTGAAGGCACTAATGTTAGAGAGTACATGACAACTATAACCATAGAGATAAGGCTAACGATGAAGCATCATGGGGATATCATACAAGTTAGTGAGAGTATGGGAGGTAGAGGAGGAATAGATGTACTCAAGCGTAAAAGTATGGATGATGCTCTAGATGATATGATAAGCATGATGAACCATCTAATACATGCAAAGCAGTTCTCCATACTAGAGTCTGGCAAGAGGTTCAAGGTTATACTGGATAGTGAGGCTGGTGGTGCACTTGCAAGGCTTGTAGGGAAGATGCTTGAGGCAGATATGTTCAATCCAAGGATATTCTCATCCATCCATATGCATGAAGGTGTTGAGGTTGTAGATGACCCAACCCTGCCAAATGGTTATGGTTCATTCACATGGGATGATGAAGGAGTAAGAGGGAGGAGGAAGGTACTCCTTAACAGGGATACCATTAGCCTATTGCATACAAGGCTTACCGCTTCTACTCGTAATGATGAGTACTCTACTCCAGGCAATGCAAGAGGGATTGATGGTGGTATACCAAAGCCAACCATAAGCAATGTATACATAAAGCCCATGGACTGGTATGTTGATGAGATGATCAGCGATGCTAAAGAGTGTATACTCATGAGGGGAGTCAGTAGAGTAAGTGCAGATACTGTAAGGGGTATAGTTGAGATCAAGCCTGTAATAGCGTACCATGTGAAGGATAGGGAGATAAAGTATGCTATAAAGGGCATAAGCATACAGGATAGTGTTAGGAACATACTGAAGGGTATAGATGCCATAAGCAGAGTTGCTATACTCAAACCATACAGGGATGAGCAGTACGGGTTTAGGATAGGTGAAGGGTCTCCATATATAAGGCTAGAGTCTGCTAGATGTATATGCACTGTCATGTAGTGCAGCATAGCGTAATAGAACCTCTAAATTATAGAATGTTACAGATATAGCAAGCAAGCAAGGAAGGGAGGTATGAGTATGAAGAAAGATGTCTATGCAATGTTCACATCTGCAGAGGTAGAACTTATAGTGCATGCTACAGAGAATCTGGATAAGATCATCGATGCTCTAAACAATACCCTAGGTATAAGGAGTAGTATGCTAACTAGAGAGATACTAACTGGGCATCATGGTAATGAGATAGTACTGTTAAAGGCAAGTGTTAGGGGTGATGATGTAAGGTATCTTGCTGGTAGACTTGTAGGATCATTGAGTAATGCAGATATTTCATCCATGTATAGAGAGTTTGATCTCTACACGGATAATAGATCATCACTCTACGTAAGGATAAGCAAGCAGGAGATGGTTAATGGGAAGATAAAGCTCTCGCAATCAGATGCAGTAAGGATAAGGCTCAAGGTTGCAAGGCGCATGCATAGAGCAACACTCGATGCACTAAGGGATGCGCTGGTTGGTTCAGATGAGGTATAAGAAGAGGTATATACTTGCATACGTAGATGCTGCTTCTTTACATGGGTATGGTGATTACCACAAGACCATCATCAAGAGGATAAGGGATGCGTATGCTGAGAGGTTTGGTAGGGAGGAACTTGATCATGCAAGGATCTCACTTGTATGCAGCAAGAGTAGATATGGTAAGGGTAATGAAGAGAATAGAAAGGGGGAGGAAGAGGGGGAGGAGAGAGAAAGAGGAGGAGGTAGACAGATGTTACATGCTAGCAACAGGGTTGAGGAGAAGGTGGAGTATGATGATACTCAGAATGTAAGAAGAAGGAATCTCTATACTCATGGTAGAATGATGCTGTTCCCAGTCATAGTTAGATGCAACCTTGAGTACTATGCTCATGTAATGCATATACTCTCTACACTAGGAATACGTACAGTAAAAACATCTGGAACGTTGAAGGCATTACGTAAGAGGGAGGTAAGACAAGGCAAGAATTATTAGGAGCAAGGTATAATATAGATGGGGATGAGGTGAGAGCCGCTCCAGGCTGAGCCTAGCAAGCAATGAAGACCTCGCGACAATCCGACCCAACATAACATAACCCTTCATTATGAATCAACTAGGATAAGTAGGTGAATGAATTAAGGAATGGACAGGTAGGTAATAATAAAGAACCTACTCCTTGAAGAAAGAGTTTTTAAGTAGTAGATGCTCTATGCCCTTGCATGCACAGCAATGGTTATGATTACGATATAATAGTTGCTGGGGCTGGTATAGCAGGTACGATAGCAGCGATAAGCGCTGCAAAGCACAACAACAACCTTAGAATACTCCTCATCGATAAGAATCCAGAGCATGAGGCAGGGAAGAAGACCCTGAATGGTTGGGTGTGTGGCGATGCCGTAGGCAAGAACAATGTTGACTATCTGGCAAGGCATACAGGGTTGAGATGGGATAGGCCTGAGATAGAGCATAATGTGAAGGGAGTAGTAGCATACTCTCCAGACCATGAGACACCAATATACTTTGAGGGTGATGGCTACATACTGAATAGAAGGATATTACCATTCAAGCAGGTAGAGTATGCAAAGAAGTTAGGCATAGAGTTCAGATGGAATGTGATGCTTAGGCAGGTTATAGCAGATGATGGTTATGTTAAGGGCGTTCAAGGCATAGATATGGGCAGTAATCAACCATTCAAGGCTAGGGCAAGGGTTGTGATAGATTGTACTGGTATAGCATCGATGCTAAGATCTACCCTACCTATACACACATACATACAGAGGAGCATAGACAAGGATGATATAGAGGCTACTGGAAGATACATCCTAACATTCGATCCTGCTAAAGAGGATAGAACATACTTCGATCCAGATTATGCGATAATCCATCTTGATCAGATGATTGCTCCAGGTGGCTATGCCTGGGTATTCCCCAAATCAGATAGGAAGGTGAACGTAGGCTTAGGGGTTCAGCATAGGAGCCTTGAGTTGAGGAATATGATGCTGAAGAGTAATGATACGCTCAAATCGCTCATAGATGCTTATGTAGCAAGCAACCCAGCGATAAGCAACCCGAGACTTGCAGATGGCAGGGATGATGATGGCAATGCTTGGGGTACATGGCAGGTATCTGTTAGGAGACAGAATGACTGCTTAGTAGCAAATGGATACATGCTCGTTGGGGACTCTGCATGGATGCCAAAGCCTTTAGATGCTGGAGGTATAGGTCCAGCGATAATTGCAGGGGTTATAGCAGGCAGGGATGCTGTTTATGCTGTTGAGAGCAAAGATGTGAGTGAGCATGGGCTATGGAGGTACAACATAGACTTCGTTGATGAGTATGGCTACAAGACAGCAGGGCTTGAGGTGTTCAGGAGGTTCCTGCAGACGCTCTCAAATGAGCAGATAAACTACGGGATGAAGCACTTTATATCTAGGCTGGATGTTGAGAAGATAAGCAAGGGGGAGCATCCAGACTTTGGGTATGTGGATAAGATAAGCATGCTGATAAGAGGAGCATTGAACAGGAGGACGGCTGAGGGCTTGAGGTACACAGCAGAGGTCAACAGGGTTCTCGTTGAGCACTACAGGAACTATCCTAGCAGCCCAGAAGGGTTTAAAGAGTGGCATAAAAGGCTTATGACAATACTGAACGATGCATTCGAGAGGTTCAAGGTAAGGCCTGAGATCTACGCAGTGCATTAGCAGAAATATGTGCAAGTCTCAATGGCTCTGGCAGTATGGATGATTGTTGTACTGACCTTCTTGTTGTTGTTGTTGCTACTGCTCCTCTTACCTTCATCCCTTCTGCTCTCATTCCTACTCCATAATAATGGATGAGTGATCTAACTATACTCTCTGCACTATCCAAGCTTATCTTATGCCCTATGCTAACGTATATCCTCTTACCATTGTACTCTACCACCCTAGCAACCTCCCTGCAATTCAGCATAACCCTCTCTGGACCATTGCTCTTACTGATTGTGCCACATAGCAGGGACTTGCTTACTCCTATCGTTGGGATATCTATGATTATGCCTATGTAGCATGCAAGCCCGAATAACCTTGGGTGGAGCATGCCATTACCATCCACAAGGATAATGCAGTCATCTATGCCTGGGCCTGAATACCTCCCATACACATGCTTGAGCATACTCCTCAACACATTCAACATTGGCGCACCCTCCCTTAGAAATAGTAGTCCTGGTATGTATGGTATGTATACCCTGCTTATGCTACTTGACTCATGCACTATCCTGCCATCAAGCCTATCAACCATAACCGCTGCTGCAAATGCCCTATCATCCTTGTATGCTGTATCAACACCAACCACATACCTTATGCTTTTAACATCAACAACGTCATATGCTATAACCTTATGGGCCATACTAGACTGATACCGCTTTACTGATTCAATCTGCTCTTGTGTAAACATCCCTTGATATTACACGGTTCTATAATTCAATTATTTAGTTACCCTGCAACTATCATTCTACCATCTATCTCTTCTTCTCTACCTTACCTTCAACATCCTTCTCCACCCTCTGCATAACCTCCAGCATTGCACTTCTCCTAACCTCTTCAGTAAGCATTGCCCTAACATCCTCTATGAGCATCCTTGCAACATCTACCTTCCTCCTTACACCTTGAACTATGTTATCGTATGCTGAGAATGGGAGTAGCATTGCATACAATGACTCCATCATACCAAACAACCTCAATGCATCACTACTCTTACCCTCCCTAACCCTATCATATACCTGCCTCTTCAACTCCCCTATACAATCTAGTAGGCCTAGGAGGTATGCCTTTATGCTAACGATGCTTAACCCATCTGTAACTGGCACTCTATACTCTCTAACTATGCTGTAGAGGGTCCTTGCCTCAACAAGTTCCGCCTCTGCACTCACAAGATACACCTGCAGGTTTGGATGGTCCATTGCTACCTGCCTCAGCTCACCCATAATGCTTGTTGCCCTTGCTATCTGCTCACCTGCAGTATTAAGATCATTGATATGTATGTTTACTATTGCCTTGCTGCATAGCATGAGTACATCCCTTGAGCCCTTGATGAGCCTCTCCCTCCTCTCTTCCAATGCCTTGAGTGATTCCATCATACTATCTAGAGAGTCCTTCAGGTAATCCAGACCCAGGTTCAGACTCATACCATATCTAGCATATATGCTATAAATAAATACACCTTCAATATAGGTTTGGCTATGGATGCTATAACAACGCAAGAGATGATGAGGATAGAGGAGAGGGCTCATACAATGGGCGTTACAAGGCTACTCATGATGGAGAATGCAGGGGCAGGTGTTGCTCATCATATAGCATCTTCGTACCCTAACCCTGAGAGGAAGAATATTGCAGTTATAGCAGGGCTAGGTAACAATGGGGGCGATGCGATGGTTGCAGCAAGGCATCTAACATACTATAGGGCAGATGTGAGAGTTATACTCCTTGGTAGTAGCATGGATATAAGGACTGAAGAGGCAAGGACTAATTGGAGGATACTGGAGAGGATGAGCAATAGCCTGAGACTTGTACAACTCAACGCTCAAGGGCCCGATGATATAAAGGATATGGTAGTAAGTGCAGATATAATAGTTGATGGCATATTCGGTACTGGCATAAAGGGTAGCATAAGGGAACCTCACTCAAGCATTATAGATGCAATAAATGCTAGCAAGGCATACAAGGTTGCAGTTGATGTACCATCTGGCCTAGACCCAGATACTGGAAGATATGATAAGTGTGTTATGGCCGATGCTACAGTAACGTTCCATAGGGCAAAGAGAGGTTTATTTGTTAGTAGCAGTATCTGTGGCAAGATAATAGTATGGCCCATAGGTATACCTCCAGAGGCTGATGTCTTGTAGGTTCATTTATTTAATAGTAGTAGGATGGTTGCTACTAGGTGGATGGCGATCGGCATGATACTCAGACAGATCAGGGTAGGAAGGATGGCAAACTTTACATACATTGTAGGGGATGAGGCAAGTAAGGTTGTAGCAGTGATAGACCCATCATGGGATCTAGAGATTGTGTTGGATGAGCTTCGCCATGGCTTAAAGTTAGAGTATATTATAAATACGCATACACACTTCGATCACGTGCTTGGTAATGAGCAGTTGAAGGCTCTAACAGGTGCAAGGATAGTCATGCACAAGAACTCTCCACTAGATAAGGATGTTGCTGTTGATGATAATGATGTTATAGCATTGGGTAACCTCAAGATGAAGGTTCTATACACACCAGGGCACTCAAAGGATAGCATATGTTTACTTGCTGAAAACAAGTTGTTTACAGGGGATACACTCTTCGTTGGCTCCTGCGGTAGGGTAGATCTACCTGGAGGGGATGCAGGTGAACTCTATGAGAGCCTCAAGAGGCTTGCCATGCTGGATGAGAGCATAGAGGTATATCCTGGACATGACTATGGCTATGAGCAGTACTCAACCATAGGCAGGGAGAAGATGAACAATCCTGCAATGAAGGTAAAGAGCAAGGATGAGTTCTTATCAATGGTTGGTGGTTAAGATGTCTGATCATGGTAAGAACAACGATAGCATTGGTAGCGGTATAGGGGTAGCGCTCAACTGGGATAAGGGTATCGAGTTCCTCAACTCTATAGCAGGCAAGGAGTTCAGGTTCATACTGATAACATCCTACACAGAGACTGCAGAGATAGATGGGATAACAGTTGCTGGAGCAAACAAGGATCTGGTTAGGTTCACGCCTCCAGCAGATGCTGAGTTCCTCTACTTGGGCAGATGCAAGTGCATAGACTCTGTACCAGCAACACCAGATGGCAAGCCAACACCAGCAGTAATAACCAGAGCAATGCTCAAACTTGCTGGTATACCATTGAGCATAGTAGACTCTGGCAGTATAGTTAAGCCGATGGTACCTCATTACACCATGGCTGCTACTCATGGAAGGAACATAATCCATGGGCATGCAATGAGCAGGGAAGAGGTTGAATACATATACAGGCATAGTCTAGAATTGGGAAGGATACTTGCAAGGAGTGCTGACTGCCTTGTCATAGGTGAGAGCATACCTGCTGGTACAACAACAGCACTTGCAGTTATGCTTGCAATGGGCATAGATGCAAGGTTCAGGGTCAGCAGCAGCATGCCTAGTAACCCCCATGCGCTGAAGATGAGGGTAGTTGAGGAGGGGATGAGGAATGGTGGAGTTAAGTTTGGTTCCCTCAAGGATAAACCTCTAGATGCCATAGCTATGCTTGGAGATCCTATGATGCCATGTACTGCTGGTCTAGCAATAGGGGCTATGGACCATGCCCATGTCATACTTGCTGGAGGAACACAGATGGCAGCAGTTCTAGCAGTAGTAAGTGCCTTGAGCAGTAGGAGGATGGATAAGATTGCTGTTGCAACAACCTCATACGTTGTTAACGATGCAAGTGCAGATATAAGGTATCTCGTGAATAGTGTTACTGCTAATTGTTATGGATGCGTACCATTGATCTATGCAGATCCTATGCTTGCACTATCCAGCAAGAATGGACTTAGAGCGTATACTGAGGGCTTTGTGAAGGAAGGTGTTGGTGCTGGAGGGGCATGTGTAGCAGCACTAGCAAGGAGTAGGTTCAGGCTTGATGCTAGAGATGTACTCAAGGCAATAGAAGTTGAATATGAGCATGCAATAGAGCTCCCTATGAAGACTAGATTATGTTATGAGTAAAATCTCATAATCTCATATAACACCTCCAGCCTTCTTGTATTCCTCAGCAATTATATTGTAAACAGTCTCAAAGTAAAGCCTTGATGAGTAAGGCATCTCCTGCAGTGCATCCTCAATAACCTTGAGCAGCAATGGTACTACACGCTTAGATACGTTGAGCCTGAACTTCATGGGTAGTATCTCATCCTGCTCAACCCTTATCTTATCCCTCAACTCCTCTGGGCATAATGCTCTTGCTCTCTCAACTATTATGGAGTACCAGAATGCGAGAGTATCTGGTACTAAACCGCCCCTTGCCTCACTAACAACTTTGGCAAGTATGAGATCTATACTCATGCTAAGATTGAAGATTAAACGGTAATTAATGATTAGATCAACTATGATATAGCATTATGTTGAGTAGAATAGACAAATTAGATGGTAGATATGTGGATTAGATTGATAAGTGGTTAGTTAGTTGATTGATTAATTAATCGATTTATCCATGCCAATCTATGCTAGAGAGATCCTCTCATCCTCTCCCCTCTGCACCCAGTATCCAGGTCTATCAACCCTCCTATCCCCTATCATTACATGCCTATGCACTATCATCTGTCTAGCCTGCAAGGGTGTCTTTGCAAGACCCTTCCTTAATACTACCGTCTGGAGTCTACGCTCCAGTATATCTTGAACCTTGAGGTTGAGTATATCATCTAGTGTAGCGTTCTCCCCTACCAAACCTAGCCTATTCAATGATCTGAGCAGTTCCTTCTCTCTTGCACTTCTAACCTCTACTGGGAGTGCTAGCAGATCCCTTGCCCTCTTCCTTATCCTTGATAGTTCTGATTGCGCCTTCCACAGCTCACGCTTGTTCCTCAACCCATAGTTGCCAACTATCTCAAGCTCCTGAATTAGCAGGGAAGAGTCCCAGTGCCTCTTCGGTCTATGGTATATCTTCCTTGGTTTCTTAACATCGCCCATGCTCTCACCTTAGCATATTCACTTCTGCTGCTGTTGTTGCTGCTGCTGTGCTCCTGCAACCTTGCCTCCCTTCCTAACACCTACAGTACCTCCCTTCCTCCCTGTTGTTCTGGTCCTCTGACCTCTAACCTTCAAGCCATACATATGCCTGTACCCTCTCCAACTCATAACGCCCTTCTCCCTCTCTATATCGCTCTTAACCACAAACTCAAGATCTGAACTGAGTAGATGCATATACTTGCCAGTATCCATATCCTTCTGCCTGTTGAGGTACCATGTAGGGAAGCCTATGCTTGTAGGGTCCTTCAAACCATTCTCTATCGCTGCAATATGCGAATCTGATGCAAACCCTATCCTCATGTTTGGATCTATACCTAGGGTTGTGAGCATGGAGTAGGCGAAGTTGTATCCTATACCCTTAAGTTCTGCTAGGGCAGCGACCATCTTCTTGCGCCCATCCACATCCTTACCAGCAACCCTAACTATATGCTTGAACTCCTGAGCACTTGTACTCATTGCCATCTGCAGATGCTAGATTAGCATCCTAAATAAAAACCATGCTGACTCTGCAAGATACCATAAAGAGCAAATGCTAGGGGCAAGAACCTTTAAATTTAGTGCTATGCATCTCATACATGCATGGATTCAGAAAGGATCAGGGAATTGGTGTATAAAAGTTACTCCTCTAAACCAAGTTACATGGAGATTATGCCAGGTGTACCTGAAGATTACAGGAGAATAGATACCCTTGGTCAATTGTTAGAGATAAACTACAAGTATATCAGTGTTGATGAGCAGATGAAGAGGAACCTTGTAGCAAAGAGGAGGAGTAAGAGGAATCCATACCCAGGGATAATAGGCTATGATGATGTTATAGCGGCAACGGATAGAGCAATACTCGCTGGGCATGATATAATCTACATAGGGAAGATTGGTCAAGCAAAGACCAAGCTTGCTGAGACCATAGCAAGGAACCTGCTCTCCCCTATCCCTGCGATAAAAGGATGTATAATACATGATATACCAACAACACTGCTACCTGCTGAGGAGCTTGCTAGACTGCTCTCTGGCAGTGATCCAGAGCATACATCTCTAGAGTTCCACATATGCAATGAGTGTGAGTACAAGATAAGGGATGAAGGGCTAGATACAAGGATAGAGTGGGTTGATGGCATGTCTAGGTATAGGTATGTACTTGCTACCCCAGATATATCTATAAAGGACCTTGTAGGGCAGATAGATGCTACAAAGGTTGCAAAGGGTGCTACTCTATACAGCATAGAATCCTACTCTCCAGGACAACTCCTCCAAGCAAGGCATGGCATACTATGCATAGATGAACTACCAGTTCTAGATCCTAGGAAACAGGTCGTATTGTTGAGTGTACTTCAAGAAGGAAAGTTCACCACTGGCTCCTATCCTGTGATATTCAAGCCCTATGTTAGGGTTATAGCAACAGCAAACCCTGTTGATTATACACATGCAAGCAAGATAATAGAGCCATTGGTAGATAGGTTCGAGAGTCATATAGTAACGCATTATCCTTACACGCTAAGGGATGAGATGGCTATAATGGTGCAAGAGGCTAAGGTGGATTATACAAGCAGTATAATACTGCCCATATTCATGCTCAAGTTAGTCGCTAGGATAACCCATCTTGCTAGGGAGCATCCAGATGTCAACAAGGAGAAGGGTGTTAGCGTTAGGATGAGCATACACTCCCTAGAACTTCTAATAAGTGAGGCGATGAGGGTTAGGGCACTATACAACGATGCTATAGCAGCTGTACCAAGACCATCAGATATATATGCTATAGTGCCAGCAGCGAAGTTCGAGCTATCTGAGTTGGAAGATAGTAGTGAGAATAGGAGGAGAGTCTTGGAGCAAATGATGGAAGAAAGCCTTAAACAGACATCGATAGAGTATATAATGGATATTACACAGGAACAGTTAGCAAGCATAAGAGAGGAGTTCAAGGGTAGATCGCTCATCATATCCCAAACAAGTCCATGGAGTGATGGTGGTGGTAGTGGTAGCAGCAGCAGTAATAGTAGTAATAGCAGTAATGAAAGAGGGGATGGTTATAACGACGATGATGGTAGTGGTGGTATTGAAGCCAACTATGAGAATGCTTATAGTATACAACTAGCAAGATTCAAGACCTTGCTAAGCCTCATAGATAACGTTATGCTCAAGGTGGAGAAGGAGCATATAGAGTTCATGGAGTATCTGAAGAGACATGGAATAGATACAACTCTGCTTGAGATAGGTGAGAATAGTAGTTATAGAATAGGCGAGTTAAAGGCATCTATATTCGAGCTTGTTCTGGAAGGTTTGCGGCATATGAGGCCTCCAGTTCTAGATAGAAGGGAGAGGGGTGTATATGTGGCAACCTGATACAAAGGCATATGAGTACTATGAGAGTAGAGGTAGCAATAGCAGTAGTAGTAATAGCGATGTTCAAGGGATACCAAGAGAGCTGATGAATAGGATGCTACTTGCAATAGGGGAGGAGGTACTCAAGAACAGCGATGGTACAAGCAGAGAGGAGTTGGAGAAGATGGTTGAGAAGATGATAAAGGGAGAGATGGCAAGGATGAATAGTAAGGATGCTAGCAACAGGGTTGAGGATAAGGGTAAGGATGAGATAAACAGCATGAGCAGTAGATCTATCTTAGCATACCTTGAGGAGGAAGGTTACATAAACAGAGGAAGCAGGAGGATGCTCACAGGCAAGGGTTTCATGAGTATAGGGATGCTCATGCTTAAGGATGTACTAAAGGCATTCAAGAGCAATACTCTAGGCATGCATGAGACAAGCAAGAGTGGCCATGGTACTCTAATGCTGGAGAGTAGCAAGAGGTATGAGCAGGGTGATGACCTCAAGGCTCTCAATGTGCCAAAGAGCATACTCAACGCTGTGGAGAGGATAATGAGGGAGAAGGGTAGGGTAGAACTACCTATAGAGTTCAGGGTTGATGATCTGGAGCAGTATGAGATGCTTAATGAGGTGAAGGTTGCTGTTGTCTACTGCATAGATCTAAGTTCTACTATGCGATACTCCTCGCTCAACGATGATGTAAGCAGGATAGAGGCTGCAAAGAAGGCGCTCTGGTGCCTATACATCCTTAACAGGAAGTTATTCCCATCAGATGCTATACATATACTAGGTTTTGGTGCATTAGCAACGAAGATAATGCCCAAGGATATACCCTATCTGAGGACGTTCGAGCCAGGGCATGATTTTCTACACTACACAAACTATCAGGCAGCATTCAGATTGGCAGTGAAGATACTCAACAGGGAGGATGCTACAAACAAGAGGGTAGTCATGATAACGGATGGGCAGCCAAGTGCATGCTTCATCGATAGCGAGGCTGAGAAGGAGAGGATACTCAATGCTAGACCGTACTCACACTTCTACAGGCCAGATAGGATTACGCTCGATGCGCTCAGGGATGAGCATGGCATAAGAGTAGATACCAATAGTGGTTCACTCGTGTATCTATGCTACAGGTATAGACAGGTTGACCCATACATCGCTGCAAAGACCATCCTAGAGGCTAAGAAGTGCAAGAGATCTGGCATAGATGTTGATACACTCATGGTCAGTGAGGAGGATGTACTCCTCAAGTTCGTTAATGATATGGAGAGGCATGTCAAAGGTAGATCATACTACATAAGCCCATCAAACTTGGGTAAGGTACTCATAACAGATTACATACAGAATAAGAGACAGGTTGTTAGGGCATCATCTAGTAGATAGCTGCTTGCTTGTTGTTCTATCAAGTGATAATATTGTATTTGTAATTAATTACCATATATGGTTCATGGCTGTACAAGGCTAAGGTCTATGTTAGGGTTCGTCCTCTTAACCTTCTCCCAATCAGCAAGGAACGTACTCAAGCCCTTATCAGTTAACGGATGCCTTATCATCTTCTCCAACACCTCTGGTGGCATGGTTATTACATCTGCTCCAATCTTTGCTGCCTCTACAACATGCAATGGGTGCCTTACACTAGCAACAAGAACCTTGGTGCTGAAGTTGTAGTTCCTGAATATCTGCACTGTATCTCTTATAACCTGCATCCCATCATGACCAGCATCATCAAGCCTGCCTATGAATGGGCTAACATACGTTGCTCCAGCCTTTGCTGCCAGCATTGCTTGGTTTGGAGAGAAGACTAGTGTGCAGTTTGTCTTTACCCCTTCACTTGATAACCTCTTTATTGCCTTTAGACCATCTGGTATCATGGGTATCTTTATGACAGCATTTGTACCAAGCCTTGCTAGTCTGTGAGCCTCCTCAAGCATCCCATCAAGATCAGTGCTTACAACCTCAAGGCTGACTGGACCCTTGACTATTCTGATGATCTCCTTCATTATCTCTATTGGATCGCTATTCTCCTTTGCTAGAAGTGTAGGGTTAGTTGTTACACCATCCAGTATGCCCATATCGTTGTACTTCCTTATAGCATCCAGGTTTGCAGTATCAAGGAAGATCTGAACCATGGCTATGTATTAATTTAGAACATATTTATTCATTGACCTGCATCATCTCTTC